>CAZNTR010000021.1:0-32814 GCA_964575925.1 uncultured Chitinophagales bacterium
TGCTTCACTAATCCCAAACCAAAATACACACGGTGATTTGTTATAGGAAACCATTCCCAATCTGCTTTAAATCCATAATCTTGAATAGTAGATTCGATCGTTAGTGAATTGTCGCTCGTATTTCCAAAAATAGAATATTGAAAACTTGTCTGATGAATACTCAAGTTTGAAAACAGTTTTCCGCTTTCATACACATGATTCCAACGCAAAGAAGTCGTTAGGTTTCCAAGATCAAAACCCAATCCAAACGAATCGATTCCTTCATCCGTTTCGCTTTCCCCATTTGCGTATAAAACATCACTTCCTAAATAAGCCGAAAGATAAATTCGATCTCTTTTTGAAAGTTTGTAATTCATTTTTCCGTTAATATCATAGAAATAATAGGGGAGATTCGAACCAGCTAATTGTAGAACTTTATCAATATAGGTTCTTCTAGCGGCCAACATAAAACTCATTTTATTGTTGATAATAGGGCCGTCAATTGTAAATCGTGATGTGAGTAAACCTATGCCGCCCTTTACATTCCAGCGTTCCATACTGCCTTCGTTCATACGAATATCCATTACGGAAGAAAGTCGTCCGCCATATTTTGCAGGAAATGCTCCTTTCATAAGTTCTATATCTTTCAAAGCATCGGAGTTGAATACCGAGAAGAAACCTAACAAATGTCCGACATTGTAAACAACGGCTTCATCCAATAAAATGAGATTCTGATCGTCCGTTCCACCACGAACGTACATTCCTGTGGAACCTTCATTTCCTTGGGTGATTCCGGGCATCAACTGAGCGATTTTGAGAATATCGGACTCGCCCGCAAAAGAAGGAATCCGTTTGAGTTCAACAGGTTTAAAGCGAATAGAACTCATTTGAGTTGATTGCACTTCGTCTTTAACTTCACTTCGTTCGGCGCTTACAATCACATCTTCCATTTCGGTGATTTTCTCTTCAAGCACGATTTCTAGCAGTTCATTTGATCGAGCATCAACGCGCAAAATTTTAGATTCGTAGCCGACATATGAAAAGCGAAGAATAACGATTTCAGCATTCACATTGATGGAAAAAAAGCCATATGAATTGCTAGAAACGCCGTTTTTGCTAGTTGTGTCTTGAATGGTGGCGCTGGGCAAACTTTCTTTATCCTTGGCATCGTAAATATATCCACTCACGCTAAATTGTGCCCAAGATGGGAGAGGACTCAGAAAAAGTAAAAAAAAGATTGGCTTGAATTTCATGGTGAAAACCTTATTTCAAGTCCAAAAGTAAGATTGGAAGCTTTGGGATTGAACCAAGTTCCATCATATTTAATACGCGATCGCTGATTTTCAAGCTGAATAATTAAGGAAGAATTCTGTGTGATTTTTAAGCGTGTTCCGTAATAGATTCCAAACATCAATCCGAAACTTCTATGCGAAAAAACGGAAGTTTGAGAAACATAAGAATCAGCATTAATATTCTCTGTTTGATTATAAAAAACTTCTCGGGCTTTACTTGCGGTTCCTAGAAGAATAGAGGATTGGATTCCCGTTAGGAATTCAATTCGTTTCCCACGACGAAAAGTGTAATTCCAAGCCGTTAGGATTCCAAAATATTGATTCAAGCTTTGGTAAGAGGCAACATCAATATTTAATGAGTCTTTTGGGGTGATGGAATACCAAGCTAAATCATGCTGAGATTGCATGTATGAGATTCCTAGATGATAATCAGATTGTTTTGAGCTGTTATGAGTGAAACGAAGTTTTAACTGAAGTGCAGCATAAGATCCTGAATGAGTTCGATCTAAAAACGAACTAGAATTTGGATCAAAAGAATAGGCATCTGGAGTATACGTTTTGGTAAAAAAGGATGCGCTAGGAGAGGAAGGCTGTAAATTCCCACCTTGAATAGAAAAGGAAATAGCTTTTATATTCCAGTTTTTTGAATTAAAAAAGGAGAGACTATCTTGCGAGAATGCGTTTTGCGCAAAAAGCAGGAGAAAGAGGAGGGAAGAAATACGTTTACCAAGAGCAGCAATCATAAGAGCTGAAAGTAAAGAGAAAAAATGAGTAAAAAGAAATGAAAAAAAAGAAGTCATGTCGACCGGAGGCGAGAGTAGAACCTTGAATCAAAGCAAGAAATGCGAACGAGTCGAGTGGAGATATCTTCGATACAAAATGCGAAAATCATAAACACGCAAAGTTCATTGCTTTTGCCTCAGCTAGTTGTAAAACGGAAGATTCTTCGACTGCGCTCAGAATGACTTCTTTTTACGGTTATGTCGACCGGAGATTGAATCAACGCAAGAAACTAGAACGAGTCGCAGTGGAGATATCTTCGATACAAAATGATCAATGAGTAAGGAGCAATGAGAAAAATTAATCATCATAACGCAAAGTTCATTGCTATTGACTCACCCTGTAATAAAATGGAAGATTCTTCGACTACGCACAGAATGACTTTTTTTTAACTCTGGTAATGTCGATTGAAGATGAGGTCAGTTTTCGTTTCGTAGTTCTACTAAAATCCAGTTTTAAGACTAAACAAGGTTGTTGGTTTGAGACTCTTTTCAAAAAAAAAATTATTTTTCAAAGTCTTGTAGCGTTTTCAATTTTGCTGCATCTAAGAGTTTAGAAAGGCATGAATCAGTTTACTGTGGACTGCGTAGAGCCGCCACGGTTTTCATTCTAAAAAAAATCGACTTATGAAAAAACAACATACTATATTATTCTTTCTATTTGTACTCTGCTTGCAACCCTTATCTGCTCAAGATACTTTAAAATTCTATGAGCCATCTAGAAAGGATGTATCACACAAATCGTTAGATCTAGGATTCAATTCAGTTGGCCTAAGCTTTGGAAATTCAAAAAACAATACTGGATTTCGTTTTAACTTCCGTGATGATCATATTGGCACCATCAGAGGATTAAACTTTTCAATTTGGATGCCTGGCCAAAATCCCGATTCCAGAATTGATGGAATAGCTTTAGCCATTGTTTTAGCAGAAGCCTCAAACATTAATGGAATTTCTTTTGGCTTAGGCGGAGTAACTGGTGATCATATTAGCGGTTTATCTGTTGGAGTGGTCGGAGTTGGATCTATGAAATCAATAAGAGGTTTTTCAGTTGGTGGACTTGGAGTTGGTACTCATGGTAATTTATCCGGATTTGCTCTTGCTGGACTTGGAGTTGGTGCTGGTGGAAACTTATCAGGTTTCGCTTTATCAGGTGCAGGAATTGGCGTTGGTAAAAATCTTTCTGGAGGTTCATTTTCCTTTGTAGGAACTGGTATTGGTGGAAATTCCAGAGGTATTCATGGTGCATTAGTTGGTATGGGAATCGGTGGAAGTGCAAAAGGAATCCATATTGCAGGTATTGGTATTGGCGCAGGTTCTGGAATGAGTGGAATTAATATAGCCTGTATCGGAATGGGTTCAGAAGGTGAACTATTTGGATTAAACGTTGCTGGTATCGGTATAGGTGCAGGTGGCAAAATGACAGGTATTAACATTGCCGGAATGGGAATGGGAGTCGGCGGCGATGCCAAAGGTCTTACATTTGCCGGATTTGGCTTCGGAGTTGATGGAAACTTAACAGGTGCATCTGCAACATTTGGTGGAGCAGGTATTGATGGAAATGCTACAGGTATCACATTGGCCGGTATAGGTTTAGGAATTAGTGGACATGCAAAATATATCACAGTTGGTGGAATCGGAGTTGGAGTTGGCTCTTCAACTGGTTTTTTAGCGGCAGGTGTTGGTCTTGGAATCGCAAAGTCGGCGATGGGTCTTAATTTTGCTGGAGTTGGAATTGGTGCAGGTAAAAGCTTAATCGGTTTGAATATAGCAGGTGTCGGAATGGGCGCTGGTGAATCGATTAGAGGTATCAACTTAACTGCTGGTGGAATGGGTTCCAAAGAAATTAGCTTCTTTAGTATAGCTGGTTTAGGAATTGGTGCCTTGAAAATCAGGGGATTTGCAGCCGCTGTTGGAGGAATTGGAACGAAAGACTTTTCAGGTTTTTCCATAACTGGTTATAAAACAGAAGCAACAGCTTTTAAAGGAATTAATATTTCTGGTTTACGTTTCAAAACAGATGGCATGACAGGTGGTTCTTTTGCTGCATTGAACCAAGTTCACGGTCATCAACATGGTGTAACTATTGGTATCTGGAATTATGCTAGATCAATTAAAGGATTTCAGTTTGGTGTCATAAACGTAGTTCGCGCAAATCCAACTTGGGCACGAGTTTTACCTTTCTTTAATACCAATTTCAATTAAGGCAAGAATGCAAACATTTGATGATATAAAGTTGATTGATTTGGCCCTTGACGGAAGTCAGGCAGCTTATCGGATGCTTTATGACAAACATGTTGACTCTTTGTTCCGATTTGTACAGCAATTTCGGAGTACACGAAGTGACACTGCCGATTTAGTTCAACAAAGTTTTATCAAGTGTTTTACCAAACTCCATGCATTTCAAAAACAATCGAGTTTTAAAACCTGGTTATTTGGAATCGCAGTTCGCGAAATGCAAATGGATTGGAGAACATGGAAAGATAGATTCTTTGAAGAAATTGATGAGGATCAGCTTCAGCCAAACGAAGACGAAGACAAACTGGTAACCGCTGATATTTTTAAACAAGTTCATAAGCTTGATGAGCAAAAAAAGATGGTTTTTCTGTTGTTTGCAGTAGAAGGCTACACACACAAAGAAATTTCAGAACTGCTCGAAATAAAAGAAAGTCATTGTAGAACGGTTTTAACCCGTGCAAAAAATGAATTGCGTAATCGACTAAAGGAATCACACCCATGAAACCTAAATTTTATACCCCAAACGATTCCCCATCTGAAATGGAAAGAGAAAGTATGTGGAATCAGATTGAATTAGCAGTTGCTGAACAGAAATTACACACACTTAAACCCTTGCACTGGAGAAGTTTCTGGTTTGGCTGTGCAGCCTCTATTCTCATTTTGTTCTCTATAATCGGTTTGTATGCCGTAACTAAAACCTTATTTAGTGAGAGCAGACCTCAAGCCTATATTCTTGATTCAACGTATGAAAGAGCCATGAATCAATTGATTTCAGTTACACCAAACTTGGTAAAACAAGCCGGTGAAGTGGAACGCCCCATTTTGGAATCAAAAATCAAAAACATTGAAGATTTGGATGCCATGATTGATGAAATCAGAAATGATATGCTACTAAACGGATCGTCTGATATTAAACGCAGACAGTTAAAACGTCTTTATGCCATGAAAATGGATCATGTTAAAGAATTACTGTTATTCGATGAAGTATCGATGTAAATGGAGATCAACATGAAAAATAGAATAGATAGAGCTGAATCACGATCTCATCACATTTTCCAAAAGAATTTTTTTAATCAAACTGCTATGAAAATCAACTTATCATCTGTTATTACCCTTGTTTTCTTTGCCTTTACCTCAGCTAAAGCTCAGGAAATCATAACGGTACAAAATGGCGACACCATTGAACTTGATTCTGTAAAACAGGTTTATATCTATGGACTTAAAGGTGTGAATCTTACTGTTTCAGGAACTGATTCAAAGGAACTAAGCTACAAAGTTTTTATTCGTGCAAACGAAGATGCAATGTTACGAAATTTTGGTGGCGGTCGTTTGCATAACAATCTAAATGCGCAGGCTTTGGAACTGTTTTTTAAATCAACTGATTCAGAAGGTAATTCTTCATCTAAAGGTAGAACTTGGATTAAAGATTTATTTAGTGGTAATACCATTCAAAATCAAATTGTTAAAGAAGCTCGATTAGAAATTAGCTTACCAAAGGCATTAGCTTTAAAAGTAAACAGCAGATATTCAAATCTTACTATATCTTCTATAATGGGAGAAGTGGATGTTAAAAATAAAAGCGGGTCTGTAAAAATTGAAGAAGCAGGAAGTAATGTAGTAATTGACAACGATTACGGAGATAATGATTTATCAAAAATAAATGGAAATATTACCTTAAATAGTCGTTCAGCAAATACGGAAATAAAATCGGTAGTCGGAAATGTTGATATAAATTCCAATTACTCAGAACTGCGCTTAACGGATATTAAAGGAACCATTAATGTAACCAATAAATCAGGTGGATTACGAGCAGAAAATATAGAAGGCGATATTGATTTCCGTGGCAATTACTCTAAACTAATTTTCAAAAAAATAGATGGAATGGTTAACGTTGAAAATACTAGCGGCTCTGTTGAAGCAGAATTCATTCATGGTTTACGGATTAAAGGTTCTTATACGAATATAACCGCATCTGATATTTTGGAAACACGATTAGTTACTATTGACAGTAAATCCGCAAAAGTGAATCTAAAACGTATTGCAGGGCCAATAACCATAGATGGAACTTATTTAGAAATCGATTTAGAAAAAATTGGCGGTGATGTTAGAATATATACTAAAAGTGGGTCGTTAAATGCTCTAGATTTGCAAGGAAATTTTACCATCGACGGAGAATATAATAAAGTTGATGTGAGAGGTTTCTCTGGTAAAAATTTTGAAGCAGAGACACGATCAGGTTCAATTAGAGCCGAATTGGAAGGTATTACAGAACAAGTTCGAATCAGAAATGAACACGGTTCTATTGATTTAAAAATGAATGCGAATGCAGTTAAAACTGGAAGATTGATTACCAATAATGGAACGATTTCGCACTCTTTTGATAAAAGTTTGATCAAACGTGAAATCAAAAATGAAACAATGCATGAAATAGAGTTAGCAGGTACAGGTTCAGCATCAGTAGAAATCCGATGTGATAGTGGGTCGATAGATTGGAAATAATAAAAGGAGAATGAGAAAGTCGGATGGCGAATTAAATAAAAAAACTCGTCATCTCGACCGAAGTAAAACGGAAGATTCTTCGGCTACGCTCAGAATGACTTTTTTATTTTTATAAAAAAACACCGTCATCTCGACCGAAGATGAGCCAACAAATTAAGCTCAAAGCAAGAAACAAGAACGAATCGAGAGGAGAGATCTTCGAAACAAAATGAGAAATGAAAAAGTTAGCAATAATTTCAACCAATTGCATTCACTTACAATAAGCTATCTTGGAATTAGAAAAGAAATAAATTAAATTCCTACAAAGTAAGCCATGAATATCCAAAATGAAAAAATAGAACTCATGAAATTGATTTTAGAGACTGAAAATCCTAAGATTCTAGAATCAATTAAGTCTCTTTTTACTAAAGAGCCTAAGAGTGACTTTTGGAATTCACTATCTGAAGAGC
Source organism: uncultured Chitinophagales bacterium (assembly GCA_964575925.1). Classification (GTDB taxonomy): domain Bacteria; phylum Bacteroidota; class Rhodothermia; order Balneolales; family M1805; genus M1805. The sequence goes on from CAZNTR010000021.1 coordinate 7,234, forward strand.
AAAAAGAAGAAATTGATTTAGGGATTTCCGAAATTGAAAAAGGGGAAACGGTGGACTATGAATCAATGATGCGAAATCATAGAAAATGAGAAGAGTAATTCTTTCAAAAATAACTTCAATAAAATTAGATAATCTCCTTAATTATCTTGAGTTTAAATGGTCAGAAGAAGTAAAGCAAGATTTTATCTCAAAATTGGACAAGTCGATTGAGAAAGTAAGAAAGTTTCCAAATAGTACAGAAAAGTCAGAGATCAAAAAGGGATTACATCGTTGTGTGGTTACGAATCAAACCACCTTTTATTATCAGTTTGATGACACAACAATTAAGATCGTTACCTTATTTGCTTCAAGAATGAACCCTCAAAGGCTAAAAAAAGAAACAGACGAAAAGAATGATAAATAATTAAAGAGCAATGAGAAAAAAAACAAAGTCATCTCGACCGAAGATGAGCCAAAGAATTAAGCCAACAGCAAATAATGCGAACGAATCGGAGCGGAGAGATCTTCCATCCCAAAAGAGAACAAAGTAAAGGGCAATAAAAAAATCGTGCCCAGCGCAGAGTTCATTGCAATTGACTCCAAAAATCATAAAACGGTAGATTCTTCTGCTATGCTCAGAATGACTTTTAATTATTTATTCCTGATTCGCTTTTTTGCGCTTAATTTCTTGTTGTAATCGCTCGCGAATAAAATCAGGTTCAATACCATGTCGTAAAGCCAAAATAGCATCATGCATAATCTTAAATCGCATTTCAACTACCGGCGGGACATTGGTGTGTCGCTCACTTAAATCAGCTTCTGCGCGATTAATCGCTTCTTCAGCCCAATCACAATAAGCATTTGTATCCGAGGCATTCTCGAACTGATCAAACAAAATTTCTAATAATTCTAATGCATCTTCTTCCGCTTTTCCATCAGGTAAATCGGGCTTTTTGTCCCCGTATTCTCTTTTTTGCTTTTCCTCACGCTCTAAGCTATCCTTTATAAATTGAAAACTTTGCTGCAATAAGGTGGCCATAAGTTCAGAAGGCCATTTAAATTCTTGAGGAACAGTTGCTTGAGGAGCAAATTGGTGAAGCGTTGAACCACTTTCTAAAAGTTTCGACTGAATCTGACTTCTAAAAACAGACATGTTCAAAATAGCTCCGTTTTTAGTATAAAGCTGTTGCTGAAGAGGAGTTTGTTTTAACTCTAAATGATTTAGATGCAACGCAGTTTTTGGTGAAGGCTGAGTTGCATTTCCCGATTGTTGCTGCTTTTGTAGCAATTCCATAAAGGCTTTATCCACAGCATTTTGAGAAGCTTGAGCCGATTGATTATTGGCCGCTTGCAGATTTTCAAAAAAACGGGATAAAATACTGGAGATTTCCATTCTATGAATATATCTGATTTTTTAGAAACAAGGTGAAGTAAAAATAGTCATCCTGTGCCCCAACACAGAATCTCGGCGCTGAGAATAACTAATTTAAGAATAAGTACTTAGGCAGAGATACCGTTTTTCAACGGTATGACGAGAAAGAACCGATGCAAAGTCGTCATCCTGTGCCCCAACACAGAATCTCGGCGCTGAGAATAACTAATTTAAGAATAAGTACTTAGGCAGAGATACCGTTTTTCAACGGTATGACGAGAAAGAACCGATGCAAAGTCGTCATCCTGTGCCCCAACACAGAATCTCGGCGAAGAGAATGATTATGCCTTAAAGAAGAACCGATGCTGAATGAATAGCAAAATCATCCCAAACCCATTCGTTTCGTAATTTTATCCAATTTTTCCAAAACATAATCCAATTGTTCCACCGTATTATCCTTACCCAAACTCAATCTCAAACTAGATTTCGCCGTTTTCGAAGGAACACCCATCGCCAACAAAACATGTGAAGGTTCAATAGCTCCTGAAGAACAGGCCGATCCATTAGAACAACAAATTCCTTCAATATCAAGATTTAAGAGAAGCATTTCACCATCCAAATACTTCTCATTTTTCGAAAGAAATGAAATACTCACAATATGATATGCATCGTTTCCGATTGGATTATTAAACTGAATCTGATCTCCATAACTATTCGATAAGCCATTTTGCAAATAGGATTTTAGCTTTGAAATATGATTTGATCTCTCGCTCATTTCAGTAATAGCAAGCTCAATAGCTTTCCCAAGCCCTATAATTCCAGGTACATTTAACGTCCCCGCTCTACGTTTGCGTTCCTGAGATCCCCCAATCATAAACGGTTCAAACTCTATCCCAGCTTTGGCAAATAAAACTCCAACTCCTTTAGGACCATAGAGTTTATGTCCGCTGATACTTAATAAATCAACACCAAGATCTTCAATATCTAAGGAGAATTTTCCAGCACTTTGAACCGCATCAGTATGAAAAATACTTCCGTTTTTGTGAGTAATAGCGGCAAGTTCTTTAATAGGATTAATTGCGCCGTTTTCATTATTCACGTGCATCAAAGAAACAATTGCGGTCTGTTCGCTTAGCTCAGATGCTAAATGTTTGGTTTCGATAATTCCCGTTTTAGAAACAGGTAAAACCTTAGACTGAAATCCAAAATGTTGAGCCATTTCAACTGGATATAAAACAGCATGATGCTCCGCATTAGAAGTAATACATTCTTTTCTGTTTGATGAAGCTAAGACGCCTAAAATGGCTGTGTTATCACTTTCGGTTCCTCCGCTAGTAAAAATAATCTCAGAAGGAGTGCAGCTTAAATAATGGGCAATTTTCTCTCTAGCTTCTTCTACGGCAACATTTGCAGCTCTGCCTAATGTATGTATAGAAGAGGCATTCCCAAATTCACCTTGCAACCAAGGCAACATGGCTTCTAAAACTCTTGGATCAACTTGTGTTGTTGCGGCGTGATCTAAATAAATAGTTTCCATACTAAAAAATACGGCGAAAAAATGAGGAATGTGAGAGAAATGAGAACGAGAAATGAGAAAGCCCAAAACCCAAAGTTCGAAGTTTAAAGATCAAAAAAATAACTCATAGTATAATCAAAACAATTAAACTCCCGACTCCCGACTCCCGACTCCCGACTCCTCAAACCTTACTCCTCAAACCTTCTAATATTCTGTATCTTTCAACCATGAACACCAATATTTCTTACTGGGAACAAGATTCCTTCCTCAACTCGTACGATTTCCTCATCATCGGCGCTGGAATTGTCGGTCTAAGCGCAGCGTATTTCTTGAAAAAAAAGAATCCAAATGCACGAATTGCAGTCTTGGAAAAAGGGTTTTTACCAAATGGAGCAAGTACTAAAAACGCAGGGTTTGCTTGTATTGGCTCACCAACTGAACTCATTGCAGATTCAAAAAAAGAAGGCGTTTCAGAGCTTATTGAACGTATAAAATGGCGTTGGAATGGGTTAAATCTCATGAGAAAAACCTTAGGAGATTCCACTTTAGAATTTGAAAATTGTGGTGGTTTTGAAGTTTTCAATACGGAACAGGATAGACAGGAGTCTTTAGATCGGCTTCATGAATTAAATTCTTGGATGTTTGAAGCAACGGGTGAATCAACTGTGTTCAAATGTACATCAGTAAATAAGTATCCATCCATTGTTAGCAGACTCGAAGGTTCGGTGCATTCAGGAAAGATGATGCTTGCTTGGGTACGACTTAATCAAGAACTTGGAAATTTTATTTGGTTTAACACGGAAGTATCTGCTGTGGAAAAAGGGGCTGTGTATTTGAAAAATGGCTATAAATTGATAACTGAAACGATTCTTGTGGTTACAAATGGTTTTGCATCAAACTTATTACCTCTCGCTGTGAAACCTGCAAGAGGAGTTGTTTTTGTTTCTAAGCCAATTCCAGATTTAGCTTGGAAAGGCGTTTTTCATTATGATGAAGGTTTTGTGTATTTCAGAAATATTGGGAATCGTTTGCTTTTTGGTGGAGGAAGGAATCAGGCTTTTAATGATGAGGAAACCACTGAATTTGCGATAAATCCAACGATACAAAACTATTTATTTTCTCTTTCTGAAAATTTATTGAGAATCAATTTAAAAGAGCAAGTGGAATTCTCATGGACAGGAATAATGGGTTTTTCTGAAACAAAATCGCCCATTATGAAGGAAATTAAACCAGGAATTCATGTGAGAGTTGGACTTGGCGGCATGGGAGTAGCAATTGGAAGTGAAATTGGAAACTCATTCGCTGAACAGTTCGGTTAAAATAAAGGCCACACAAATCTCAAAACGAGAAACCTTTTACCAAGAACTGTGGAAAAAAAGTTGGTATGGAAATTTCGAGTTGAGCTCAGTAATTAAAGACAGTTAGCTGTTAAAAGCGAGGACGTTTTCACTAATTTTCAAATCACCAGCGAAGACGCTGTCGCTATGATTTAGAGCATTCGGTACTTATAAATCTTTAGACATTGATTTCAAGTAGAGCATTGTAATAAAAGAAGATCGCTGTTGAAAGCGAGGACGCTGTCGCTATAATCTATAATGAAGAAAACCCTCGAATCCCGACTCCCGACTCCTCAAACCTCACCTCACAACTCAAAAAACTCTTTCTGCATCAATCTAATCGCCATAATCCCCGTAAATGGGAAAAGAATTCTTGGGGAATTTGTAGCAGCAAATAAGAAAATGATAACGAAGAGGAAAATTTCAGGAAGAATGTCTTTCATGAAATACGATTTTGCAACATAAATTCGAAATAGCCAAAAAAGCAGTATAAAAGAAAACCCACTCAAGAGATATTTTGGAATCCAAATGGACTCACTTAGCACATTTTTGAACCAATCTACTGTCCATAATTCAGGATTCAAGAGATAATTTGATGAATAAGACTCACTTAAATAAAAATCAGTCACTGTAAAAACTAAACTCGCTGCAATAATGGGCAAAATTTTCTCGTAACGTGATGGCTTAAATGTGAATAAAACAAAAATTAGACTCAAAATCGCCAATTCTTTTGTAAACAAAGCACCTAAAAAAAGAGCAAAAAGAAGTAGATAAGATGGTTTTTCTCGAATGAATTCTAACCAAAACAAAGTGAGAAAAGCCCATAATAGAGTATCGGGCATAGGAAGAAAAAAACCTCTCCAATAGGCTGATGAACTTAGTAGAACAATTGTGAAAAGTGTAAATGAGAGTCCATCTTTTTGCTTAAATACTCTCAATAAGACAAAAATCAACACGGAGAGATGAAAAATAGCGGTCAAAAAAGGGAATAAGTGTTGAGGTAAAGCGCTAAACAAAGAAAGTAGAAGTGGAAACAAAATGCGGTGAGTAATATGTGTCGGTCCATAGAAAGGAATATTCCCATTTGCTAAATCCTGATAAATTAAGACATCAGAATAGGGATGACTTCTGGAAATTTGGTGATAAATGCCACTAGTTTGAAATATAAAAGCAATAGATAGACTTAATAGTAAAGCAGAATAAGTCAATTTTCGTAATGAAAAATGAAGAACTGACCAATTCCAAATACAAAGCATCAATTTTGAAGTAAATGAGGTTGAAGTAGTATTCACGTAGAAAAACTAATAAATAAATAGATTAGGAGTCATTATCAATAAAAAAGGTGATTAATTTCTCCTGTAAGAGACTATCAATAACTCTGACTTAAAGTCAAATTTAAGATAAGATTGTATCAAATAGAAGTTAATGTCAAAAATAATAGCTTAAATCAAGATTTTTTTTTACTTATAGAAAAGCTTTATGAATCATATAAAGAAAAGGAATGACTTGAGGTTTTTGCGAAATAATGATAGAAGTAATCATTAGGCTATTAAAAAAGCCCTTTTTAAATAATATTATATTTATCTAAAAATATTTTTTTTATATTATGACTAATAGTCAGTATCTTTTAGCTATGCTAACAAACTTATCAAAAAAAGAACTAGAAAAAGAGAAGAAGAGATCCCATATTCTGAATACAGTGGAGTTTATGTTAAAAGAAAACTCGCTAGATTCTATTACTATGGACGAAATTGCTGTTAAAGCAGCTATTAGTAAAGGGGCTCTATATCTGCATTTTGCGAGTAAGAAAGAATTATCACTAGCCATTCACAATCGTGCATTAGAGACAATGGTTGATCGTTTTGCAAATATTTTAGCTGAAGATTTACCCGGAATGGAATTGTTGAAAAAAATGGGCAATAGCTACATGAATTATATGTTAGAGAATCCTCGTTATTTAGAGACATTTATGCAAAATGAGAGTCTATTATTTCCACAAGACGGAAAAAAATCGTGTGACACAGCTCATGAAGTAAATCAAGAAGCGCAAAAATGCCATGAAAACGCCATGAAAATGTTTGCCTATTTAAATAGATGTATTCAAGTAGGAATTTCAGATAAGTCAATTTTCTATGATGGCGACCCAAAAGAATTAGCCATCATTTATTGGGGCGGTGTTAGAGGACTCTTTCATATTTCTTATTTAGCTGAGAAAGGATTCACCTTACCGTCTATGGAAGGTATAGCATTAGACTTTAAGTCATTGTTAACCTTGTACATGAATATTATAGAGAAATCCCTCTTTAAAAAATGACCAAAAGTCAAAAAAAACGAAACTGAAAAAGATGAATAACGTAATTAGCCCGTCTTTATTAAAAACCAATCGTTCAAAAATGAAATCAACTACCCGAATCGGAATGCTTCTAATTCTGATTACTATTTTGCAACTTAATCTAAGTGTTGCACAAGAATCATTTCAAGATCAGACAAAACAAAAGCTTACCCTAACTCAAGCCATTCAAACAGCCTTAGCTAACTCAACGCAAATAAAACAAGCCTTAAATACAATTGAAGATGCAGAACAACAAGTTTTGGTTTCATGGGGCGAAGTTTTTCCAAGTATGGATACTGACTTAGGGTATCAAAGGAACCTAGAAGTTCCAGTTAACTTTTTACCAGCTGAAATATTTGGCGGTGCTGCAGGTACATTTATTCCAGTAGCATTTGGTGCAGATAACAGTTGGACCGGAGGAGTCACAGTTAGCCAAACTTTATTTAGAGGTGAAGCTTTTGTTGGAATTGCAACAGCAAAATTGTACAGATTAGCTCAAACTGAAGCCCATAGAGCTACAGCCCAAAAAGTGGTTACACAAACTCGACTTGCTTATTACAATGTTTTGATTGCTCAAGAGCGCTATCGTGTAGAATTGGCGACTACACAGCGTTTAAAACAAAACTTAAGTGAAAACGAAGCGCGAGTAAAAGCAGGCTTAATCGATGATTATGATGTTTTACGACTTAGAGTTCAATTAAAAAATCAAGAACCTGCTTTAGCTCGTTCAGAAAACGCAATCGATGAAGCAAAACGGAATTTAAATGTTATTATGGGCATTTCGGTTAAAGCAAACTTTGAGATTCAAGGAGAATTAGTCAAATTTGATATTAGGAGTGAAAATTCACTTGCTGAAATTAATAACGATATCAAAATAGTGGATAAAATGACTCCTGTAAGTACCGAATTTTCTGATCAAATTGAAAATAAACTAGCTGATTTAAGAGGTGATTTACGCTCTTTAAAAATTAGAAGTGATTTACAAGATCAACGAATTTTAGCTGATAAAACAAATTTCCTCCCAAATTTAAATGCGAATTATAGCATGCGTTGGAACGCAGCTCAAAATGGAACTCCTAATTTCTTTGGTGATGCTGATCAACGTGCCCGTTCACAAGTTTTAGGGATTAATTTTAGATGGAATATTTATAGTGGGTTTAAGCAATATACTGCTCTAAAACGGTCAAAAATTGAAAAGAAAAATATTGAAGAACAACGTCGTTATTCATTGGAAAGCGCTGTGAATCAAACCATTACAACTCAAAGTACTATTCAGAATTTGTACGATTTAGCACCAAGTATTTTAGAAGGGCTAAGCTTAGCTAGAATAGGTTATGACCGATCAATTGCTAGACAAAAAAATGGACTAGGAAGTCAGCTTGACGTGAGCGATGCAGAATTGCAGCTACGCCAAGCAGAATTAAACTACGCTGATGTGGTTTATTCTTATTTAAGTGCAAAAGCTCAGTATGACTTTGCATTAGGAATGGTTCCCTTTGTGGATGAGAAAATTAATTAAAAATTAAAACTAAACTGAACAATTCTATTATGAAAAAAATTAGCCTATTAATATTTACTGTTGTGCTCTTTGCTTCTTGTTCATCTGATGAAACAGAGACTGTAGCAACTCAGAATTCCACGCAAGAAGAAACTCTTGTACGTATTGTAAATGTGAATGCAGAAACGATTGCGCCAAAAGAATTTACAAGTTTTATTCGCTTAATTGGTGAAGTAAAAGCAATTCATGATGTAAAACAATCATCTGAAGTAAGTGGAAAATTGGTTTCTTACTCTGTTAATGAAGGCCAAGTCGTAAAAGCAGGTGATGTTTTTGCCAAAATTGATGACGAAATGTTGAAAAAAGATGTTGAACGAATGGAAGCAATTGTATCGTCGGCTCGTGAAAATTATATGCGTCTTAAAGAATTATGGTCATCTGATTCAATCGGTTCTGAAATTGGTTATTTAAATGCTAAATATGTCTATGAACAAAATAGAGCTTCTTTGGATCAGCTTAAAATTCAATTGCGTAAAACTAAAATGGTTGCAAATATTAATGGTGTAATAGAATCGCAATTTGTTAAAGCCGGAGAAATGGTAATGCCAGGAACTCCAGTTGTTCGAATCATTGGAAACGAAAAAGTTAAAATTGAAGTTGGCGTTCCTGCAAATTATGCTGGTGTAATTAAAAAAGGAGACGTAGCTATGGTCACATTCGACGCATTTCCAGATCGTGAATTTAAAACTGTTATTTCACTAGTTGCAAGTAGTATAAACACACAATCAAGAACGTTTAAGATTGAACTTGAGTTAAGTAATACTTCGAATGACTTCAAAATTGATATGCTGGCAAATGTTATTCTAGAAACAAACAGTTTTGAAAATGCAATTGTTGTTAACCAAGAATATGTTTACCGCACTGAAAAAGGGTATGAAGTTTTTGTGGTTGCTAAAGATGACAATGGAAATACGATAGCAAAAAACAAGGTGGTGAATTTAGGCCCTGGCTTTGATAACAAAATTTTAATCAAAAGTGGGTTAAAAGTTGGCGATACATTAATTACAATTGGCTCGGCAGATGTCGAAAATAAGACCCGAATTAAAGTAGTTAAAACTCAAGCAACTATGGCAAGTACTAATTAAGGTTAATAAGGAGAAAAATGAGTTCAAAAGAAAATTTAACTGTTCAGGATCGTAAAGAATACAAAATATCATCGTTTTCGATAGACAATGGTATAAGTGTTCTTGTAATGTTGTTCCTGATTACTGTTATAGGAGTTAGATCGTATTTGGCGATTCCTAAAGAAGCACAGCCCGATATTACGGTTCCAAACATTATCGTTATTACTTTATATCCTGGAGTAGCTCCAGAAGATATGGAGAGTTTAATTACTCAAAAAATTGAGGATAAAGTAAACGAAATTGGATCCATCAAAAAATTATCGTCAACTTCTACTGAAGGGTATTCAAGTATAAATATTGAATTTGAGTCTGATGTTGATATTGATGAAGCGCTTCAAAAAGTTCGCGAAAAAGTAGATTTAGCTAAGCCTGATTTACCTTCAGCTGCTGAAGAACCTATGATTCAGGAAATAAATTTTTCTGAGTTCCCAATTATGCAAATTAATCTTTCTGGTCAGTATAGTTTAGATCGTCTCAAAAAAATTGCAGAAGATTTAAAAGACAAAGTAGAAGGCATAACTTCTGTTTTAGAAGTGGACATGGCTGGAGAATTAGAGCGAGAAGTTAAAATTGAAGTAGATTTACCTCGGTTAAAATACTTTGGAATAAGTTTTGGTGATGTAATTAAAGCAGTCCAATCAGAGAATGTTACAATTCCGGGTGGATCGATTAATGTTGGTACAAAAAAGTTCTTGGTTCGAGTTCCAGGAGAATATAAAAATCCAAAACTACTAGAAAATATAGTAGTTAAAGCAAATAAAGATAACCCAATTTACTTAAGAGATTTAGCAGAAGTTGATTTTGGTTTTAAAGACAGAGAATCGTATGCTCGTTTAGATGGCGACCCAGTAATTACTCTTTCTGTTAAAAAAAGAACAGGTGAAAATATTATTGAAACTACGGCAAATGTTAAAAAAATAATAGCCGAGCAATCCGAATTTTTCCCACCAACTACTACCGTTAAAATTACTTCTGAACAAAGTAAAGATATTGAGGATATGGTTGCTAGTTTGGAGAACAATATTATCTCTGGTCTAATTTTGGTAATTGGAGTTCTCTTGTTTTTCCTTGGTGTGACTAACTCCTCATTTGTTGGTATTTCAATTCCACTTTCTATGTTCTTGTCATTCATCATTTTATTGGTTTCTGGCATTTCAATGAATATGGTAGTCCTTTTTTCGCTAATTTTAGCACTTGGAATGTTAGTTGATAATGCGATTGTTGTGGTTGAAAATATTTATCGCTATCTCGAAGAAGGATTTGATGCTGTTACGGCTGCAAAAAAAGGTACAGGTGAAGTTGCTATTCCTATTATTTCTGGAACCTTAACCACTTTAGCCGCATTTTTTCCAATGGTTTATTGGCCTGGAATTGTGGGTGAGTTTATGGGATTCTTACCTAAAACACTCATAATTACCTTATCATCGTCATTATTTGTTGGTTTGGTAATTAATCCTGTTTTATGCGCTAGATTTATGAAATTAGAAGGTGCAGAGAATACAAGACCTAGTTTTACAAAAAATGGTAAACGTGCTTTATATGGTGTTTTAGCATTAATTCTATTAATCATGTTTCTTAGTGTTCCAGTTATTGCAGCCATGGCCGTAGCAACCGTGATTCTTGTGCATTTCATAAATAAATGGGCGTTTTTCCCAATTTCCCATTGGTGGCAAAATTATGGTTTAAATTGGCTCATTGGTAAATATGAAGGTACTTTAAACTGGTCATTAGGCAACCCTGGTAAAATTATGCTATTATCGGCTTTAGTTTTTGTGGGTGGCTTTGTAACATTTGGGGCTTTTCCTACAGCTGTAGAATTTTTTCCAGAAGGCATTCCTCCAAAACAATTATATGTTCAAGTGGAAGGGCCAGTTGGAACAAATGTTGAAAAGACTGATGAGGTTCTTAAAACCATTGAAAATCGTTTAAAGACCATGCCAGATTATGAAGATGTGGAATCCGTTGTTGCAACTTCTGGGCAAAAAATATCTGGAGGATTCGGTGGTAGCGGTGGCCAATCTACTCACTTAGGTACTATTGTCATTTCTTTTAAAGAGTTTACTGATCGTGTTGGAGATACATTCACGCAACTCGAATGGATGCGAAATACACTTGGTGTGGGTATTGTTGGGGCTCGTGTTACGGTTGAGAAGCAACAAAATGGACCTCCAACTGGAAAACCAATTAATGTTGAACTTTCGGGTAATAATATGGAACAATTACAGTTGTTATCTGAAAAAATGATTCATATTATCGAATCTAGTCCAATTTATAATAAGTTAGATGGTTTGGATACCGATTTGCCTGATGCTCGTCCTGAACTTAGAATTATTGTTGATCGTGAAAAAGCCGCAAAATATGGACTCAATACGAATATGGTAGGCTCAACTGTAAGACAGGCTGTTAATGGTATTGAAGCTTCAAAATATCGTGATGGTAAAGATGAATATGATATTACTGTTCGAGTTGCTGAATCCTATCGTGAAGATGTAAATAGTTTAGGTGAGTTAAATGTAATGGCTGACAAAGGTCGTCAAATTCCTTTGTCTGAAGTAGCAACTTGGTATATTGATGAGAGTTTTGGCGGAATTCGCAGAATAAACATGAATCGAGTTATTAGTATCGGTGCTGATGTAAGAAGTGGTTATACGCCAAATGATGTGCTAGCTGAAGTGCAAGCATTATTAAGACCATTTGAATCCCAATTGCCAAAAGGATATAAAATGGATTGGACTGGTCAGAATCAAGAGCAACAAAAAGCGCAAGAATTTTTGGGTAATGCCTTCTTAATTGCATTATTCTTAATTGCATTTATCTTGATTTCTCAATTCAATTCTTTAGTTAAACCTCTCATTGTTTTAACATCTGTTATGATGTCAACAGCTGGTGTTTTTTATGGATTAGCCATATTTAGAATGCCATTTGTGGTAATAATGACCGGTATCGGTATCGTTTCTTTAGCAGGAGTTGTGGTAAACAATGCAATTGTGTTGATTGACTACGTCGATATTCTACGATTTAGAGATAGATTGAAAACAAGAGATGCTTTATTGAAAGCAGGTTCTACTCGTTTTAGACCTGTAATTTTAACCGCTGTAACCACTGTTTTAGGTCTTATTCCATTGGCAATCGGTTTTAACTTTGACTTCTTAGTTTTGTATTCAAATCCTGCTGAATTCTTTTCAAATATTGGTCAATATGTGTATTATGGTGGCGAACAAGCCGCTTGGTGGTCTGCAATGGCTACAGCGGTAATTGTAGGTTTAACTTTTTCAACTGTTATTACACTTATTCTTGTTCCAGTTCTTTATTTAGGTTTTGAATCTACCGGAGTATGGATTACAGCTTTCTTAAGAGGTCGCGAATATGCTGATGCTAAAATGCTAGCTCAATTCGAAGGAATAAGTGTTGACGAAGCTTTAAATGGCGTTTACAACTATGCTAATGGAAATGGTTTTGCTCATCACACTAATGGGCATAACTACGAAATCTCAAATGAAATTGAAGAAAAAATTTAATAATCTTTTGGCTGAATGAACCAAAACTCTGTTCATTTAGAATAATCTGAATCTGTAACTAGTTTAGAGTTCTGAATTGGGAAAAAATTCAGCCAATCTTCGTAATTTAACTTAAGGACTGATTTACGTTAAATAATCAGTCCTTTCTTATATAAAACCTCCATTAATTTACTAGTTCCGTGATTCAGAGAATTCAATCGGTCTATTTAGGCCTCGTTTTTGTACTTAATGCTGTTTTTGTTTTTACACCATTATTTGGAAAAATAGTAGGTGATCCTGCTGCTTGGATGAGTTCAACGCACATTGCAGCACTTGGTTTTTCAGCAGGAGTTTCAATTTATTCGATATTCTTATTCAACAACAGAACGAAACAACAATTATTTGTTAAAGTCTCCTCTGGTTTTCAGGTTGTTGCACTTGGATCTTCAATAGGAGTTTTATTATCACTTGGTGGAATTGGTTCTTATTTATGGGATGAGGCACTTTCACTTGGTTTGGTGCTATTGGGAATTATTTTTCAGTTTTTAGCCTTAAGAGGAATCAAAAAAGATGAAGCTCTTGTGCGTTCAATGGATCGTATTCGTTAAATTGAAATGAGTTCTACATCGAATTCAGTTCGTTTAGTTGTTTTTTTAGCCGCAGGATTAATCTCTTTTGCATTTGCGCCAATCTTTGTTCGATTAGCCGGGGATGTAAATCCTGTTGCTTTAGCTATTTGGCGAACTACCTTTGCGGTGATTTTTATTGGTCCATTTTATCTATTCAGAAGGGAACAAGAATTAATAGATGCTCCTCTACCTAAAAGAACCATTTTTTATCTGAGTATGCTAAGTGGTGCCATGCTTGGCCTGCATTTTATCTTGTGGATTAGTGCTCTTAAATATACATCTGTTGCGTCTGCTTCGGTTTTAGTAACCATTCATCCAATTATCTTAATCGTTGCTGAACAACTTATTTTTAAAGTCAGATTTAATAAAATTGTGTGGTTTGGTGTTTTTCTGACCTTTGTTGGCTCAATTTCTTTAGGAATTTCGGATAGTCATCAAAGTTCACAACAATTTACGGAGGCAATTTTAGGGGATATTTTAGCCTTTCTTGCAGCAGCAGTCTTTGCTATTTATTTTTTAATCAGTCGGAAAATTAGACAGCATAGTACCTGGTTAGGTTATGTTGCACCGATTTATTTTTGGGCAATGCTCACTTGTATTATCCTCGGTTTTTTTCTTCCAGGTAAATTAGTATTTACTGAAACTCAAACATGGGTTATGGTCATTTTGTTGGCTTTAGGGCCTCAAATAATTGGACACGGCTCAATGAACTACGCCGTTAAATATGTTTCTCCAACAATATTATCAACCACAATTTTAGTGGAGCCAGCATTGGCAACTATTTTTGGTGCCATCTTGTTTAATGAAATCCCAACAGTTTTAGCATTTTCAGTAATGACCTTAATTATAGCAGGAGTGTTCGTAACTTGGTACGGAAATAGTAAAAGTGAAAAATAATTTACAATTATCAATTGTCAATTATTTTGCTAATCATAGCGCCAGCGTCCACGCTGGTGATTTAAAAAAAAGAGAAAGCGTCCACGCTTTTACCCAAATTCTTCTTTATTACAAAGAGATGAATCAATCATAGATCTTAGACCATTCAACATATTTAGCTCGAACTTCAGCAACTTTTTCATCCAAATTCTCTTTAGTCCAATCCACTGTCGAAATAGGTTCAAAAATATGAACAGTAATGGTTCCTCTATGAAAAAATAAGGCACTTTCTGGGCCTAAATTCCATGAGTTTTCAAAATACAATGGCACAATCGGATAGCCTAAATCTTTAGCAGTATGAAAAGCGCCTTTTTTGAATTTCCCAATTCGTTCGGCATGTTTTCTAGTTCCCTCAGGTGCAATGACCAAGTTTAACTTCTTTTCTTTAATGCGTTTATATGCTTTCTGAATAGATTGAATCGCTTTTTTTGATGTCCCGCGATTAATAAATACCTGACCAGTTGCCAACCCGACAATCGCAAAAACTGGATTAAACAAGAGTTCATATTTCGCTACATAGCGCGTATTTTTTAAGCCAATATCTAATGTAATCGGAATATCTAATGTAGAACTATGATTGAAAATATAAACGACCTGTGCTGGTAGTTCACCATGCCGTACTACTTTCATTTTTAAACCTAGTAGAAAAAATGCAATTGAACCTATCATTTTTCCAAAAGTCGTTACAACAAAATTTGTAAACTGAAAAAATGTTAATAAACCGAAAACAGCAGCTAAAATACCACCGAAAATAAAAGCAATTGCAAGAATAAAAAGGGCAAATACGGATCGAACTTTTTCCGCAAAGGTGAATGAATGGTCATCGTTTCTCATTCTATAAAATAGAAACAAACATACTTATTTCCATTAGCAGTTTTTAATTTGACGGGTACACTCATTTTAGTCTATTTTAAAGTATTGTAACCATTTGATATTATAATAAATAGCTAGTTTATAATAAACTCTTCTTGTAAGTAATCTTAGTTAGTAAAATTATAATCAACTATGATATAATTGTTTCAATTTTGTAATAACATCATTTCCTGTGGAAAACTTTTTAAGTAAAATTCGTTCATCTTCATCTACCCAACGAGCGATTTTTTCGCTTAATGTTTCCGAAATCTGTGGTATAACGGTAATTCCCATTTTTTTTAAAGCAGCTGCATTGCAATACTGCTCATATTGATATTGAATCGGAATAGTTAATAATTTTTTATTCAGATACATAGCTTCAGCGCAAGACTCAAATCCTGCAGAGGTGATTAGACCATCAGAACCTTCTAGACTGTTCAGAAAATCAGTATTGTTTACCGGTAATAGAATACAGTTTTTATAACGCTTACGAGTGTCAAGATTTGGTGTAAAAATATGCCAATCACTTGATTTTAGTTTACCAAACACTTCAAGTAAAAGTTTTTCAGGAAATGCAGGTAAATAGACTGTTATATGTTTTCCAGGATACGGTTTTAAGTCTCTAACTTCTTTTCGGATTATTGGAGGCATAATAAAGGTATCATACGTTTCAAAATGAAAGGCTATGGATTTATCGCAGGGAGCATAGTGTTTCATTACAAACTCAGCAATTTTAGAAACTTTATGTGGGCGTGGAGTTTTATCAGATGAAAATGAAGCCTGATGACTCATACTTAAAGAAGGAACTTTTCTGAGTTTTGCGGCCCATGCACTTACTGGCTCGAAATCGGAAATTACTAAATCATATTGTTTAACATCTAATTGGATGGTCTCTTTTAAATAACTTAGTAAATCAAGTTCTTTTAATGATTTACTCCATGAAATTCCACCATGTCCATAAATGAAACTGATTCCTTTGCAACGGTATTTAATTGGATAATCAATATGTAATTTGGAATTATATCCACTCACCAAAATATCCACTTCATAATGTTCGAATAAGGATGGAAGAATTTCTCTAGCTCGACTCAAATGTCCATGACCAGTTCCTTGAATGGCATACAATATCTTCATAAAGACTCAGCGATTTTGTTTTAAATACTAAATTTCTGCGATGTTTTTATTTTGATTCATACTTATTATTAATAAGCACTAAAAGTGAGTTCAGCTTCTTCTTTTTCGAATAAAGCGCTAGTTTCCTCCGCTTTCCATGTTCTGAAATCAAAGATGCGCCACTCATTATTGTTGTACTCTAAAGCGGTCAAGTTTTCAATCCAGTCACCCGAGTTTACATATAAAACAGAGCCTTTTTCTGTGGTATAGGTTCTAATTTTGGGTTGATGAATATGTCCATTCACAACAACATCAAACTTATTTTGGATGGCCAATTCCATAGCAGTCACTTCAAAATCGTCTATAAATGATATTGCTTTTTTAACACTTTCTTTTATTCGTTTTGATAAGGAAATTCTGCGCTTTCCAATCAAATCTAAACCCCAATTGGTTAAACGATTTAACATGATTAAAAAATCATAGCCGACAGCTCCTAATTTGGCTAACCACTTAGAGTGTTTCATTGTAATATCAAAAATATCACCATGGAAGATCCATATTTTTTTGCCTTCTTGTTGAAGAACCATCTTATTTTTGAGATGAAAATTACCAATATGCAATGGCGTTATTTTTCTAAGGAGTTCATCATGATTCCCGGTTAAATAGGTTACTTCAACACCATCAGAGATCATTGAAAACAATTTCCGAATGACTTGCATATGAGATTCTGGCCAATAGAATTTTCTAAAATTCCATATATCAACTATGTCACCGTTCAAAATTAAGTGTTGAGGATTAATGCTTTCTAAATATTCGACAACTTCTGATGCATGACAACCAACGGTTCCAAGGTGGATATCAGAAATTACTACGGTATCAATTTTTCTCTTCATAAGACAATTTATATTAATAGCTCAAAAATCCTTAGAAGGCATTATGAAGTGATTTGGATTGGGTTAAGAATGTGTTAATAAAGTGTTAAGTTAATTCTTTTGCAACTTTCAAGTAGATATTAGAAAAAAGGAAAGTCCCATTGAGCAAGTAATCGACTCCATTTTATGCTAAGAACCAATTAAATCACAAAATAATCCCAAAGAAAAATCATTAAAAAATGAATTAATTAGGGCTTAAAACCTTGATTTTTAAATAAAAAACAATAAATTGTTCATTGCTTCATGAAATTCCCCATGCCCCCTTTGATGATCTAGCTTCATCGTAGCCAAGGACTTAGGCAAAAGAGGGTGTTTTTTCGCCCTGCGCAAAGCACTAGAAAATCAAAGCAAGAAACAAATTAATTAAAAATTAAGCATTAAGAATTCAAAATTTCTCATCATTGCTCATTTTTTAAACACATGTGCGGTCGTTATCTACATTTTTCCGAAAAACAAGAAATTGAAGAACATTTTGATCTAGAATCAGATAATAATGATGTGTTCTTAGCGAACTTTAATGTTTGCCCTGGAACAATAAATCCCGTTGTTTTACAGCCTAAACCAAATAAAATGGGAATAGGAAGCCTACGCTGGGGTTTAGTTCCCGATTGGGCAGAAAATCCACAAATCGCATACAAAATGATAAATGCTAGAACGGAATCCATATTCGAGAAAAAATCATTTCAAAAAGCTATTCTTCGTCAGAGATGTTTAATTCCTGCAAACGGATTTTATGAATGGAAACAACTGTCTTCAAAAGAAAAACAAGCGTTTTATATTTTTCATCCATCGCAAAAGCTAATTTCTTTTGCTGGAATTTATTCCTTTTGGAAAAATCCCATTCAGAATACACTTTTATGGACGTTTTCTATTCTTACTACTGCTTCAAAAGGTAACATGATCGATTTACATGAAAGAATGCCAGTTTGTATTTCCCAAAAGGATTATGCCATTTGGTTAAATCCTCTTCAAAATGATGCCAAACATATTCAATCTTTTTTTGATTCTGAACTTTCAAAGGACTTTAACTATAAACCTATTTCTAAAAAAATTACTGAAGTTGGGCTCTCAGACCTCTAAAGTCTGTGAGTCCTAATAGCATTTTCTTTATATATTCTCTCAAAATTAGAATAAAACTCAACCTATGGATTTGTTTACATCAATCTTCTTAAATAAAAACAAAGAATGGCGAGCAGGTTGGAAAACAGCTTTTTTTGTAGTACTTGTTATAATTTTAACTTTTTTTGCGGCATTATTATTACAACTTCTGCCAAAAGAATACCAGCAAATTCCTTTTGCTATGCTGATTTCAGCTCCCTTAGCTTCTTGGATTTCGATCAAATATGTTGATCAAAAATCACTAAAATCTATTGGATTGCTAACAGGAGAGGGCGCCAAAGTGATTTTTGTGGATTGTCTTCTTGGTCTAGTAGCTGGAGCAGTTGCAATGGGTGTAATTGCTCTTTTAATAATATTTTATGGTGGAACATTTGTTATTAATCAATCACTTTTAACAGAAAAAGTAATAGGTTTCTTCTTATTGATGCTTGCCGTAGGTATTACAGAAGAGTTACAAGTTCGGGGTTATATGCTTCGAGTTATTTCAGCTGGTTTTCGTTTTGGACAAATGAGCATTCAGCAGGGCTTTTGGGCTGCTGCTATTTTTACTTCAATCATTTTTGGATTGCTTCACTTTTTTAATCCAAATGCAAGTTTTGTTTCAACCTTGAATATTTCTTTGGCAGGTTTACTTTTAGTTTGGCCGATTGCAGTAACCGGAAGAATGTACGGAGCCTTTGCTTTGCACTTTTCTTGGAATTGGTTTCAAGGTGGATTGTTTGGTTTTCCTGTAAGTGGTCAGGCGATTCAAAACAGTATTTTTGTCTATATAATGCCTGAAAACGCTACTTTCTTTAGTGGTGGTGCATTTGGACCAGAAGCTGGAATCGTTGGTTTAATGGGTATGTTTATCGCCGCTTTACCTTTTTGGTTCATTTACATAAGACAGAACAGAACTCTTCGTATATTTGAGACTCAGTTTGAACAAATACAGGACTAGTATTCCATTTTTACCACAAATTAATCCTTAATTTTTTTCGTGCTGATTTGATGTGATGACAAATGGGTCTTCATTGCGAGAAAATAGTACAGATTTGAGAATTGCTAATTAGATGATGTAAAACATCAAATACAATTAATTTCTAAACTGTGGTAAAGATTTAGTTAATTGTCCATTTAAACTTTTTTATTTAAACAATTATAATAAGTAATCCTTTGAATTTTATTGACTTAGGGCTAAGTGAGCCCATTCTAGACGGGCTACGTGATGTAGGTTTTAAAGCCCCAACAAAAATACAGTATGAAAGCATTCTTCCAGTTTTATCTGGCAGAGATATTATCGCATCTTCTGAAACAGGAACAGGAAAAACGGGTGCATTTGTTGTTCCAATTCTCGAACTCCTATCTAAAGAACCTCAATCTGGTGTTCGATGCTTAATTTTAACACCAACTCGTGAATTAGCTAATCAAATAGATGAACAAGTAACCGTAATTGGTTATTACTCTGGAATCACTTCTGCAACCGTTTTTGGCGGTACAGATGGAACGGAGTTCAGAGTTCAAGATAGAGCTCTTCGTTCTGATGGCGCCAATATTATTATTGCAACTCCAGGTCGCTTATTAGATCACATCAAAATGGGACATGTTGATTTCTCAAAAGTTGAATATTTAGTTCTTGATGAAGCTGATCGAATGTTAGATATGGGTTTTATGCCCGATGTGAAAAAAATAGTTTCTGAACTTCCTGAGAAGAAACAAAACATTTTATTTAGTGCAACCATTCCTGACACGCTTGATCACTTCTTTAAAGCGATTACAAACGATGCTGTCCGTGTTGATTGTTCCGTTGCAAGAACAGCTTCTGGTGTTCGTCAAATTGTGTATAAAATTTCTGAGGAAATTCGTGATGAAGTTATTGTAACTGCAGTCGGAGCTGATGAAGTAACTTCGGCAATTGTCTTCACAAGAACAAAAAGAGATGCCGATTTAGTCTATAAACGCCTATCAAAAGCAGGAATTTCAGTTGGAGTTATTCATGGCGATCGTGAGCAAGCTGAACGTGAAATGACTTTAGCTGGTTTTAAATCAGGGAAAATTAAAGCAATTGTTGCCACAGATGTCTTAGCTCGTGGAATCGATGTGGATGATGTTAGTCATGTGTTTAATTACCAAATTCCTAACGAACCTGAAGATTATATTCATAGAATTGGCAGAACTGGGCGTGCAGATGCAAAAGGTACAGCTGTTACCTTAGTAGCACCTAAAGACTTAAGAGCTTTTGAACGCATTAAAAAACATGTCAAAACTGAAATTGAAGAATTACTGCCTGAGGGTTATAGCGAAGAATCTCTTAACGCATTGTTTAATTCAGTAAAAGGTTCTTCAGGACGCAAAAGTGATTATAAAAATGGTTCTCATCAAAGAAAAGTGAATGGGGGGCATCATAAGATTGATACTACTGTAGATTTGGAAATGGCTAAAGCATTATTGGCTCAACCTGTTTCTAACGTTTCAGATTATGATCCCAATCAGTTTATTCGTTCTTCAAAAACAATAAGAAAAGAAGTTCTGACTGAATCAACAGGAACATATAATGATGAGACACCGCAGCCTCAAACCTCAAGTATAGTTAATACAACAATTGTTATTGAAAAAGTGAAAAGCTCTAAGCCTAAGAAAAAGGCACGAAAAATAGCTGATGAAACGTTAGCCAGTGAGGTAAGCACTCCATCCTTTGGTTCTAAATTAGAAGCAAAACCTGGTAAAAAAGCAAAGTTATTAATAAAACGGGCTGATTTAATTCGCAAACAAGAAGCAGAAAGTAAACAAAAAGCTCAATCTGAAAGTTTTGTGAAGAAAGTGTTGTCTTTTTTTGGAATCGGTAAACCTTAAAATTAGCTTTTAATTTTACTATCGTTCTCTGTGTGATTCTCTTAAATGCAAAGTGTGATTACTTCTTAATTTAAAGAGTTCCCTTTTTTGCAACGTATTCTTTATTTATTGTGAATCAAGGACTTTAAAGCGTAAAAATTTTCATAATTTTGATTTGTAAGCTGTGTTAACTTGAATAATAACAATATTTTTATTCAACTTATTTCGTAAATGTAAATCAAATTTCAATCATATTTTATGGCCATTAATACCATTATTTGGATAATTTTACTCTCCCTCATCATGGGATCTGTTATAAACTTTATTGCAGATAACTTAAATTTAAAAGCATTAAATCCTGTAATGCCAAAAGAGTTTGAAGATGTTTATGATACGGAAGCGTATTCAAAATCACAGGAATACAGTAAAGTTAAAACTAAGTTTGGTTGGATTGAAGACACAGTTTCTTTAATTGGGTTTATAGCTTTTTGGTTCTTGGGCGGTTTTGAATGGATAAATAATTGGGCTATGTCTTGGAACTTTTCATTCATTCCAACAGCACTAATTTTTCTTGGTTCTTTAAGTATTCTTTCTGGAGTAATGAGTACTCCTTTTGGCTTATACAATACGTTTGTAATTGAAGAGCGATTTGGTTTTAATAATACAACTTGGAAAACCTACATCATGGATGCTTTAAAAGGTTTAGGTTTAACAGTAGTTTTTGGAATTCCATTAATTTCTGCAGTTCTTTGGGTCTTGGAAGTGCTTGGCCCTTTAGCTTGGTTTTACGCTTGGTTGGGTATGCAAGTATTTACGGTGATTATCCAATTCATTGCACCTAAATGGATTATGCCGATTTTTAACAAATTCATTCCTTTGGAAGATGGAAGTTTACGTTCTGCAATCCTCGAATTTGCTGCAAATGTGAAATTTGATCTACAAAATATTTTTGTGATTGATGGTTCTAAACGTTCCGCAAAATCAAATGCATTTTTTACAGGTTTTGGGAAAAATAAGCGAATCGCCTTATTTGATACCTTAATAGAAAAACATACTGAACCTGAATTAGTGGCTGTCTTAGCCCATGAGATTGGTCATTATAAACATAAACATATCATTAAGTCCAATATCCTTAATGTGGTAACATCTTTTATTACATTTTGGCTTCTTGGCGTTTTCATGAGAGAACAAGCTTTATATGAAGCATTTTTTATGTCAACAACTCCTATTTATGCTGGTATCATTTTCTTTTCAATGGTTCTAAGTCCTTTACAAATGATACTTTCTTATTTCTTGAATAAACTTTCTAGAAAGCATGAGTTTGAAGCGGATGCTTTTTCAGCAAATCATACAAACGACCCTGAAGCAATGATT
The DNA here is from genome assembly GCA_964575925.1 of uncultured Chitinophagales bacterium. Taxonomy (GTDB): domain Bacteria; phylum Bacteroidota; class Rhodothermia; order Balneolales; family M1805; genus M1805. The sequence continues at coordinate 29,715 of CAZNTR010000021.1, forward strand.
TCAGCCTTGAAAAAACTTTCAAGAGATAATTTGTCGAACCTAACACCACATCCATTTTACGTTAAACTGCATTATTCACATCCCCCAGTTTTAGAACGTATTCAAGCTATTCAATCCTTAGAGAAATGATAAAGTGTCTTGGGTTTAAAATAATATCAAGTTTAAAAAAAACTGAAATTTGAATTCTAAAAAGAAATCTTAATTTTCAAACCTGAAACCTGAAACCTGAAACCTGAAACCTGAAACCTGAAACCTGAAACCTGAAATCTGAAACCTGAAACCTGAAACCTGAAACCTGAAACCTGAAGCCTCAAGCCTCAAGCCTCAAGCCTCAAACCTCAAACCACTACCATCCAGCCTCCAGCAAAACGTAAATAACACAAATGCTTAAGTAATGCATTGTTTGGCAGAATGAAATCAATTATTTTACTAATTCCACGAGTTAAGGTAAGGTAAAATCAATTTATGAAATTAAGTATTGAACAAAGAGATTTCGGGCATACTGGAATAAAAGTCTCCGCATTAGGTTATGGCGCAGGGCACATAGGATCAGTAGCAATTAGTGATGCCGAAGTCGAAAAAATATTAAATGAAGTTGTTGATAGAGGTATTAATTTGATCGATACTGCAAAAGGTTATTATTTAAGTGAAGAACGAATCGGGAAATTTTTATGCAAAAAGAGAAGAGATGAAATAGTTCTTTCAACAAAAGTCGGTTACGGAGTAGAAGGGGTTCAAGATTGGACATATGATGCCGTTTATAAAGGAATAGACGAAGCCCGAAAAAAATTAAATACAGATTTTATTGATATTGTATTTCTTCATTCTTGTGAAAGATATCACTTAGTAAAAGGCGAAGTAATTCAAGCCTTAGAAGAAGCAAGAGAAGAAGGGAAAATTAAAGCATTCGGATATTCTGGAGAAAATGAGTCTTTAGATTATGGTATTTATACCAATCGTTTGAATTCAATTCAAACCTCAATAAATATATTTGATCAGCGTGTTTTGCATACATCGCTCCCTAAGGCCAAACAACATTCAATGGGAGTAATAGCAAAAAGACCAATTGGAAACGCTCCTTGGCGATTTAAGGAACAGCCACATGGTGATTATGCAGAAACCTATTGGAACAGAATGAAAACATTGGGATTAGATTATGGTGATGAATGGGCGGAAATTGCTCTAAGATTTACCTGTTTTTGGTATGGAGTTGATACGGCAATTGTGGGAACAACAAATTTAAAGCACATAGACCAAAATATAAAAGCAGTAAATAAGGGAAAACTTGATGAAGATTTGATTCATTATTTAATAGGATTATTTAGAGTTAAAGACGATAATTGGATAGGCCAATTATAAATCAAAAAACCAAAGTCATCTCGACCGAAGAAGAGCCAATACTCCCAAACCAAAAGCAAGAAACACAAACGAGTCGTTGCGGAGAGATCTTCTATATAAAATTCAGAACAAACTAGTAACCTGAGTTCGGGATAAAATATTAAAATAAAAACAGGTTAAAATAAATTTCGTCATTCTGGGCTTGACCCAGAATCTCTGTCTATTTGGTATTAAATTCGAAATTCCACTATGAAGCCAAATGACATTCTACATTGTTTATTCTGGGTTTAGATTAAATTTATTCTACTAATCCTTATCCCGAATTCAGGTTAGTAGCAATCGATAATTAAACACAAACTCACCATCCCCAAAGTATTTCCCCATAAAAACTACATATTCCCAATAAATCGATTACCCGGCTTATTATAATGATACAATAACACTTGCTGAGCCGCAATTTCACGTTTATTGCGCAAAGTTGGAAGTTTTTGATACATCGTAGAAAAAATACGATTCTCACGCATCCCGTTAGATAAACGAAATAAACGCTGAACCTGATCTAGTTTTGTACTATTAGCAACTAAAAACGCTTTGAAAATTTCACTAAAATCAGGTGACAAGATTAATTTAAACGATTCAGGAAGTTTTTTATCCTCAATTTCTAATTCTTCTGTAACCTGAGAATAGGGATTTTTATTTTTGGGATGTTTGTCTTCAGGACGCTGCCCATCTTTAGGAATATTAAAGGCCGCAACAACATTGGACGGTGGAACAGGATTAAATGACAATATAGGTGTTCCAGTATCAGTCTGAATAGGTTGGGTAAAAAGGGTGCTATTTATCGTTTGAACTTGCATATCTTATGCTTCTTATCGGAATACAAAAGCTCAACTTTATATGACATCAAAACTTTTTCTATTCGATCTTGATGGAACTCTCCTAAGTGTAAAAAATCATAGAATGTGGCACATTGTTGATGAATCCTTAAAATCAGTCGGTCTTCATCAAGAAATTCATCGTGAAAAGAAATTTTCTGGAAGAACAGATCACGATATCTTCCAAAGTTATTTGAATACTGAAATGAAACATCAGTACAATCAGTTGAAACTAAGATATATCGAACTTATGCAAAATGAACTGAAACAAGAGGATGTTGATTTATTAGATGGAGCTCATGAAGTAGCAAATTGGATTACTCAAAATGAAATTAATTGGGGACTCTTAACCGGAAATTACGAGCTCACCGGAAAACTTAAAGTTCGGAATGCAGGATTTCCACTTGAAGCTAGTTTTGGGATTTTTGGAGATGGATTTTTAGACAGAACTATCATGGCTGCAGAAGCTATTACCAAAGCCAATTTACATTTTCCTTTTGATTTATCTCCGGAATCTATTGTAATTATTGGTGATACGCCAAATGATATTCGTTGCGCAAAAGAAAACCAATATCTAAGTGTAGCTGTTTCATCTGGATGTTATTCTAAACAAGATTTAGCAGAATTTCAGCCAGACTATCTTATTGATTCACTTCATGAGTTACCTGCATTATTCTCTTGAAAAGAAAAAATCCCTTCCATATCATTTAATTCAGATACTCGAACCTTTTTTTTAGAACAGCGATAAAATGAGTATTATAGAGCATCAACTAAAAATAAATTTTTAACGAAAGCTTTCTGATATGGCAAAATTAACCTTACGCGACGTAGCCCTAGCAGGTAAAAAAGTCCTAATGCGTGTTGATTTTAACGTTCCTTACAAAAAT
>CAZNTR010000022.1:0-32634 GCA_964575925.1 uncultured Chitinophagales bacterium
GCGAGGACGCTGACGTTAGATTTAAGAAGCACCTGCGAGGACGCAGGCGCTATGATTTTTATGAATTTATATTTGCGGTGATTGTTAGGCTCGAAAGCAAGCCCAAACAATCATCCCCATTCCGGTGCGTGTTTAAACTCAGACATTTTAATACATCTCATCAAAATATATAACAAGAGAAGGAGCATTTGCTCCAAGGTGGATTAATAAAGTCGTTGCGAGTGAATACTCGCGCCATCTTTGGGTCAGTAATTTGGTCTATTATTCCACGTATCCGATTCAGAGTCAAGCCATTAAGGGTGATTGGGATTTCCAAATTAACTCGGTTTTGTAGTGGCAATTCTCGATTTTGAAATCATTGAAGAACCATCTTTCACAAAATCATTGCTAACGTATATTCAATTAATGAATCGAGAGACATTTGAAGTGATATACAACAATTTATTGTACGTTTTTTTATCTATAAAAAAATTCACTAAAACAGAAGATCAACTCGAGACCTTCATTGATAAGTGGTTGTATTTATTACGGAATATGAATAGAATTGATAAGTACCCCGACAACATTAAGGACAAGATTCTAATGAAATTTTTGAATCAAGCGGAAATCGCCCAATTAGATGATCGAGAACGTTCGATTTATGAACAAAGCCTGAAAATTTATCGGGATGAATTGTTGGTTGAACGCTCAAGAGAACGTGAAAAACGGGAGTATCTAGCTGGAATGGAAGCACTTGCAGCAACGCAAGAAGAACTTGCCAATTTGAAACAGCAATTTTCCCAAATCGCCCAAAACGCTCGTAAACAAGGAATGAGTATAGAAGCAATAGCACAATTGACTGGAATTTCAAAAGAAAAAGTGATTGAACTATTGTAAAATTGAAGGATAGTTCAGTTGGTTGCGAGTAAATACTTGTGCATTTCAGAGTAGTGCTGATAAACTCTGTTAAGCCTTTTTTTTAGATTGAAGGGTTCTTTGAGGTCAAAACTAATTAATTTGAAAGTTTTGATACAGTATAAAATACTTTGATGTTAATTAACACTAAAGTCTTATTTAGAAAAGGGTCTAGATATTAAAGCCTTTATTTTAAAGAGTTAAATGTGGAATTAAATTAAAAATATCTAAATATTATGATTTAAGAGTGTTGGTAAACTTTTACTAATGACTTGTAAAAAACCAATTTGGAAAATCTCTTTGAATAGAGTGTATAATTGATTTATTAAAGAAAATAGTAGAAAAGTTTTAAATTGTAAAAATATTTATAAACTTTAAGCTTTAAGCTTTAAGCTTTAAGTTATAAATTGTATTAAGTCTATTTAAAATGGTTATAAAATTCGTTTCATCGTTTCATCGTTTCATCGTTAGTTTTAGTTGTTATTCTCTTTAATTCCTGTCAAAAAGATGATGCAATAGTGTCAACTAATGATCAAGAAATCGATGAGTTATCTCTAATAAATAATTATCAAAGTACATTTAATATAACGGGATTTAAAGATCTCTATTTAAATGAGAATGCAACTGTTAAATGGAGTTCATTCAAAAAATTACAAACTGATAGTAAAGTAATCTATGAGTTTGATATTTCCACTTCTGAAAAAAAAGCTATTATTAACGAAATGTATTCTGACACAATGTATTATTCATTAATAGCCTATTTAAATAGATTCAAACAAGTTCAATTGAGAGTCTTGGAGTGGATTCCGCTTAAAGCAAATAAATTTAATAAACCTGAATTATTAAATGGTACAAATTTCTCTGGTTTACTTAATACTTTTGCCATTGACGGAACTTTAATACAAGTCGATTTTTACAAAGCTGGAGATCAGAAATCTCGTTTACATTTTGAAGAAATTGAAGTGTTAAAAGAAAGTATAAAAGGAGAAAAAAATTTGTTAAAAGCTCCTCCAGTTGGTGGTTGTGATTGTTGGATCCCTGTTTGGATGGAAAACTATACAGATTGGTATCAAACTGCGAGTCAAGGTTCTGGAAGTATTACGACTTATATCGGTAAAGAATATACTGGTAAAACATTGGTCTATGTATATATGCCTTCTGATGGTGGTGGTGGAAATGGAAATTATGAACAGACACAGACAAGAACAGCAGTGCATGGGCCTAGGTATAGTAGCAACTATTCGAGTAAATCCCAATTTTATGACGAACAAGTTTTGTTAGATAAATCGTTTGCCTCAAATGAATGGTTAAAATGTATTTATGACAGATTAGTAGAGATTGATGCATTTCGCAATGCATTATTAAAATTCACAGGCGAATATCCGGTGATTCACTTAAGGTTTGATGTGGGAGATTTAGTGCCAAATGCAGAAGGTATAAATCCAGTTGCATCTACATTTATTCCGATAAATTATTTAAGCCGAATTAGGGTTAATAATAAGTTTTCATCAAACTATTCAACTTTATTAATGGCGAAAACCTTAATTCATGAAGTTATCCATGCAGAAATGTATCGTAAATTAATGGAATTAGCTAGCACTCCAGACGGAACTTTAGATAAAAATAAAATTAATCAATATTTATCAAATGGAGATTATCCAGGATTATTCTATTATTATGAAACATATGGCTTTAAGCTAATGCAGCATGAACTTATGGCTGCTCATTATGTTGAAATTATGTCTAAAATATTATCTGATTTTGATAATAATACTTATGAATATTCTTATTATCAATCATTAGTTTGGATAGGTTCATTGCAAAAAACTGTTACATATACTAAGAAAGATTCAACAGAAAAACGAGATATTGATGATGCTTATTTTATTGAAATGACAAATGGGTATAGATTATGTATAGAAAATTAATTTGTATTTTAGTATTATTTATAAAATTAACCAATAATTCCTATGGTAAAAATAGTATCAATAAACTTGTAGATACTCTGTTTGTCGAAATAGATTATCAAAATATAATATATAAAATTGAAAATATAAATGATAATTCAGTTAGCATATATACAAAAAAAACAATTAATTTATACAAAAAAATAGAGTTACTCCCCCAAAATGATACAAGTGAAATATCTAAAATATTACCTAGCATAACCGTTATACCCTATTCAGAATATATTTATCACACAAATTCTAAAGTAGAAATTTCTGATAAAATATTTGCTCAGCTTACAGTAAATAAGAAAGTAATTAATTACATAGAATATGAAAATATTAAGCAAAATTATGAAATCAATACAGTCGTATTTTTTTTTGAGAAGAATCAATTGAATAAAAGTGTTGTTTATTATAGAGTGGTTTCGATTTATCCAGATTAATTTGAATTGTAAAAGATATACAGAGTGAAACATGTATAAACCAATATGGTTTTACGTTTTGCTATCAATCATTTTAACTTCAAAATCTTTTTCACAAATAAATACGGGTATTGATACTTTATATGTGTTAATTCAATTTGATTCTAAAGAATATTTAGTAGATATTTCAGTGTCTTCTCAATTTCGAATAACTACTTCAAATTCAAAAGAAAATTATAACGAATTTTTAAAAAAACAATCTGAATCAAGATATTTGGATTTAACAAGTGCAGATTTTGACCCTCGTCAGTCTTATACTTTTCAACGGTTATCCTATCCAGATTTTGTATTAAATTATAGTGAATATTTCGAATTCAAATCAAAAATTACAGATATACTAGATTTTACAGAATATGAGAAGAATATCAAAAACCAAAATTTACCTTCAGTCAAATAATATTTATTTTAAAAATAAAAGATTCTAATGAGTATAAATTTTATACAATTTATACTGAATAAAAAATTTAAAAGTGATTTATGATGTCTAGTGTAAATGCGTGATATTTTTTATTTAGGATATAAGTTTATGTCTTTAATATATTTCATAAATTTCTAGAATTATGAGAATAAAATTATATTGGTTTTTATTTAACAATTTTTTTAACTAATCCAATTTTACTTCCATTTATTCAACTTTGTTTATGGCAAAGACTTTAATTCATTAATTGATTCATTCATGCCGAAATGTTTCGTAAGTTAATGGAGTTGGCAAGTAGTGATGAAAGAATTTATCCTCTTTTAATTGAGATGTTTTTATCAGAAGATAATTTCCCAGGGCTATTTGATTACTATAGAAGATATGGTTTAGACGATATGCAATATCAACTTATGGCTGCTCATTATGTTGAAATTCTAGCAGAAATTTTAGCGGAATTTGATAATAATTTATTAACAATTGATGAGTATGAAGCACTTACTTGGCAAGGATCTTTATTAGATACAAAAACTTATACAGATTTACCTGAGGGGCTGAAATACTTTTATAAAGGAATATTTGATAATGTCAAAGATAATGGAACAAAATTATGCTTAAACTAATTTATTTATGTTACTTAGTAACTAATATATTTTCATTTAAAGAACAAAAAGACTCAACATTATATATTTGGTATTTCCCAAATCATTCAATGTATTCGAACAAAAATGATGAAAACGAATATCGAATAAAATCTTTTTATACGATAAAGGGATATTCTAATTTTCAAACTAAATTAAATGAAGATAAATTAAATTATCAAGATAAATTTACGAAAGCTCCAAAGCCATATTATTCTTTTGTAATTATGCAGAATAAATTTAGGATATATAATGATAGAACAATTAGTTTTGAAGCATATAATTTAAAAAAAAAACCAATTAGGCTTGATACGATAACAATTAATCCAAGCTTTATAACAAAAGAGAATTCTCCCATTATATTAGTTATACCAGATTCTGTTTCAAAGAAAATACGATTAATTCGTACTACTCATAACTTTATTGATTAAGAATAATTAATATGAAAAAAATACTTGTTCTTTTAGTATTAAAAATATTGTTTATTACTAATTCTGTGATAGCACAAACCGATACTCTATTTGTTTGGTTTTATAAAATTTCAAATGATTACCAAATACAAATTGATACTTTTAAGTATTCTAATAAAGTCAAAGAGATCAAATATTACTTAGTCTCAACTAAAATATTAAAATCAAAAATTAAAAATTTTAAATCCCAAACTCAGTTAAAGCAAGATTTACAAGACGAAGTTCCATTTGAACATTACGTTTTTTTAGAGCAAGTTAATCCATTAAACCCTAGAGGTGCATGGACAGAATCTTTTGAAAAAGTAAATTTATTAAAAACACGTATGATATTATCAATTGAAGAATTTGAACAAAATCAGTTTTACAAAGAGTTTAATAATCCAATTTATTTAGTCATTCCAGATTCTTCAACTAATATTGTAAAATTTATTAAAGTAACCAATTATGTTTATTAAATATGGTTCTTTTCTAATTCATAACTTCATCTAATCCGCTTTAGTTTGGAGTGGCTCATTAAAAAAGTATACAAAAGCATATTCTAAATTATCAGAATCAAAAATATATATCGAAGATACTTATATAATTGAATTATATAGTGATATAAAACATGTTTAAATTAATTTTACTATTCACCTTATTACTATCACTGATATCTGATGAATTATATTCCAAGGATATAGTTATAGATACGGTTTACATAGTCATTGATATAAGTTCACAAGAATATTCTACTGATTTAGATCAATCATCAAATAAAATTCTAATTACGACTCAATTGTCAAAAAAAAATTATGAAGATTTTATAAAAAAGCAATCTGAATCAAGATATTGGGAAGTGTCAAGTGCTGATTTTGACGCAAAATCGTATTATACATATCATATAAAAAGTTCCCCTGATTCTATTCTTACAGTAAGTGAATATGCTAACTTTGAGTCAAAAAAAACAAATATTATAAGTTTTATTGATTATGAAAAACCTGAAAATATGATATTATATTTGCGAAGCATAAAGTATTTTTTAGTTAAAAATATGGACTCGAAAAATATCTATTTTTATTCATTTATTGATGTTTATTAGATGTAGTTTTATTATTTAACAAAATTGTATCTAAACCCCAAACTCCTGCAATCAATAAACCAATAAAAATAGTTGCCCAAACAGGCTGCCAAATAACAAATCCTCCAATCATTCCCAATAAAGCGCCCAAATATTGAATGTATTGAAACTGTTCATTCGTAGTTCCTTTAATTAAATTGGAAATGCGATCTTCATCAAAACGTTGCACATTTTCTTCAACTAATTGATGGACATCAAATTGCTGTAATACAGAGAACAAAGTATTACTAACCCATTCTTCAATATCTTCCGATTTAGCTTCTAATAGTGGTGGAATTTTATCGAGTGAGTCATCAATTTTGTCTAATGCAATTTCTAAGTTTTGAGGCAAGCTTGCAATGGCGTTGCTAATCATTTGTTGAGCGTGTTCACCACGCATCATCATATAGGTTTTAAGGGCAATCTTTTCGATGGATTTTTCATCCAAACTTTTTTCAAATTTCTCAATAAGATTTTTTGCTAAACCTGCCCGAACTTCAGGATCTTCAACTAAGCCAGAAATGTAATCTGTTAGAATCACTTTTAATTCATTTCTAAATGAATCGTTTGTAATTACGGAATGAATAATCGTTAGGAATTTCTTCCTATAAGTTCCAATTAAATCAGAAGCAATTAATTTTTGCTTAATGATTTCAGGGTTAATTAAATCAGTTGAAACGGCTTGTGCTAATCGATATGCAATTCTGTTTTTCTGTGCAGGAATTAGTCCTTGCCCTAGAATGGGTCGTTTAAATTTTGGCTTGAACAACATATTTATAGCAACCCAATTTGTAAGATAACCAATTAATCCACTTACACTTATCATGGTCAATAAGCCATCAAGAATAAAAGTTGAACCAAAAATAGTAAGTGACATTCCATTAAAATCCCAAAACCGTGCTCCAATAAAAATACATGCTAAAAAGGGAGGAAGCACTTTTAAAATCTGAATAGTAGTATAATGTGTTTTTGATGGAGGAGGAGTGTGAACTGATTTTATAGTTGGAACCTCAGGTAATTGTTGTTGAACATGATTCTTAAGTAAGTCAAGTGTCTTTTGCCCCAATTCTTTGGTTTTAGTACCTGCATTACTAATAAATGGCGATTGCTTCGGTTCTGATTCTTGCTGAAAGTCTTCCATTTTGTAAAATACTTAAAGAATTGGAATTAGCTGTTTATTTTACCCCGAAAGTTAACAATGGCAAAGTTTCAAACTTTGCCATTGTTAACTTTGTCAAAGTCACAGACTTTGACAAAGTTAAATTTTAATTAGCCATTTCATTGCCACTCAAATGTAGAGGTAAGCCCTGAGATGAATTTTTAAATTGAAATAAATGATTGGCTACCATGGCTTTCATCATTTCAAGTGTAACTCTTGAAGTTGAATTTATCATGGTTTTTTCGATTAATTGCTCTAAATCAGCCGTGTTTAAAACATTTAGCTTGTTTAATTCTAATAAGAAACCATAAGCCTCAGTTGTAAGTACCATACGTTCTGCCAAATGTAAAATTCTTGGAACCATTGGAATTCTAGCTTCATTAGATTCGTTTTTTTCCAAGACATAAGAATATGCAGCAATGAACTCGCTTTTCTTGAATGTTGAAAAATCATTTGGAGTCATTTCTTTTAAATTTTCTCCAGCAATTAATCTTCTGTAAATAGATAAAATAATATCAATAACGTTCTCTTGCATTCCCAATCTTATAACGAAATTTTTGATAAATAGAGGTCTTCTTTAGCAGTCATTTGTTTTTTTAATTCCTCAGTAGAATCTAAATAACCACAAAGGTGTAATAAACCATGAATAATAATACGGTGAAACTCTTTTTTTAAAGGCTCATTAAATTCAAGTGCTTGTTCCGAAATTCTTGATTCACAACAGAAAAGGGTGCCTTCAATTTCATCTTCATCTGAATCGGTATAATCAAATGTAATTATATCGGTTACATAGGTTTTACCTAAATGTTCTGAGTTTATTTCAGCAATTTTCTCAGCTGAGACATAAACAACTTCGATAAAAGAGAATTCTTTTTGTTCACCAAGCCCAACAGCTAGAACACAATCTAATATACTTTCTTCTGAAACTGGAATTGCAGCTTCAGTTTCATTACATAAAGAGATACTTATGTCATTGGGCGTCATTTAGATGTCCTCAAAAGAGAAACCTTCAAAATCTACATTTTCTGTTAGTGATAAAGCTACACTAGACATCATTACTTCAGGTGGAAGTAAAGTGAAATCTCCAAGTAATAAATCTTCATTTACATTAGAGTATAGGCTACAACCGGCTTCTTTTTCAATAATTAAACCAGAAACTAGTCCGTTCATTTTCCCAAAAAATGTGACTTGGTTTAATAAATCGGAAGCTACAAATCCTGTGCAATTGTGTAATTGTAGAAAAGTATTTGAAGCATAAACGGATACCATATTTATACTAGCATCTCCAACTTTAAGATTGACATGAATTTCCAAGGCTAGTTTTCTCGTTTCACTAGAATCTTTTAATTCAATACGATAAACATTACCTATTTTTTTGGCTACAGTTCCTAGAACTACGCCAATTTCTTCAATATTTTCACTGCTAAACTGATGAATCATACAGTTAAAATGGTTAATTATTACGTTCTAAAGTAACGATTTTTGATTTAGAATAAAAATCATTGATGCACACTCATGCCAATTTATTGTGAATGTGATTCTGCTTAAATTTCACCGTTTAATCTTCTTTCCATCAAACGATTTCTATTTATAGTGGGTAAATCCAAAAGGAGTTCTGGATTTAATGTAGCTAAGGTAATTTCACGCTTGCCAAGAACTCCAGGAACTTTTGCTAAATACCACCCACCTTCAATCATAGATGCTCTTGCCGAACTTGAGGCACAATAGGTTGATAAAATGGTGTTTTCATTAGACCAATCAGCTAACTTCTTAAAAACTTCAGTTGTCCATAAGTCTGGATTTTTTTCTGGAGAAAATGCATCAAAAAAAATGACTTGTGGAATTTCTGGTGGTTGAGGCATTTCTGAAAAATCCCCAACAAAAATAGATAACTCATATCTATGACTTAACTCAAAATGATGCAACCCATTTTTCTGTAGTTTTTCAAATGTATTTCGAGTTACCCCCGGTAAATTAGGCATTCTCACTAATTTTGAATAACCACAAGCAAGTGCAATATCAGTTGGAATTGGGTTTTTTTCAACAGAATAGAAACGTGCATTCCCATCGGGAACTTTCGTGTGCAACCATTCTCCTAAAATCCAAGCATTCAAACCCGTTCCAAAACCGATTTCTAAAATGCAAATGTCACCTTTGTTTTTTAGAGTCTCAAGAACTCTTCCTTGTTCGAAAAATACATAAAGACTTTCCGTTAAAGCCCCATTCGGATTGTGGAAACATTGTTGGTAGGTTTCTGAAAATACAGTAGATGATCCGTCTTTACTAGGCTTAATAATAAATGGAGAGATTTCGGCTTTCATGGTTCAATATAGTGAATCGGAATTACTGAACAAACAGAACTAGTTAAATTTGATATAAATCAGAAATAAGATAATACTAGAAGTTACAAAATGCTTTATAGATTGTTCTGCTTTACCAAGAACAGGTTCCAGTTTGTTGTTTTGGTAAACAATACATATCAGCGAATTCACAAATTATACAACAACTCTGATCTTTTTTAACATAAGTTTTTTTACAAGAAGGACAAGTGTGTTCCTTCGGTTGAAATCTATCCGTCAATATAATTTTTTCTTTTTCGCCACATACAGGACATTTTAAAACAGCGTGATCTAAGGTCATCATAGGTTCATATTGAATTTATTAAAAGTATGTTTTGCGCACTTAATGTAGCATTTTAGATTAAGGGTAAAAGAATGAATTCAGATTTATTTGATATGTTTATTTGATTTCACCTCGGGAAATTAAATTTTCTTAGTATTTACCCATTTCAATTCAGCGAATTGCCGAATTTGTTGCCGAAAGCTACTTTTCGAAATAAGCACTTCACTTGTAATCAATAAAACGCTTGAGATGGTTAGGTTGATTAATTACAGCGAGTTTAACTCAAAACCTTAAGCGGAGATTTATTTGAAAAGTAAGTCCAAAAGAAACAAAATTCATACTAGTTCAATTTTTTCACAATTTTGCCAGTTGGTGTAATCATTTCGTCCTCTTTGGGTGCTTCCATAGGGAAATTATGGACAGGAATACTCTCGTCTCTATCGTGTGGAATGTAATGATTATGAGATCCGTGAGGTATCATCAAATAAGGTTTATTTGTAAATAAATCGAGAGCATCAATAGTTGCAATTGCTAATAAGATAGTAATTGCAATGTAAACTATATATTTGTTTTTCATACGGATAAGAGTAATTGAAATAGAATTCAAATAAACATGTTTAAGTAAGAACTTAAGTTAGTAAAAAAATAGTGTTAATTTGAATAGAACTAGAATAAAAGCGTATAGATATAATATAATGAAAGAAAGAGCAAGCTTTAATAGGTTCCTTTTTTGAATTAAACCCGACCCAATCAAGCGAATTCGGCAAATATTTTGCTGAAAACTACTTAACTGAAAAAGCTCAAGCAAATAATTTCTAAAAGAAGATCAGTACTTATCGTAAAAACAGCGAATAAGTAATAAAATAAACTCGAATGTCAGTACTATTTTTAATTTAGTAAACACATTTCTAAATGAATTTTTCTTTTTTGATAAGAAATTAACTAAGATGTTACTCTAAAATGACGAATTTGGTGTTTTTTTACCTCAGAATCATGTAAAAAAAACGATTTTTTTGTTAAAAAATTACTTTAGCGTTTAGCTCAACTATCATAATGACAAAATGAAAGATTTAAAAACAGACTACAACTAAAATGATGTATAGAAGACATCTGAGTGTGGAAAATCGCTATATTTAACGAATTCAATCTTGTTTTTACTAATTCAAAATAAAGTGATTAAAGAATTATTGTTACAGAGAATTTTAGTTCTCGATGGTGCAATGGGTACCATGATTCAAAAACATAAATTAACAGAAGAAGACTACAGAGGTGAACGCTTCCGTACGTTTCATAAAGATTTAAAAGGGAATAACGATTTATTATCTCTTACGCAGCCTAAAATAATTCAGGATATTCATGAGGCGTATTTAGCCGCTGGTTGCGATATAATTGAGACCAATACATTTAACTCAAATCCGATTTCGCTAGAAGATTATGATCAATCGGATTTAACGTATGAGATGAATATGGCATCAGCCAAATTAGCCAAAACTGCATGTGAAAAATATACTGCTTTAACTCCAGATAAACCTCGATTCGTTGCTGGCTCTGTTGGCCCGATGAATAAATCTTTGTCATTATCACCAGATGTTAACGATCCGGGCTATCGCTCCACAGATTTTGATTCCGTTGTGAATGCCTATAAAGCTCAGATTGCAGCTTTAGTAGATGGAAATGTAGATTTAATTTTAATTGAAACCATTTTTGATACACTTAATGCAAAAGCTGCATTGTTAGCAGTTGATAATGTATTTGAAGACAAGGGAATTTCACTTCCCGTAATGCTCAGTGGAACTATTGTTGATTTAAGTGGGAGAACGTTATCTGGGCAAACAACAGAAGCGTTTTTGATTTCACTTTCTCATAATAAACACGTGATTTCTGTAGGCTTGAATTGCGCATTGGGTTCGAAACAAATGCGACCTTACATTGAAGAATTGTCACAAAAAGCAGGCGTTTTTACTAGTTTATACCCAAATGCAGGGCTTCCAAACGAATTTGGTGAATACGATGAATCTCCAGCTTTTATGAAAGAGCAAATTCGTTCGTATTCAACAGAAAACTTTGTGAATTTTGTAGGTGGATGTTGTGGTACAACTCCAGAACACATTAAAGCTTTTGCTGATGCGGTTCGAGATGTAACTCCACGACGCCCAAAATCACCAGATGCATTAATGCGCTTAAGTGGTTTAGAACCATTAACAATTCGACCTGAAACTAACTTTGTTAATATTGGTGAGCGTACAAATATTACAGGTTCTAAAATGTTTGCCCGTTTAATTAGAGAAGGTAAATTTGATGATGCTTTAGCTGTAGCAAGACAACAAGTTGAAAATGGTGCTCAGATTATTGATATAAATATGGATGAAGGAATGATTGATTCTGAAGCAGTCATGACAAAATTCCTAAATCTCATTGCAGCAGAACCAGATATTTCACGAGTTCCAATAATGATCGATTCTTCAAAATGGAGTGTTATTGAAGCCGGTTTAAAATGTTTACAAGGAAAAGGAATTGTAAACTCAATCAGTTTAAAAGAAGGCGAAGAATCGTTTCGTAAACATGCAAAACTATGTAGGCAATACGGTGCAGCAGTAGTTGTAATGGCATTTGACGAACAGGGACAAGCCGATTCATTTCAAAGACGGATAGAAATTTGCCAACGAGCCTACACTATTTTATTAGAACTTGGTTTCCCACCTGAAGACATCATTTTTGATCCAAATATATTAACAGTAGCAACTGGAATTGATGAACACAATAACTATGCTGTTGATTTTATTCAGGCTACAAAGTGGATAAAAGAAAACTTAAAAGGTGCAAAAGTTAGTGGTGGAGTAAGTAATATTTCATTTTCTTTCCGTGGAAATGATCGAGTTCGGGAAGCCATGCATTCTGCTTTTTTATATCATGCTATAAAAGCCGGTTTAGATATGGGAATAGTTAATGCTGGACAATTAGAAGTTTATGAAGAAATTCCAAAAGATCTTTTAGAACGAGTTGAAGATGTACTTCTAAATAGAAGAGAAGATGCTACTCAGCGATTAGTTGATTTTGCTGAATCCGTAAAATCAACAGGTGGAATTGCTGAAAAAGAAAAAGATGAATGGCGTTCATGGCCTGTTGAAAAACGATTAAGCCACGCATTAGTTAAAGGAATAGTTGAATTTGTTGAAGCTGATACTGAAGAAGCAAGATTATTATACCCTGAACCAATAGAAGTTATTGAAGGGCCATTAATGGCTGGGATGAATATTGTTGGTGATTTATTTGGAGAAGGAAAAATGTTTCTTCCTCAAGTTGTGAAAAGTGCTCGAGTGATGAAAAAAGCTGTAGCCATTCTGATTCCTTACATTGAAGAGGCAAAATTACGATTAAGTAATGCAAAACCTGCTGCGAAAGTGCTCATGGCAACTGTAAAAGGTGATGTTCATGATATTGGAAAAAATATTGTAGGTGTTGTTTTAGCGTGTAATAATTACGAAGTAATTGATTTAGGCGTTATGGTTCCAGCTCAAAAAATTCTCGAAGCCGCAAAATCTCATAACGTAGATGTAATTGGATTAAGTGGATTAATCACACCATCATTAGATGAAATGGTACATATTGCTAAAGAAATGGAAAGAGAAGGGTTTACCATTCCATTGCTAATAGGTGGGGCAACAACATCAAAAATTCATACAGCAGTAAAAATTGCTCAAAACTATTCTGGAGATGTAATTCATGTTTTAGATGCTAGTAGAAGTGTTCCTGTCGTTTCAAATTTAGTATCAGATTCAGGAAAAGAAGAGTTTTCAAAGTCGATAAAAGAAGAATATCAACAAATGCGTGAGGCGCATTCTCGTCGCCAAAAAGCAAAAACTTTATTGAGTTTGGAAGATTCTAGAGCTAACAAAAAGCAGGTTTCATTTACTCAAAAAGAAATCACCAAACCTGTTTTACACGGAGTAACAGAATTATTAGACTTTGATTTATCTGAAATTAGAAAATATATCGACTGGACTCCCTTTTTTATAACTTGGCAATTAACAGGTAAATATCCAGCTATTTTGGATGACAAAATCGTAGGTGAAGAAGCCAAGAAATTACTCAATGATGCAAACGCATTGTTAGATGATATTATTAAACATAAGTCATTAAAAGCGAATGCAGTTTTTGGATTATTTCCAGCACGCTCCAATGGTGATGATATCGAAGTTTATAGTGATCAATCATGTCATTCGCAAATTGCAACGTTTCATACTTTAAGACAGCAATCCGAAAAAAGAGAAGGGCAGCCAAATAAAGCATTAGCCGATTTTATTGCCCCTATTGAAAGTGGAACGATTGATTATATTGGCGCATTTGCAGTTACAACTGGAATTGGAATTGAAGAATTAGAACAGAAATTTGAAGCTCAACATGATGACTACAACAAAATCATGGTCAAAGCATTGGCAGATCGTTTAGCCGAAGCATTTACTGAACTTCTTCACAAATGTGTGAGGAAAGATTTTTGGGGTTATTCTGTAAGCGAAGAATTATCGAATGAGGAGCTTATTAAAGAATTGTATCAGGGAATTCGCCCTGCGCCAGGTTATCCTGCACAACCTGATCATACAGAAAAATTAACATTATTTTCGTTATTAGATGTACAAAAACGTATCGGAATAGATTTAACGGAATCCTTAGCAATGTATCCAACTGCATCAGTTTGTGGGATATATTTTGCACATCCAGAAGCAGCATATTTCAGAGTTGGAGAAGTTAGTGAAGAGCAAGTTAGTGATTATGCAAGAAGAAAAGGATTTACAAAAGAAGAAATGGAATATTGGTTAAGTCCTATATTAGCTTATAAATAATATAAAAATAAGTATTTATATATAGATATCTTCTTTAAGAATTCAGTTAATAAATCTACTCCAAACTTATTTTAATTTTTTAATTCTTAAAATTAGAAAACGGATTGGCACTTAGATGAATAGGTATCAATAAAATAGTATTTATATATTTTACCTTAAAATAAGGTATCAAATGCGTTTACAAAGAAATTTCACAGACTGTAAAGAAATAATTTTTGAAATAAGTTATTGGATTAGCAACTTAATCTAGAATTAAATACACTTGTTATTAATCAAATTTTTTAAATTGCGCCTTTTTTTATAAAATTAGCGATGAACGAACAATGAGATCAAGATTCGCCTGCAATTTACTTTAAACAATAAATAGTCTTTGAAAGGTTTTTATGCACAGAGAATACAGAAAATGGTGGAGCCCCAGCCTCGGAAAAGAAATGGAATTGCTAGTATTCGGACATGCTGGAACACCTGTATTGGTATTCCCATCAAGCATGGGTAGGTTTTTTGAGTGGGAAGATTTTAAAATGATGGAAGCAATGCGCCATCAAATCGAAAATGGATTTAATCATTTTATTTTAGTCGACTCCGTTGATTCAGAGAGTTTTTACAATAAGAATGTAGATTCATATGTAAGAATTATGCGACATAGACAATATGAAGCCTATATTGTTCATGAGGTTATACCTTTTATTTACACATTGAGTCAAAATAGATATTTAGTTGCAACTGGCTGCAGTTTTGGTGCTTACCATGCTATTAATATAGGACTTAAGCATCCATATCAGTTTAAAAAAATAATTGCAATGGGTGGTATGTATGATATTAAATCATTCTTGCATGGTTTCTATGACGAGAATGTATATTTTAATAATCCAGTAGATTTTATTCGTAATATTCATGATGAGCATGAGTTAAATGCTATTCGAGCTATGGATATACGTTTGGTCACAGGTGTTCATGATATTTGTTGGGATGCAAATGACAAATTTTCGAATTTGCTACATACAAAATCAATTCCTCATCAACTCGATTTATGGGGTGATGGTACAGGTCATGATTGGCCGTTTTGGCGTGAACAATTGAAAAAACATATTATTTAGTAAACCCAAACCAGAAAAATAAAAAGGGTCAGATAATGAAGAAAATTGGTGTGTTACGTGGAATGGAAAACTCATTTCCAGAAGCGTTTATTAGCTATATAAACTACGAATTTAAAGACAAAGGTGTAATTGCCGAGTTTGTATCGATTGATAGTGTAAGAATGGATTATGAAAAGGAATACGAAGTTATTATTGATAGAATTTCGCATGAAGTTCCATTTTATCGTTCCTATTTAAAAACGGCTGCAATGAATGGTACCTATATTATTAATAATCCATTTTGGTGGAGTGCAGACGACAAATTCATTGATAATATTATTGCAGAACGAGTTAATGTTGCCGTACCACGGAGCATTATTGTACCTCATCGTGATCATCCTACTAATACACAAAGTTCAAGTTTTAGAAACTTGAAATATCCAATTGATTGGGATGGCATTTTTGATTACATCGGTTTTCCTGCCTTTTTAAAACCACATGATGGTGGTGGTTGGAGAGGAGTTACGAAAGTAACAGACCCTGAATCGTTTTTTAAAGCTTATAATGAATCTGGAACAGATTGTATGATGCTTCAAGAATCAATTGAGTTTGAAGATTATTACCGCTGTTATGGAATTGGGCAAAAAGAGGTTCATGTTATGAGATATAATCCATTGGCACCGCATCATTTACGTTATATGGATGTTTCTGCCGATCCCATTCCAACCAAATTAAAATCACTAATTAAAAAAGGTGTTCTTAGTTTGTGTAAAGCATTGAGCTATGATATGAATACCGTTGAATTTGCTGTTCGTGATGGAATTCCATACGCAATCGATTTCATGAATCCAGCCCCAGATGCTGATTATCATAGTGTTGGTAAAGAAAATTTTGAATGGATTATTCAAGCTCTAGGCAAATTTGCTGTTTCAAAGGCATTGCAAAAAAACAGACCAATACAATACAATCAAAATGTAATATTTGGACCTTATGTATAATTTTGGTGCATCTGAAGCCATAACCTATTACAATAATCTTATTCAAAAAGATTTAGGTAGAGCTAATCGTGAAATGGAGTGGTTGTATGCCAAACAAGTAGAGCATAAAACTACGTTTGGTGGAAGACCTCTTTCTCATAGTTTGCGCCCAACATTTCTGACAGAAAATGCCTATTCTGACATTCAAAATGTAGTTTATTATATTCGGCAAGCAGTTCTTGAGATTATGCATCAATATGCTGGATCAATTGAGTTACTTAATGAATTGGGCTTACAAGATTGGGAACGTGAATTAGCAGAAATCCCTACAAATGTAATTCGAATGTCAGCTACTTCTCGTTTTGATGCCTTCATGACTGGTGATTCCTTCAAATTTGTTGAGATTAATGCTGAGTGTCCTGCAGGAATTGGTTATTGTACTGAATTGGCAAAAATCTATCAGCAATCAGAAATTATGAATGAGTTTGTTCATAAATATCCTCTTCGTTTTGTTTCTCCTTTAGAACATCTAATTCATGGGCTTCTTCGCATTTATCATGAAGAATTTCAAGGTCGTGATGATAAGCCAACTTTCGCCATTGTAGATTTTTTAAATATTCCAACTTACAATGAGTTTTTAATCATAAAGGAATATTTGGAAAAAATGGGTTTTGGCTGCGAAATCTGTGATCCAAGAAAACTTGAAATTAGAGATGGTTGGATTTATGCAAACGGGAAGAAAATCGATATCCTGTACAGACGTTTATTAACCAACGAATTTTGGGAAATAAAAGATGATTGTGAGGCTTTTATGGAAGGTTATAGACAACAGAAAACATGTTATTTGAATAGTTTTCGTTCAAAATTAGTTCATAAAAAAGCAATATTCTCTATTTTAACTGATCCCAAATACACAAGAGTTCTCAATGCTGTTCAACTTAAAGCGATTAAAGATCACATCCCATGGACCAGAAAACTTGGGTATAAATTAACAAGTTATGAGGGTCGCCAAATTGATTTACTTGAACATGTTCGTAAGAATAAAGACACATTTGTTATAAAACCAAATGATGAATATGGTGGGAAAAGTGTTTTTCTTGGAATGGATTGCGATGATGCAACTTGGCAAACGGCAATGGATATGGGTGTAAAAGAAGGTTTCGTAGTTCAAGAAATCGTGAATATTCATAGAGAAGCTTTTTTCAATCGAGTTGATGGGAATTGGCAAAATGTTCCAACTGTTGTGGATTTAGATCCTTATACAAATGGTGCTTTAATTGGTGGATGTTTAACACGAACTAGTGCTTCTAATTTAGCCAATGTAACGGCAGGAGGAGGAAGTCTTCCTCTGTTTATTTTGCGTTACATGTAAGAATAGGAATGATGCAATCGTTATTATTCACTCAAATACAATTAAAATCAAGATTTTGTTATTTTGCAAAATCTTGATTTTTTTTGAACTCAACTTTCGAACTTTGTTTCTAAGCAAACTTCACTGGTTTTTGCTATAAAAAGGTCATCCTGATCACCGACACGATTCGAAGAACCACGAAGTGCTATCTCGGTCTAATATCTTTCTACGCCATAATCGGTTCTTTTGTATCGGTTGAGTTCTATAGCTGAAATACTGGAATGGGGCCCAGCATGACTAAATGACGTATGTGAAATAAGAACTTAATTTTGCGAATAAGATATTGTTTTTATTATATTTGCAAAATTTAACCTTTAAAAAATTATTAAACTTTACAAAAGGTCTTAGTCCGAATTTGAGTTATGAAAAAAAGTTGTGCAAACTAAATTCTAAAAACCCCAGTTCGGCAAAAAAATTTAAATTGATGAGTCCACTCCGAAAAGTCGATTCTGTAGGTTTACACCCTACTAAATTCTCCGAATTCGACGAATAGTTTGCTAAATACTACTTTTCGGAGTACGCTCATTGATTAAAGAAACAATTTTCATTTGGCTTCGTGGCACTTTAAGAGTGTCTCTTGAACAACGAATTTCTTAGGTTTTCTAATTTAATGCTAAACTTATTGCCACAATAGTTATCCCGAATTCAGGATAAAATTATTTATCTTTAATTTTCTTAAGGCGCTCTGTATATCTAGACTCAAAGCCTTCAGAACCAGGATTAAACCATCTTTGGTTTTTCAGAGAATTTGGCAAATATTGTTGATTTACCCAATGATGTTCAAATTGATGAGGATATAAATATTCCTTGGCATGATTCGCAGTACCTGTATATCGTGCATTCAAAGCACTTGCTGTTTTATCTTTCAGATGTTCAGGAACGGGTTTAACTCCATTTTTTTCAATTTCTTTTAACACTTCAAAAACGGCTGAAGTGCTGTTACTTTTTGGGGCTAATGCACAAAAAACTACGGAATGGGCAATAAAATACCAGCCTTCAGGCATTCCTGTTTTTCGATAGGCTTCATGAAGCGAATTAACCGTTGTGATTATGGATGGATCAGCCATTCCAATATCCTCAGAGCAGAATATTAATAAGCGTCTGAATAGAAAGTTAGGGTCTTCACCTCCCGAAATCATAGCTGCTGACCAATACAAAGCTGCATCAACATCAGAACCTCGTAAGGATTTTATAAAAGCTGAAGCATAATGATAATGTTCATCACCGGTTCGATCATATTTAGTAGTTCTTTTTTGAATCGATTCTTGAGCTAAATCAAAACTAATAAAACGTTTTCCGTTTGCTAAAACAGGTGCTGTTTTCGTGGCAATTTCTAGAGCATTTAGGACTTGCCGAATATCACCTCCAGCAAATTCGGCTAGAAAAAAACGAGCTTTAGGCTCTATTTCAACATTAAATACGCCTAAGCCTGATTCATTATCCGCAATTGCTCTGTCAATCATAAACTCAAGTTCTTCTTGAATAAATGCTTGTAATTCAAACAATTGACAACGAGACAATAGCGGTCCAACTAAGGAATAAAAAGGATTTTCAGTAGTTGCGCCAATTAAAGTAATTAGTCCAGATTCAACATGTGGCAAAAGTGCATCTTGTTGAGCTTTGTTCCAACGATGAATCTCATCGACAAAAAGTAAGGTTCGTCTATTTTTTTGAGTCTTGTAATAACTTGCTTTTGCTACGGCTTCTTTTAAATCTTTTGTACCATCTAAAACGGCATTTAAAGTGATAAACTGTGCGTCAATTTCGTATGAAATTACGGAAGCTAACGTTGTTTTGCCACTACTTGGAGGTCCATAAAAAATGACTGATCCAAGAACTCCTGTTTCAATCATTTTCCGAAGTAATTTCCCTTCTCCTAAAATGTGATTTTGCCCAACATAGTCATGTATGGACTTCGGACGCATTCTTGTTGCTAGTGGAGTCCAAGTTGAGGGTGATTGTGAAATTTCAGACTTTTCGGAATCAGGTTTGAATAAATTCATTAACTATTCTTGTTAATTAATCATGCGATTCAGCAATTTACCCAAAAATTTATTTCGATAAACTCGATTGATATGATTCATATCTGCAATGACGTAAAATCGGTCTTTACTTCTTGAAAAAGCTACATTCAATAATCTTGGAACTTGGATTCCACTTTTTAACTCGTCGAACGGTCTCACTGTATAGTGTCTTTCACGATTGTTCTCACGTTCAGCACTCATCACTGTATCAAAAATAATAATTTCTTTCTCTCGACCTTGAAAAGTGTGAATTGTTCCGATTTCAACATCGTTAAAACCTTTTGAGTTTAACAGTTTTCGATAATCCCAAACAACAGAACGAAAAGGAACAATAATTCCAATTTGTTCAGGTCTATATCCACTTCGAACTAATTCCCAAATTTGCTCAATGCATCGATCTATGTGAATCGGGTTTAATGGGCGAAAACCATCGCCTGGTTTTTTAATGATTTGAGGAGAAAGAAAACTACTATCAAGAACTTTAAATGAGGAATCTTTACCCGAAATGTGCCATTTTCCAGCTGTTTTTAATCGTCCTTCATAAAAAGTAGAACTCACTAATTCAGCTAAATCTAGGTTTAAACGATATTGTGTATCAAAAAAGCTTGTGAATTCTGGAAAAGAATCGTGCCATTGAAATAAATCATTAACTGTATTTGCCCCAGATAAAAACGTAAACATGTCTTTTTCAAGAAAAAGTCTTTCCTCTTGTTTATCTGTAATTGAAATAGGTGGAAGCTGCATTGGATCGCCAACCAACACGATATGTTGAGTCGCTTTGGACGCTAAAACCATTAAGTATGGAATATTTGCCATTGAAGCTTCATCAATAACAACGGCATCAAATTGAGACGATTCTAATAATTCACTTGTACAAACTTTGGCTAATGTTGCTGAAATACAACTAAATCGAGCTAATTCTAGATGTTCATAGACTTTTAATCCATTTTCCAGCTTTTCTTCAACAACTTTTCTTCCACCCAAATCTTGAAGTTTTTGTTGAAAAATAATGAGTTGCGTTTCTAAATCATCTGGAACAAGTTCATCAGCGGATAATAATTCTTCAGCTTTTTCCTCAATTTCGTCATGCCGTTCCAAAAGTTGTGCTAATTCTATCGCTTTTTTCTTTCGCTCCTCTAATTTGACTTCCATGTGTTTGGAAAACGAATAAGAAAGAAGCTGTTCGTCTTCTAGCGCGGAATCTCCAAAACGAGTTAAAGTCATCGGTTTAATTTCGGCACCAATTTCGTTCATTGCTTCAACAACACTGAGTAACCCTACATCAACAGCTCTATTTGTATTGGATGCAAACAAGACTTTTTTCCCATGCATCAAATAATTAGCAATTATGAATCCTAAAGTAGATGTTTTTCCCGTTCCAGGCGGCCCCCAAACAAAGCTTACTGGCTGCTGTAAAGCTTTTTCAATAGCTTCAGTTTGACTTTGATTTCGTGAACTATCATGATAAACTTCGTTTTCAGGTGGCGTTTTAAGATAGTTTGTTTGCGGCGCAAAAAGTGATTTCAATAATCCCGTTTCTGCCTGCTCTTCTAGATTTTCGAGTTTATGTAAGGTCTTTTTAAGAATAAAATCATTTTCCCATTCCAACTCAATGGATTCAATTGTTTTTTCAGGAATTCCATCAAATATTAAATCCATTGATTGCTCACTAAACTGATGAGGCTTAACTTTTACTGTTTTTCCGTCATAATGAGCTTTACATTCTTCAATGAATTTGAGTGAGGTAATAACGTGATCGAATCGAACTAAGGATGAGGCTGAGCCGGGAATCTCGTTTATCGATTCGGGATGTAGAATTTCTTTGGAAGGGAATTTTTGAACAGCTTCAATTTCTGCTAACAGCGCCCTTTTTGCTTGTTGAATCATTTCGTTCATGGTTTAAAACTATTGAATTTTTAAGCATAAGACGCATGAAAAGCTAAATTCTTTCAAGAAATTTGATTTTTTTGAACTTATTCATAATTACATAAAAAATTATAGATTCTAAGAGCTTATAAATTAATGAGATACGAAAATTTGTAATCAATGGAGATTAAGAATTATAAATATGCTATAACACATTTGCTCTCTATGCGATTTGAAGATATGAGTAATCCTGATTATTACATCGGAATGGCAAAGAAACAGAATACGTGTTCGGTACCCTGAAATGCTATCTTAGTCAATTTGGTACATAAATTCCAGATTCATCTGAAAAGCAAATGGGTGGAAGATAACTATCAATCGTTTTTTTTGTTTGACCCTAAAAAGTTTACCTCAAGGCTAATATCAAACACAGGTTATAAGGAAGAAATTGGTGTTTATTTTTAGATTTTTTTTTATTTGTTTCACATGATATTGAAACCTCTATATGTTTAACTATCAAAGAATGACAGAGTTAAAGAAGTTTTTTGTACTTAGCTTTGAATATCAAATTTTCTTTAGAAACACAGAAATTTACTCATTGTATTTTGAGTATTGATATATATTTCAGCTTTATAAGAAAACTAATTCATGAGTCATTCTGCAATAAAAAATCGATTATTCCCCTCATTATAGCTTTAACATACATCATCATTTCACTTGTGTGGATAATGCTATCGGATAGATTTCTGCTATTTATGATTCATGATGAAGATCTCTTGACTTCTTTTCAGGGGTTGAAAGGTGGATTTTTTGTTTTAGTTACAGGTATTCTTTTGTTCTATTTCATAAATAATTTGCATAAAAAAAGCATAAATCGTGAATTAGTATTTGAGTCAATTTTAGGAAATGCTGTTATTGGGCTGTGTGAATTTGATACTGAAAAAATCATTTTCTCAAATAAGGTGTTTAAGAAAATCTTTGAATTTAATGAAAATGATTTAAGACTAAGACTTACAGATTTAGTTCATCATACTTCAGTAGCAAATTTAAAAGAAGCCATTGTTAAAGTGAGTAATGGCAGTGAAAGTGAATCTGTTTTGGTTTACCCTCTCACTTCAAAAATAAATTTGTACCAAGTTACCTTAACAACATCTAAATCAGATAAAAACTTATTACTAACAGGAATTGTCACAAAAGCTGAAAAAATCAAAACAGATAGTTATTCGCATGAAGTTCTTAAAACTATAATTAAACGATTAGAATCGGCGAGGAATGAGAAGCAATTATATTACATAGCCTTAGAAGAAATTGCACTATTTACAAATGCAGATGCAGGTGTAGTATTCATTGCCAATCAAGGTGAACTCATTGAGCTTCAGCGATTTATAAATCATGATAGGCAATCTAATTCAAGTCAGTTAAATCAACTCTTATCGAATAAAGTGCTAGAGTTAGAACATAGAATTAAATCAAACATCCATTCAATGGAAATAAAGTTGTTAGATGGAGATCAAAAAATTGGACTAATACTATTACTAAAAAAAGGGGCGCAGAATTTTTCTGAGGTTGAAACTAATTTTATAAAGGTGATTGAAAACGATTTATCAATCAAATTAGCACAATATTCTCAACAAATTAGACTTTCGCAAAATGAGAATCAACTGCATCAACTTTTGGAATCTGTAAAAATTTCGATTTGGTATTTAGATTGTGAACGTAAAGAACTTATTCGGTCAAAAAATTTGCACATCATTTCAAAAAAATTTGTCGGGCAAAGTGAACATGAAACACTCGATTGGGAGACTTTTTTAGAAACTATTCACCCAGATTTTAGAGTCCATTTTAATAAAGAGATCGTTCAATTGACAAAAAGAGAAGAATTAGTTTCAATTGAAAGTAAGTTTGAACATGTAAAAGGAGATTTTTTGTGGTTCTTAACTAATGCTAAGTTATTTTCGAATGAAATAACTGGAAAAAATTACATAATTGGAATTACTTCAAATATCAATCATTTAAAACTTAATGATCAAATCATTAAAAACTCTGAGCAAACTTACAAGGATTTATTTGAAAGTAATCCAGCTTCTTTATTAATTTTTTCAGTACAATCTCTTTTATGTATCGATGCCAATGAGTCAGCACAATTTATGTATGGCTTAACCATTAGGCAATTAAGAGCGAAGACCGTTTTCGATTTAATGCCCTCAGAAGACGCTCATCGGTTTACTATTCCTTATAAGATTGTAACAGAATATGGTTTTTTAGAATGGGATTATGGCGCCACAAGAAACGCAATAATGATTTAATGTATGTTGATTTATCTGTTTCGATTATCAACTACAAGGGCGAGCAAAGCTACATGTTTCTTGTAACTGATGTGACCAATGAAATACATCAACAAAAAGAAATATCAAAATCTGAATCTAAGTATAGGCAACTATTTGAGAAAAATCCTCAACCATTATTACTCTTAAACAAGCAATTAGAGCTTATTAGTGACGCCAATCAGACTGCTATAGATTATTTACAATTAAACAAAGATCAATTAGTCCAAAAATCATTTTCTGAAATTTGGGGGGATCGAATAGCGCAAAATATAGACGAATTAATTCGTTGTTTAGATAAAGATACTGTTGCGAAAAAGGAATTCAAGTTAGAGTTAGGGAGTCATGAAGAAAAAAACATAGAATTCATTGCAACACGAACCATCGTTGATGATAAAGATTCCATATTATTATTTATGTTCGATATCACAGATTTAAAACAAGCAGAACAACGAACAATTATGGCTTTTGTGGAAGGTGAAAACAATGAAAGAGAACGGATTGCAAAAGAACTTCATGATAGTTTAGGTCAAGTTTTAACTGCAGCCTCAATGAACATGAAATCAGCTCAAAAAGAACTATCTGAAATTAAATATAATCGCAAAGAACAATTTAACAAGGGCTTAGGGTTTATACAACAAGCAATTGACGATACAAGAAGTATAGCGCAGAATTTGATGCCAAAGTCAATTTCGGATTATGGACTTGTTTCATCTATAAATCAATTAATTCTTTCTTATAAAGAAACCCTAAATTTTTCAATATCCTTTACTGAACATATTGGCGCTTTACGATTTGATAAAAGTATTGAGTTGAACAGTTATCGAATTATACAGGAAGCCTTAACCAATATTATTAAATATGCCCAAGCTAAATTGGTGAATATTCATATAGAAATGAAGAATCAACAATTACAATTAATCATTAGAGATGATGGAATTGGAGTCAAACTAAATGAAAATAATTCTTATTCCGGCATAGGTCTTAAAAATATGCGTAGTCGAGTATCAATAATTCATGGTGAATTCAGTATTGATTCACTACCTTCGAACGGAACTTCTATCACAGTTATAATCCCCATAGAAAATGTCTAAACCTGCAGTTCAATTACTTATTGTTGATGATCATAAAATAGTTAGAGATGGAATTCGGTCACTTTTGTTAGACCATGAAGACATTCATATTCAAGCAGAAGCTTCAAATGGTAAAGAAGCGATAGAAATCTTACAAACACAAGTCAATATTGATGTAGTTCTTTTAGATATAAATATGCCAGTAATGGATGGCTTAATGTGTGCTCAAAAAATAAAAGAAGCAGCATTAAATGTTAAAGTTTTAGCGCTAACCATGCTTAAAGAAGATCAACATAAAAGAGCAATGGTCGAATTTGGTGCATCAGGCTATATATTAAAAGATTCGGGTGAAGATGATTTAGTAAATGCAATTCATGCCGTTGCAGAAGGCAGACCCTATTTTAGCGATGAAGCAACGGCTGCCTTATTACGTCAGTTTATCAGTAAAAAAAATGGTGAACCTATTAAAGGAATGGAACTAACCGAGCGGGAAAAAGATATCTTAAGGCTAATTACCGATGTGTTCACAAATGTGGAAATCTCAGAAAAACTGTTTATTAGTGTAAGAACAGTAGATGCACATCGTAGAAATATGATGGAAAAAATCGGAGCTAAAAATATGGCAGGACTTGTTAAATACGCTATCGAAAAAGGGATTGTCTAAATATGTCAAAACTTTTATAAAATGCTCAATAATAAAGTTGATTTTTCATAGATCACACTCAATCTTATCGTAAAATAACTTTTAGAACACGTTCAAAAAAAATAGAAATAGATTTAATCATAGAAAATGGAAAATACGCTCGAATTAACACTTCAAGTAAATGAAGACTATCAGGATATCATTATTGCAGATTTATTTGAACTCGGTTTTGCTGGTTTTGAGCAACACTCAGAAATAATGAAAGCTTTTGTTGAAGAAGATATTTTTAATACCATACCTACTCAGGTCTTAGAAGATATTTTGGATTCATTTGGTGGAATTTCGATTATTAAAGAAAAAAAAGTTCATGTTCCAAAAAATTGGAATGAAGAATTCGAAAAAAGTATTCAACCCATTCAGGTCGGACGCTTTTATATTCGACCCACTTGGGCTGAAAGTGATTGTCCGAGTAATGCCATAGAATTATTAATTGATCCGAAAATGTCTTTTGGAACAGGTTATCATGAAACCACTCGCTTAATGCTAAACAGTATTTCAACTTATATTCAAAAAGATGATGAACTATTAGATGTTGGAACAGGAACTGGGATTTTAGCCATTGCAGCAATAAAATTGGGGGCTAATTATGCGTTTGGTTTTGATATAGATGAATGGAGTTCTGAAAACTCATTGGAAAACATACAATTAAATAAGGTAGAAAAGTCGGTTGAAATTAAACATGGAGCATTTGAAACAGTACCTGATAAAGAATTCGATATCACGATTGCAAATATTAATAGATCGACCATTTTAAGTGTTAAAGAGGATATACTGAAGCATACAAAAAAAGGTGGATTTATTTTATTATCAGGATTGTTAACAACTGAGACACATAGAATAAAAGAAGATGAACTTTTTAGTGGAATTAGCTTAATAAAAGAAATTTCAGAAGGGGATTGGTCAGGTTTAATTTATAAAAAATAGACTTTGATTGGTTATTGTAGTAAAAATATTATGAATACCAAGCATTGGGCTTAAAATCATAAAATTGGTGATTGGTTGTCGAAAACGCTCAATTTTTTGCAAGTGCAATGGATAAAGTAGTGTCTGTTTTTTAATGTATCAAAAATAGGACAGTGAAAAGTTGAAAAAGTATTTTTTTTGGAGAATTTGAAAATGGGACTTCATTTTAACACACTTTTTTAATCAATAGAGGCAGAGTAAAGTTCATGGCACTATAACTGTTTAATTAAATTCAAATAGACGGAACTACCATGAATATTCTCATCACACTTATCGCTACTCTAATTTTCTACATTATTGCAATGTTGATTCATTTATACTCCAAAAAAGATATCAACGATTTACTGCTTAAAGCCGTAACATCAGGTTCATTAACCGTTGTAAATGAATGTCTAAGACAAGGTGCTTATGTAAATTCATCAGATAAAACCAAAACCTCTGCTTTAATGATTGCATCGCAAAAAGGTTATTTATCTATAGCTGAATTACTCATTTTAAATGGAGCGAATGTAAATAATAAAAATACAGATGGTAAAACAGCTCTGATTTTTGCCTCTCAATTACATCATACTGAAATTGTCCAATTATTATTATCGAATGGTGCCAAAATTAGAAAAGGTATGAATAATCAATGGTTTACAGAACCAAGTAACTTGATGGATTCTAATCAAACTGGTGGCCTTTTGAAAACTTTTTAAACATCGTTCTCCCTATACGATAACTGAGTAAGATGCCGTTTCAGGAATGAAACGGCATCTTTTTTTATTTTATAGGAACGGTTTAAAGAGAAAATTAAGATTAGAAAATGTGGCGCTAAAAAATCGGTGTTTTTTTCGTATTTTTAATTTCTTTTTAGTCTTCTACCATTACTAACAAATAGTCAAAATTCTAGGTTTAATTAAATAGAGCAAGATTTCTGAGAGAAATTAAGAATTCTCGCCGTCATACCTATCGATACATTAGCAACCTTATTATAAAGCATGAAAAACATTCGCAACTTTTGCATTATTGCTCATATTGATCACGGAAAATCAACCTTAGCAGATCGATTATTGGAACGAACAGGAACAATATCACAGAGGGATATGCAAAATCAGGTATTAGATGATATGGACTTGGAGAGAGAACGTGGAATCACCATTAAAAGTCACGCAATTAGAATGGATTATGTTAATTCATTGGGTGAAAAATATGTATTTAATTTAATAGATACTCCTGGTCACGTAGATTTTGCTTACGAAGTATCTCGCGCATTAAAAGCATGTGAAGGGGCATTATTAGTTGTTGATGCTGCGCAAGGAGTTGAAGCTCAAACTCTTTCAAACTTATATCAAGCTATTGATCAAGGGTTAGAAATTATTCCTGTTTTAAATAAAATAGATTTGCCTGGTGCAATGGTTGAAGATGTTGCCAAACAAGTGATAGACATTCTTGGTTGTAAAAGAGAAGAAATTATTGAAGTTTCTGGTAAAACAGGCCTTGGTGTAGATTTCTTATTAGATGAAATTGTAAATAGGGTTCCTGCACCTGTTGGAGATCCGGCAAAACCTGTTCAAGCGTTAATTTTTGATTCGGTCTTTAATATTTATAGAGGTTCAGTTGTTTATGTTAGAATGATGCAAGGAACCTTGAAAAAAGGGGAACGCATTCGTTTTATGCAAACGGATACTGTTTATGATGCAGAGGAACTTGGATTTTTAAGGTTGAAAAATGATGCTAGAGATTTCCTGAGTGCTGGTGAGGTTGGTTATATAATTGGAAGTGTTAAGTCCATTCAGGATACCAAAGTTGGTGATACTGTAACGACATTTAAAAACGGTGCAACTGAGGCCATTCCTGGCTATAAAGAAGTAAAACCAATGGTTTTTTCAGGCATTTATCCTACCAATTCAGATGAATTTGAAGATTTACGCTCAGCACTTGAAAAATTACAACTCAATGATGCCTCATTAAGTTTTTCAGCAGAAACATCTGCTGCTTTAGGTTTTGGATTTAGATCTGGATTTTTAGGCATGTTACACATGGAAATTATTCAGGAAAGACTCGATCGTGAGTTCAATATGGATATTATTACAACGGTGCCTAATGTTAAATTTGATGTTGTTTTAGTTGACGGAACGAAACTTGCAGTTGAGAATCCTAGTCAGATGCCTGATCGTGGATTAATAGAAGAGATTTATGAGCCGTATATTAAAGCACAAATTATTACACCGACCGAGTACATCGGAACAATTATGAAATTATGCCAAGAAAGACGTGGCGTTTATTTGAATACACAATATTTAGATACTACACGTGTTGATTTATCTTATGAATTACCCTTAGCTGAAATGGTCTTTGATTTCTATGATAGGTTGAAAAGTGTAAGCCGTGGATATGCCTCGTTGGATTATGAGTTTATTGACAATCGTGTTGGAGATTTAGTTAAGCTAGATATCATGCTAAACGGGGACCCTGTTGATGCGTTCTCAACAATTGTTCACAAAGATAAAGCCTACGAATGGGGTAGAAAACTTTGTGGAAAATTAAGAGAATTAATACCAAGGCAAATGTTTGAAATTGCTGTTCAAGCGGCAATTGGAAATAAAGTGATTGCAAGAGAAACCATCAAAGCATTAAGAAAAGATGTTTTAGCAAAATGTTATGGTGGAGATATTTCCCGAAAAAGAAAACTTCTTGAAAAACAAAAAGAAGGTAAAAAGAGAATGAAACAAGTAGGAAGTGTAGAAATTCCGCAAGAAGCCTTTATGGCAGTTTTATCTATGGATCAAAACTAATAAAATGTTAAAATTAAAATTAAAATTAAAATCTGGGTCTAGATTTATAAGTAGGTTTATTATAATATTAATAGCCTCTGTTCTATCATTTCCAGTATATGCACAATCTCCATTTTCCGCTCCAACTATCAGAAAAGTAACCAAAGAGGAAAGAGAATATTTTTCCAATCAGTTTGGTTCAATAAAATGGACTGGAGCAGGTCTCTATGAAAAAGCACCAATAGATTATATTCCAACTATGGAATTGCGTGCACGTTTGCAAAAAGCTTTTGGAAATCCAACTCAAAGGCTTGAAGATTTAATCGATAAAATTGATTTCCGACCAGGCGAGTGTATTCAATTCGAATATTGGTTCATTGTGAATGATTCAATTCCAATGATGATCTTAGATGTAGATGGCCCTTTCGATAATGGGTTAACCTATGGTGGCGCTTCTAGATTTATAGATTTAATGCCTGAAGTGAAACGAACTTTTTCAAAAATTTTAATTGATGTTAAAGAGTTAGCTGACTTTGATGATTATTTTTATTCACCTGAAGATGATAGGCTTTCTTGGTATCGTGTAGCTTACAAAAACGGAGAGTTTTTAAATAAAAAAATAGATAAGCCAATTGGGCTAAGAGAAATAAATTTTGATAATAAAAGGAGATAGATTTTGTCTGAACCAATTTCAAACAGAGAGTCTAGAAAAAAAAATAAAAGTAAAGTAGTCTCTAAAGACTCAACTCAAGTAAAAGCCAATAAATGGGCAAAAGAATGGTTTGATGCTCTAGTTTTTGCAGGTATTACTGCTTTAATTATTAGGCAGTTTTTATTTGGGGCATTTAGAATACCGACTCCATCAATGGAAAAATCACTATTAGTCGGTGATTTTCTAATTGTTTCAAAAATTAACTATGGTCCAAGAACACCAATGTCAGTTGCCTTCCCATTCACAAGTTGGCATATACCAAATTTTACTTTACCTTGGTTTAGAATTCCAGGTTTTGACACCATCAAGAGAAATGATGTAATCGTTTTTAATTATCCAATTGAAGAAAAAGTAATTTCTCAAAAAGAACATTATATAAAACGTTTAGTTGGAATGCCTGGCGATACCTTAGAGTTAAATGCAAAACAATTATTTGTTAATAATATTCCTGCATATACAAAAGAAACTAATGAATACGAACATGAAGTTTTTGTAGGTGAGCGTATGCGATTAAGTCCTATAAGAGTAGCACAAGCAGGAGGTAAACTACTTCGTATGCAAACAAATACTTCTTATGTAATCAACATGACAGAATCTATTGCTGAACTCATTGAAAAGTGGCCTGGTGTAGATTCCGTTAAGAAATTTGTTTTACCATTTGATTATCGCGAATCCGCAAGATCACAATTTGTTTATGGTAGTGGAATTGATGGTAACAGAGATTATTTTCCAGCTGTAGTCGTGCCTTTTAAAGGTCAAAAAGTAGTTCTTACAGAGTCAAATTGGACCTATTATTACGACATTATTGCACGTTATGAGCATAATGAGTTTAGAAGAAGTGGTGATCGGTTTGTGATAAACGGAAAATCAACGAATGAATATGAAATAAAACAGGATTATTATTTTGCTATGGGTGATAATCGAGATAATAGTTTAGATTCTCGTTATTGGGGATTCATTCCAAATGATCACATGGTTGGTGAAGCATTGATAGTTTATTTAAGTATAGATCATGAAACATTCTTGCCAAGAATCACACGCTCATTTACACTAATTCGTTAGATTAGTTATACATCGATTTAATAAATTAAATTTAACATTCAACTAACACAATAAGGAAGAGTTAATATGTTAACCATTGAACAAATAAAAGAACTTATTCCACATAGATATCCATTTTTACTTGTTGATAGAGTTCTTGAAGTAACAGAAACAACTGTAAAAGGATATAAAAATTTAACTGCAAATGAAGCGTTTTTTAATGGACATTTTCCAGGTGCTCCAATTATGCCAGGTGTACTACAATTAGAAGCAATGGCACAACTTGGCTGTATATTAATAATGAATGCAAAAAAAGACGAGTTAAAAGATTCGATTATTGTATTCACTGGCATCAATAATGCTAAGTTTAAACGAATCGTTGTGCCAGGTGATAAATTAGACCTTGAAATAGAATTAGGTTCAATACGACGCAATTTTGTCACCTTTAAAGGCAAAGCAAGTGTTGACGGTCAATTAGCTTCTTCTATGGAAGCCTCTGCTGCAATACTTCCTAAAGGTTAAATTATTTTGTATCCATTTTTAAAAACCCTTGCAAGAAATTGATTAGGGTTTTTTATTTATAATCAACTTGATTTTACTAACACGCTGAATTCGAAGTAAGATTTTTGATAAAAGTATAAAACTAGGTTAGGGGCATATTTAAAATCTGTTGAATCTCGAATTTTACTTATAAGTAAATTTTTCAAGCCAAATTTAGAATATAAATCATCCTATTCGTTGAGTGTAATCCGAAATGTAGTTTTTAGCAAACTATTCGTCGAATTTGTAGGATTTGGAAAGGTGAAAATCGAAAGAATCGACTTTTCGGAGTGGACGTATTCGTTTTGAATTTTTTTGATGCGAACAAAGAAGAACGCTTTTTGTAAGTAAATAGTCTGATTACTACTAAATGCATGAATTACAAATTTAGGTTGATCTCTTTCGATTTAGACCAAAATCAATAAAAAATATCCATATTGATCTTACGTAATGAAGTGTAAAAAAAATGGTACCTTTATCTCTGATTGACCTATAATGAGCAATCAAATAATTTAATAATCTATTGGACTATAACATGAGTACCCAACTTAGCAGCGCAAAGAAAAAAATTACAACAAGAACCGTTGTTGATATGAAGC
>CAZNTR010000023.1:0-32582 GCA_964575925.1 uncultured Chitinophagales bacterium
GATAAACCCATAAATTTCCTTCGGAATCGATATCTGCCATTTTCAATTCTCTAAATCCTCTTAGTCCATCTAAATTAAACGGTTTAAATCCCGAATCCGTTTGTTTCCAAATAGCCCAGTTTTGAAGTACAAACAAAGGAAATCCAGAACGATAAACCGGAACAATATCTTCCATATTTTGAATATTCTTGTAAAACTCAGAAAACTCAAGTTCTTTTCCATTACTCCAAATGCAGTTGAAGAAACTTGACTTTCGCATTTTTGAACTTTCATCAATAAAATTTAAAAGGCGAATAACACTAAAATGATAGGTAGAATCTCCTAAATATCGAATTCCAATATCAGGTTTTCCTAAGTATAAATATTCATTGGCAAACTCAGCACCAACTAGTGAATCAGGTAAAATATCCTTGAAAATCTTTGCCCCTTTAATATGAACAATATTACTTTTTGAAATAAAAAGAAGTTCATTATGTTTACCATAAGGTTGTCTTACCTCATTCAAATAGGATTTATTCTTTTCTGAGACATCTTCCTTTTCTTGAAGATCAAACACAAACCATTGATTATTATGTAAATACCATAAATGATTATCCACAACTGACATGTACGAAACCGCATTCGGTGGATTATTAAAAGTCGGTTGTGCAAAAGCAAAACTTCCAAAAAAATGTGGCAGAAATAAAAATGAAAACAAGAATTTCATAAAAAGTAGTCCTAAATGAGATTTAGTTTGAGAGTAAATTTTTTCCAAAGGTTAAGAATGCGAGAACTTACAAATCTGAAAGAATAATTCAAATTATTAAATAAGTATTATCAGTTTAATAAATTGATCATTTTTATCTCAATCCCAATTTAAATACTATTCGCTATTCTTGAAAGTTTAGACATAATAAACTCAAAACTCTGTTCTTGAGCTTCATAAAACAAACTACCAAGGACTCCTTCTTGTAAACTTCTATTATTTATAATTTTAGTGGCATATTCCTTAATATATTTTTTTACCATTTCTTCCGACTGAAGCACTTGTTCTGTAATATCCGAAGTATGATTGAATAAATAGACAATATCTTCATAATCGTGACTCGCCCAAATATCATTTATTCCACGGTCAAAAAAGGCATCAAACTTTGTAGCTAAAAAGTAAGGTAGTGGCAATAGTCGAATCTTTAAATCATCTAAATCATAGGAAAAAGCCAACCCAAAACCTTGTTCAAACCAGCGATTGCCAGGAGCCCAACCAATTGATTTAGTTGCCATTACATCAACCATCAGATCATCATAACGAAAGCGACAAATTACAACATCTTCAGAAGTTTGGATAAATCCTCGTGAAACCAATTGTTCTCGAAGTGCCTACAACTCCCCAAGACTTGCTATCTCCATAGTGAAATCAATGTCTTTAGTTGGGCGAACATCTTCAGCCGATTTATCGTCGATATATAAACTTACAACTGCTCCTCCGACATACACAACTTGTTCGTTAAGTTGACCTAATGCAAGAGCAATTTTTGGTGACAGCTCGATTTATTTGAGTATTCTTCAACATATTCGCTTTTTTAACTCTTCTGAGGCTATATTTCGTTCTCTTGCACGACCGACTCTAAGTGCGTCAATCAAGGCTAAAACTTCATATAATTTAGGGTCACGTTCAGCTGCAACAATCGCTTTGGGATATAAAGGTGCAATTGCGTGTCCTCGCACATTCCCGAAAGCTGCTGGCCAAACATACGGTTCATCACTAGAAATCTGATTCGCTAAAGGTGCTGCACTATGTGCTGTAGGAATTCCCCTAACAATTGGGCCTGGTTGCTGAGGAAAAGCGTATCGAATGCCGAAATTCAAAAACTCAAAAAAGCCTTGCCTCATTACCTGATTATCGCTTCCAAAAAGTAATCCTGCAAAACGCGAACGTGCCAAAGATTTACTTATCTCAGACTGACTCAAGCCAAGATTACTGGCTAATATCATCTGCGAAACTGAAGATTTCTGCAAACATAATTTTACCAAAACAACCACGTCAAGCGGGCTCATAATTGGCTGTACAATTTTCATAACATATTTATATTATTCTTAATTCGAATATGGAATAATAAACACTATTTAATTGTATAGCAATAGATTATAAAATAATTATTCCTTATCGGAATATGGAATAATTATTTATTTGATACACAATTTCTGGCAAAAAAAACTCCACGAAATTAATCATTGAGTACACTCCGAAAAGTTGTGTTTAGCAAAATATTCGGCGGATTCTTAGTATTTAGATGGGTGTAAATCGACAGAATCGACTTTTTGGAGTGGACTCATCATTACTAATTTTCATCTTCTTTCTCCACCGTTATGTAAGGCAATAATTTACTCAAGGTTTTAGCCCCAAATCCTTTTACTTTTACCAAATCATCAACTGAATTAAACAGTCCATTCAACTCTCTATAATCAATTATGGCTTGCGCTTTAGAAGGGCCAATCCCCGGCAACTGCCTTATCTCATCTATATCTGCCACATTCAAATTTATCGGATTTTCGGCTAATTCATTAAAATCTACTTTCTTATTTGAAGGGATTACTTTCCAAGTTTTCTCAGGATTTGCCCACATTCCCTTCCTTTGGTTTTTCGCTTTTTTTTCCGCTTCTTTATAAATTTTTAATTCTTCATTACTCAATAAATTTGAATAAGACGTTGAGGCAAAACCTTCTGCTACCAATGCTAACCCCAAATCTTTATTTCCGTTTTCAGGCAATTCAAAACGAGCGCTAACCGTAGCTTTGGAAGAATCTATTGTCAATTCACTAATCCTTACTAATTTTCCCTTAGTCAAGGTTCCTAAAAATTTTAGCGCTTCTGTAGCATAATACGTGGTTGAATCTTTACCTCTCCAAATCCAAGGCGATCGAATTCCGGCAATTTTAATCGGGAATCCAAATCCTGGTACTATTTCTAATTCTAGCTTATTCGCATCTCTTAATTTTCCTGTTGCATAAAGGCTATCTTTAAAAAAATCAGGAATTGGAACATTCCATTCCTGTTTCGCTCTTTTTTCAATTCCTTTGAAATCCTGTAAAAACTGATTTGCAATTTCATTGGAATAAATAATGAGCAAGTTTTCATCATTACTCATA
Source organism: uncultured Chitinophagales bacterium (assembly GCA_964575925.1). Classification (GTDB taxonomy): domain Bacteria; phylum Bacteroidota; class Rhodothermia; order Balneolales; family M1805; genus M1805. The sequence goes on from CAZNTR010000023.1 coordinate 3,127, forward strand.
TCCGCATTGGTAGAAAAATTGTAGGAACCTGTAATTGTAACTGCAACATCGTTAGAATCTGGATTTTCCGCATCAATAATGATTGTTTTGTGATGTAATTTTCGAAGTTCATTCGACTCTGATATCATTCTTAAACCTTTTCGGGACTCTTCAGAAGCCCAAATAGCATTCGCTTTTCTATATCGAGAATAAAAATCATTCGAAATAACCCCGTTTAATGTTACTTTTTTTGAATCGGGTAATTCCCAAAGAGCATTACTTACAGCAATTCCAGGAGTAATAGAAAACGCACTAAATTTCACATCATGTTGCGCTTGCTCTTTAAGTACTTCAACAATTCGTTCGCTTATTAGTTTTTTTTTTCGATTTCTATCCCAAGGCGAAAAATAAATTTCAATTTTTGTGCTGTTTACCCAATAGGTGTACGAACTATGTAAGGTTTTATCTTTATGAAAACGTGCTTTTTCTTGATTAGGTAAATCGCCTGAACCGCCCCACATTTGTTCGAATTCATTTAAATATGCTTGAGCCACCCCACTATCTTTTATAACTATAGTCACATTCGTATTAAAATTTCCAGTCCAAGTCATGTTTGTTGACCCCGCCCAGAGAATATCATCATTTTTATCAGGGCTTAAATGATCGATTACGGCAAATTTATGATGCATATCTGAACCTGAATTCACTTTTTTGGTATCAGAAATACTTCCATCAGGATTATAAATGTCTCCGTCATCATCTATTGAATAAATGTCGGCTTGGGCTAATTGTGCTAAAAAATATTCGTCCAATGTTCTTCCGTCTGTTCGGTTCCCATCATCAGTCGCAATTCGTACCCTCAAACCTCTTTTCTTTGCACGAACTATTGCATGTACTAGATCAGGGTGTTCTAAATCATACACACATAAATCAATACTAAATTTAGCTGAATCTATAAGATGAATGAGAGTATAAACTAGATTTTGCTCGTCATTTGCCTCATTATCAGGCATGGCGAAAGAAATATCTCCAGGCATATTAAAATAAACCTTCATCCATTCTACTTTACTACTGTCTTGTGCAGTAGCTTTTCCGACGAAAAAATTAATAAATAGTAAAAAAAGACAAATTTTAATCATGTAAACTGAACTATTTTTGAATTTCATCTATAAAAATAGCATATTTGAACGTTCGAACGATAATAAATCTATGCTACAGTATTTTAATCCTTTACGTTGGAAAAGATCTTTCCTTTTTAGTATCCTGCTTGCCTTTTTGGTGATTTGGTTCGGGTTCATTGACACCTACAGTTTAGTTACCCGCTATCAACTCGCAAGTGAGCAACAAGATTTAAAACAAAAAATTGAATCCCTTAAATTAGACACTGAAAAATTGAATAGTTCAATTTCAGAACTAAAAGCAAATCCAGATTTACTTGAAAGAATTGCTCGTGAGCAGTATGGAATGCGCAAAAAAGGCGAAAAAGTTTACAGAATCATTACCAAGTAATAGACTCTAAATACCAGTTTGGCTTAACCCTATCGATAGAACAACACATTGTTTTAGGCTCACATTCTAATTAAATTAAAACAAGTAGTATGATTGGTATAGGAATTGACTTAGGCGGCACTGCCATTAAAAGTGCCTTGGTTGACTCGGAAAAAGGGATTATTAAACAATTTTCTATTCCGTCTGATGCGCATCTAGGAAAAGATGCTTTACTACAACGACTTATCGATGTAGTTAAAAATGCAATTGCTGAATCAACTGAAAAACCAGTTGGTGTTGGAATCGGCGCTCCAGGAGTTATTTCGCTCGATAGAATAACGGTTAGTAACCCACCGAATTTACCCGGTTGGGATATCGTTCCACTTGCAGATATAATCACAAAAGGCACTGGTTTACCTTGTAGAATAGAGAATGATGCGAATTTAGCAGCTTTAGGCTCTTCTCGTTTTGGCATCGGTAGAACGTATCCTCATTTTATAATGGTTACCCTTGGCACGGGTGTTGGTGGTGGAATTATTTTTAACCGAGATATTTTTAGAGGTGCTCATGGTGGAGCAGGTGAATTAGGTCATGTTACCATCGACTATAAAGGGCCACAATCAAACTCGCCAACTCAAGGCGGTATTGAGGCTTATTTGGGTCAACGCTTCTTAAGCCATTTTGCAGCAGAGCAACTCAGTAAATATCCCGAAAACGAGTTGACCATTAAATTTGATGGACAATTCGAAAAAATGGAACCTGTTGACTTATACACCGCAGCAGTTGCAGGAAACGAAATTGCCATCGATATTTTAAAATCCGCTGGTGAAAAACTAGGTTATGCCATTGTAAATTATGTTCATATTCTTGATATAAGAACCATAATTGTAAGTGGTGGAGTATCACGTGCTGGAGATTTCATACTTGAACCTGCAAGAAAAGCAGCTTTATCAAGATTAATGGATCCATTTAAACCTGATTTTCAAATTCTTTTTGAAGCACAAGGTAATGATATTGCACTTCTAGGAGCAGGAAGTTTAGCTATCGAGATTCGTCCATAACGTTGTAATTCTCAATTTTTAGGCTGATGATATACTCATCAGCCTTTTTTTTGCTATTAATTGCCGTATTTGAAACAAATTTTCTATTGCTAAAACTATTTATCAGGTATTTTTCGTTTTCAATTAGTAAACGCTCTGTTAGTACACTAAACGCACTTGAAACATCCATTTTGACTCGATTAAGGATCCGAATTGCCAGTATATTTTTGCTTTTATGGCTCTTTTTGAGTCAATTAGGGCTTGCACAAGTGCGGTTAGATACTATGCGCTTAGCCTCAAGAGATTCTACTAGGAAAGTCAGAAAAGACACAAGTAAAAGTACACCGCCAATTCCATCAAGCCAAGATGATGAGGCGCCAAATGTTTCCGTAAACTTTTCCGCAAAAGATTCCCTTCACATTAAATTAAAAGAAGGACGCACAGCTAATTTATTTGGCTCAGCAGTCGTTCAGCATCAATCTGGGGGACTCAAATCTGGAAAAATTACTTTCGATTTTGACTCGAATGTGATGAGTGCCGAAGCCGCATCTGAGGATGACACCTTATCGCATCCTATTTTAACTCGAGGAACAGATGAATTACGAAGTCGAAAAATTTTGTTCAATTACAAAACTGAACAGGGGAAATTTCATGTTGCACGCATGAAATACAATGAAGGGAATTTGATTGGGACAGAAGTAAAAAACAAAACAAAACAAGTCGTTTTTGTAGGAGATGGAATTTATTCAACCTGTGAATTAGATCATCCACATTATTACATTAAAGCAAAAAAAATGAAAGTGGTTGATGAAGAAGAGATTTTCTTTACCAACGCAATGCTGTATCTACTCGATATACCCTATCCCATTTTATTACCTTTCGGTTATGTTCCAGCAAAAATGAGCCAAAAGCAAAATGGATTAATTGCACCATCTTATGCCTTTCAAAACGTGGATAATCGGGGATTAGGCTTACAGAATTTGGGCTGGTTTCAACATTTTAATGATTATATCACAGGAAAATTTACTGTTTCATTATTTACATCAGGCAGTTACAATACAGATACTGAAACCAATTATGCAAAACGTGATAAATTAAATGGTTCTATACGTATTGGCTATTCTCGTTTACAAGGTATGGAACCAACCGATCCGAATTTTTCTAGTACGATTACAAGCTCATTTGGTCTGAGACACAATCAAACAATAAACCCTTATTCTAGCTTTAATGCAAACGTAACGCTTCGTTCTGCCGAATACAATAAAAATGTCTCTTTCGATATTGAAGAACGAGCAGAAATTTCGACAACTTCAACAATTGGGTATCAATACAGAGATCCCGATAACTTGTATAATTTTAATGTTACAGCGAATCAATCTCAAAACTTTACGAATAATTCGGTTAGTATTCGTGGTCCAAGTGCGGGATTAGGATTTCGCCAATTCACTCCATTTCAAAATCAAGGACAATCTTCGGGTGGAACGCCAGGTCCTTTAGAATCACTAACACTATCCATTAATTCTTCGCTTTCAAGTGATTATCAGTTCACACCAATCGACAAAGATTCAGCAACTATTTCTTGGTTTGATGCACTTATTGATGCAGAAAAATACCGAGAAGCAACCGGTGGAAAAATCCCAATCCGATGGGGTGCATCACATAGAGCAAGTTTATCATCTCGTATTTTACCAAGCGAATATGTAAATGTTATGGCAAGTGTGAATTATAATGAATATTGGCATCCTTATACAATCGAAGCTTTTTATGATACAACCAAAAAAGCTACAGATTATTCGGTAAACAATGGATTTGCCTCAGCGAGAGATTTTTCGCTTAGTTTAAATATGAACACAAAATTATATGGAATTGCGAACGCAAATTGGGGCTCTGTAAAATCATTTAGGCACACTATTATGCCCTCATTAACATTCAGTTATACTCCAAATTTCCAATCTTCCTTTTGGGGATATTACGATTCCTATCAAATAACAAGCTCATCAGGTACTGTTACCGAAGTGCCCTATTCAAAATTTAGAGAAGGAGTTTCAGGACAAGGTTTTTCAACCGAATCCAGAACAGTATCTTTTTCTTTGAATAATGTTTTTGAAGTAAAAACAGTTCACAGAGATACGCTTGGTGAAAAAAAAGAGCGAATTATTAAGTTAATTGATAACTGGAATATGGGAACGAGCTATAATTTTATGGCAGAACAGTTCAAATTAGCGCCACTTTCTATGAGCGTAAGTTCAAGTATAATCAATAATATGAATTTGAGAGCTTCTGCTAATTTCACCTTTTATGCGAGTGATTCAGCTGGTACTTTAATTGATACTTATTTGTGGGATGCTGAAAAAAAACCGATGAAATTAACAAGTTTCCGTTTTGATACAGCAACGCGTTTTTCGAGTGGAAGAATGAGTAAACCATTAGCACAACCCTACTATTACCCAGAAACCTATGATCCGCTAAATCAACACGATTTTTTACCTCAAAATCCTTTGTTTTATCAAATAGATCAAATTGATTATAGTGTGCCTTGGAGTATTTCGCTTAATTTTTCTTATTCATGGAATAGAAATAGAAATACGATTACACGGAAAGTTGTTTTGAACGCAAGTTCTATTCAATTTAATCCGACACCAAAATGGAATATCACAACACAAATGGGTTACGATTTTATTCAAAAAAAGCTAACCCCGAATCAAATTCGAGTTTCAAGGAATTTACATTGTTGGGATATGAGCTTTATGTGGAATCCATTTAGTACCACAGGTAGTAGTTATTATTTATTCCGCTTAAGTGTAAATAATCAACAGTTTCAATCACTATTTCAAAAATTGCCTGGTTTAAATAATCTGGAAAGAAATTCTAGTGGAAGAACATCGAGACCAGTTGGATTTTGATTTAGGTGAGAGGATTTAGCTGAGAGGTGAAAGGAGTCTCTTAAATTACGAATTATGAATTATGAATTATGAATTACGAATTTCGAATTACGAATTATGAATTATGAATTACAAATTACACTTCTAGCTTCTAGCTTCTAGCTTCTAGCTTCTAGCTTCTAGCTTCTAGCTTCTAGCATCCGAAATAAAGCAATTCAAAATTTCTTAAGCCTCGGGCATCCAAACCGTAAAACAGGCTCCACCCAAATCTGAAGATCGTTCCAACTCAATTTCCCCATTATTTTTTTTCACAATTTGATGGGTTATGGCTAAGCCCAAACCCAAACCAAAATGACCACTTGAGTTTTTAGTTGTAAAATTTGCTTCAAATATTTTGCTTTTAATTTCATCAGGTACACCAGGTCCATCATCTTCAAAACGAACCCAAACTAAACCTGAAAGCTCACCACAAGAAATTTTCAACTTACTACCATCTGTAGTTGCATCACAAGCATTAATAATAATATTTGTCCAAACTTGGTTAAGTTCACCAACAACAGCATTTACATTAGGAACATTATCTAATTCTAGAATTACACTTCTCTTCTTTAGCCTATTTGAAAGAATTAACATTGTATCGTGTAACCCATTTCTTATATCACATTCTTCAACCTGAGAATCGCCTTGACGCGCGTAATTTTTCATACTCTGCACCAATTCAGCAATACGTTTTGCAGAAAGTTTCATCCCTTTAAAAGCAATTCCTAATTCAATTAACCGCATTAATTCATTTAAAGGTTGAATGTCACCTTTTTTTAATTCTTTATGAAACTGTTTTTTAATTTCATCTTGAGCTGCTAAAGAAAGTTGAGTGATTTTTCGAACCCAAGTTCTATCCATTAGAGGATAATCTACTTCCATTTGTTTGGTTAATTCACGCGTTTTTAAAGTTGAAACAGGTTCTTGCTCTAAGCCCCAACGAAATACACCTTGAGCAGGAATTCTTGGGCTAGGAATTTTCTCAATCTGAGTTGGTAAACCATTACTTAAAAAGTCTAAAGCACTTATTAAAGCAGATGCAGGGTTATTTACCTCGTGCGCAAAACCAGCAACAAGCTGACCCAAAATCGCCATTTTTTCTTGATTTACTAATCTACTCTGAGATGCTTCTAGCTCAATAAGTGTATTTTTTAAGGTATTTCTTTCCTTTTCAATCTTAGAATTTAATTCATCTAGCTCCATATGAATTGATACAACATGAACATATCGCTCAATTAAATTCTGCATATAAAGCCGACCAATTAAATCATAGAAAATTCTAGATTCTCTTCGTATTCGCTCAAAAGAGGCTAAGCCAATCATCAGGACTTTACTATTCGCTTTTGCCCTTGCTGAGGTCAATGCGGGTCTTCCCATTGTGAACGAGAGCACTCCAAACATTGACCCCGGTCTTATCCAATCAACTTTTACAGGCTTATCGAATCGATCGTATTTAGCGAGTTCTATGGTTCCATCTAAAAGGATATACAAATACTTATTAAAAACACCCTCTTTAAAAATTAATTCATTCGTTGTGTAAGTTTTTATCTCGTATTTATCACTATACTCATTCTCTAATAGGGCTAATAAATCAGTTGTGATTTTTAATGGATCTATACTATCTAATCGTGATTCCATATTTTTCATAATCCATTTATAACATAGTTACATCTAAACTTTTCAATTTGTAGTTTCGTGCATTTAATTTGTAAAAAAAAGAACTAGAAATCTTACAGAATTTAATTACATAAATTAATGCCTAATAATGAAAAGCTTTGATTGAACAAAGACTCAACATTACCAATTTCTTCGCCTTTTTTATAGAATCAAGTAAAAAAACTGCTTTCTTGAATAAAAAACAGAACCAACAACCTTAACAAAATGGCTAGTTCTGAATAACAACTCAAAATTTCAAAAAAAATTAAACGTTTCCTTGATAACCTGTTTTTCGAACATGTTCCATTATGCGAACGCCATCCAATATTCCCATTAATGGAATGGCATTAAATCCTTGCTCTTTCAGCACAAATGTGGTTAATTGCTCTTTTATAACATGAAGAAAATTTTCGGTTTTCCAAGGTTTGCTAATATAAAAGTCTAAGCCTGCTTTATTGATTGCCATAATGGTATCATCGTGACCAGCTTGACCTGTTACTAAAACTTTTCTTGCAAAGCGAGTAATCGGGTATTCCATACTTTCAATTAAGAAATCGACTCCATTTTTTTTAGGTAAAAGATGATCGCATAAAATAAGAGCAATTTTGCCACCTTCTTTTTCAATCATTTCGATTACTTCTTTAGCTTCCTCAGCGCTTTCAACCGCTTCAACTGGGAAAAAATTTTCAAATGCTTCAACTTCACGAAGAACGGCATCGCGAACAGGAGCTTCATCTTCAATTATTAAAATATAATACGGGGTACTCATAGTGTGTTTTCCTTATACAAATAAATTCCAATAGAACCATGCAAATGCAATCATTAAAGGTATTCCAATTAAGCCAATAATTAGACCAAAAACTGCCATGTCTTTTGTTTTTATCATGTTCGTTGACATTGCAATGGCATTTGGAGGTGTCGAAATTGGTAGAATCATTGCCAAGCTACTTGCAATCCCAATAACCATACAAGTTACAACCGTACTGTAACCTGCCCCTAAACTTCCAGATAATCCTAATGAAATTCCCAAAGGCATCAATAAAGTTGCCGTAACTGTGTGAGACATAAAATTAGCCAATCCCCAACCTACAATTGCGAACGTGAAGAATAAGAAGATGATCGAAAAATTTGACCATTCAATAGATTGCAATAACCAAATTGCCAATCCTGTTTTATCGATAATCATTCCAAGCGCCATACCTCCAGATACTAACCATAAAACTTCCCATGACAAAGATCTAATATCATTGGTGTCTAAAATCTTACCAAATGTTAAAAATGTTAGAGGAATGAAAGCAGTTAAACCAGATGGAATTCCATGTAAACTCTCAGTGAACCACAACATTACCGTTACAAAAAAGATAACATATAACGCTATGGCTTTAGGCTCTTTATTGAATTTGGCTTTCAAATTAAGATTTACAGTTTGAATGGTAGGTTTATAAAGAATACGTAATAAAAACCAAGCAATTGCTAACATCGCAATGGTATAAGGCAATGCCATTATAACCCAATCGGAGAACGCTATTCCCATTTTTTGTTGTGCTAATGCTGCAATAACTATGGCATTTGGAGGTGTTCCAATTGGAGTGGCTATCCCTCCAATATTTGCTGCAATAGGAATACTCAACACAACAGCTGACTTAAATTTGTCTTTCGATGGAATGACAGCAATAATGGGTAAAATAACCGTCATCATCATAGCAGTAGTTGCAGTATTACTCATAAATGCCGACAAAATTGCCGTAACTAATATTAATCCGAACAAAATAAATGAAGGCTTATTCCCAAAAGGTTTTAATAAATAAGCTGTTAATGCTGCATCTAAACGATATTTAACTGCTGCTTGTGCAAGCATAAATCCGCCTAAAAATAATATGATAATTGGATTTGCTAAGGTTCCAAATATGGTTTTATAACTTAAAGGCGAATATCCTGCTGTTAATTTAGTAAGGTTTACACCGATTTGATCGCCATTTTGTAATTCATCAGTAGTAATTTTTATTTCTGTATTTGATACAATTATTGGCTTTACAACGATTGTTTCCCAATGTTTACCATCGTATTTATACACATATTTGCCATCGATAAGGGCACTTTTTGAAATAATAAAACTTCCAGTTGAGTCTTTTGCAACGGGCTTAAATTCTTGTTTAGCACTTTTGTAAATTGGACCTTCAGCTGAGAGTAAAAGTGATGCCAAAAGCATCACTAATAAAGAGGTAGCATAAACTGGAATCGGTTGAGAAATATAAAACCAAGCCGCTAACCAAAATATAGCTAAAGCCAAGTGACCTGCTAAGGTTAATCCTGCAAATGGTGATGAAATAAAAAAGATAAAACCGAGTATTCCGACTATAAGACCAACAAGTTCAAAGGTTTTAAGTCCTAAAAATGATTTTTTCATATTCCTTCCTGAGTTCAGAAATTTGGTTATTTCAAAGGTAAATATATAAAGACTAGTTAGTCTTATTTATTAAGCTGTATATTACATTATCCTATGATAACGCTTCCAATGACGGAAAAAAACGTTTTTTTTTCAAATGGAATCGATTAAATCTAGATTCCTATTTTTTAAAAGTAATTTTGACAATTCTTCAGGTTTTTCAATCATGGGTAAATGTCCACAATGGTTTATTATATGTACTTTACCTTTCTCAAAGTGCTGTTTCACTTCATTTGCAAAATCGAGTGGCAACAATCTGTCTTTATCTCCCCAATAGATATGTACTGGTTTTCTGATTTTAAACAATTGAATAAACACTTTTGTTTTGTGTAAACACATTTCTGGATAACTCTTTGCTAACCATTTGAATGCTTGTATTACTCTTTGTTCAGGGTTGGGTATTAATAATGAAGTAACTGAACGAGCAATAATTTTAACATCGAGTAGCTTTGCTTTCCATCCCCGAGAAAAAAATTGAAAAAAACGAATCTCCCAAGGATAAAAACCAGCAGGATTCATGATATGAATGGAATTTATTTCTTCTTGTTTGTTCACTGCAAGCCACAGAACAATTCGCGAGCCTAAACTATGCGAAACGAGCGTATAGCTTTTCATTCCAAACTCAGTTTTCACAATTTCAGAAAATACATTGGAAAGTACTTTTATATCAAACAGCTGATTTTCACTACTCGCATCTGAACTATTTCCATGATAGGGTAACGAAACTGTAAGTAAACTTTCCCCTGCTTCTACAAAATAAGCTGCTACTTTACTGAAAGTTCGAGCGCTTCCTCCAAAACCATGTATAAACAACCACGTTGGCTCTTTTATATTTCCCCAACGGATAAATTCAAAATCAAATCCATTTCTTGATATAATAAACGTCTCTTGATACATTATTTTTTTTTTTACTATTTGAGTTCAAAAATGCTTTACTCAATGGTATAGTATATTATTAGCATTATTTGAAAAGTTTTTACTGTATGATAATCGAAAAATTAACACAATTTGAATGGGTGAAAACTGTAAAACCCGACATTTTGAAGCGTTTACTAAATGATGTAATGTGAAAATCTCTTCGTAAAATTAACGACTACAAAACTGAAGTGATACTAAACAATCTGTACATTGTAAATCAGCTTAATCCCATTTTTACTAGGTTTGATTTTCCTATACAAACGCATTAAATAACATTTACCAGAAAGATCCGATTACTAAATTAAACTGTGGCGAGATGAAAAAATGCTGAGGTTTCGCACTAGGAACTATATTCCCATAAATCTCATTTCCAACAACTCGTGTTATTTCAAGCTTATTCGGTTCCATAATTTGAATACCTGATCCAAAATAGTGCATAACAATTCCGAACCTAAAACAAGAAAAGCCTTTATTATCTTGTCCAAAATCCATTCCCAACATAATTTCTGAGGCAGCACCGAATTTAAAAGCTCCTCTTCCCCATTCGCTTAAAGCGTCTATTACTGGTTCTAAATTTGTATCTCTAAAACCGTTTTCGTTAACATCTATAAAATAAGGATAAACAAATGCAGGACTAGGTCCCATACTACTTTGAATGGTAAATCTCAAATTATCTTGTATGTAAGAACTTAATATCCGCTGTTTAAAACCAAATAACAATGGGAAGTTTAACACTCTATTGTACTTATTTGGAATAATTTCGCTAAAATACGTAGTGAACGTTTGCTCTGAAACATCTCTTAATGATCCAATTGCAAAATTAATGGTGTACTCCTGCGAACTTGAGATTAAATATCTAAATTGAGAACCGATAGAAAACCCAAAATCATTAAGAATTAATTCAAATCCAATCCCTTTTCTAGCTCCTTTTTCATAAGGTGTGCCATTCTGTTTTACCTCGGTTAACTCTGGTTCAACCCAAAGTTGAGCTGATAAAATTTGAGGAACTGTGAGCGCTAGTAAATAAATAAATGAAATGAAATGCTTTTTCATGCGGTAAATATACAGATTGATTGAAAAAACACGTAGAAAATAACGTTTTACATTAAAAAAATGTGTATAGCTATTGCTTAAATTATCTGAGATAGTATATTGTGCCAAGTTTTTTAAATAATTGAAAAATTTTATTTCAAAGTAATCTACTAACACAATGAACAAACTTCGTAAATATGTCGTTCTCGGTCCAGTTGATACCGTAAAACGAATGGGAAACCAACTTATTGAAGACCTGAAACCAAGATATGTCTATCAGTTCCATATTCCTGAACAAGATGCCTATTCTATCGTTTGTGTCTTCGAACAATATCAACGTCTTACAAACTCTAGTACTTCACTTACTTGCATTGCTGAATATTCAAACAAATCCATCAAATTCGAATTAATGCCTACAGGCGGTCGAATGGGATTTAGAGGCTCAACTACCAATGCCGATAAAACGTTATCTGATGTTGTCATCGATTTTATTTATGACTTCGCAAAGAGGTTCGGTTTAACGCCTCAAGAAATTCCTGTAAAACAACCCGACGACAAAGATTAATTATGACTATTGAGCCGCCAAAGGAATGGACCGTGCTCTCCATGTTAGATTGGGCAACTGCCTTTTTTTCTGAAAAAAAAATTCCTTCCCCAAGGCTAAGTATTGAATGGTTACTTGCACACAGTCTTGGGCTAAAGCGTCTTGATTTATATTTGCAATACGACAGACCACTCAAACCGATTGAGTTGGAAACCCTGCGTAGTTTAGTCTTGCGCCGCGCAAAAAATGAACCACTTCAATACATTGTTGGTGAGACTGATTTCTACAATGGAGTGTTCAGTGTAAACAAACATGTACTCATTCCAAGACCTGAAACAGAAGAATTGGTTGAACTCGTTCTTAATAACCATAAAAATCTCCCTAATGCTGACGTATTAGATATCGGAACAGGTTCAGGTTGTATTGCTATCTGTTTAAAAATGGAAAGACCCGATTGGGAGATTTCAGGGATAGACATTAGCCCAGAAGCATTGGAAGTAGCTAAACTAAATGCTAAAAAAAATAATGTTACGGTTTCTTTTAGCTTAGGAAATCTATTTGCCGACCATGTTGCAAACTCAACTAAATTTGACTTAATTATTTCTAATCCACCTTATATAATGCTCTCAGAAGCAGAAGAGATGGATATTCAGGTTAAGAAATACGAACCTTCGTTAGCACTTTTTGCTGAAAATCCAGTTCGCGTTTATGAATCTATCATTTCGATTGCCACTCGACAATTAAAACCACAAAATAGCTCAGCTCTTTATCTTGAAATCAATGAGAATCTATCAGAACCTATATTGAATTTATTCAATCGCTCTAAGTGGAACTCTCAATTAATCTTAGACCTTTCTGGTAAGCCTAGAATGATACAATCTTATTTAAGGTGAAGATGTTTTTATCTAAATGTCAATAGCTATTTTAAAATGTGGATAACTTGTGGAAAAATATTTATCCACAAGTTGTTGATAACATTTTAGAGGGCAAAATCGGCGAAATTAGCGCGTATGATGTGTCAATAGCCAAATTCATTTTTTTTTCATTATTATTTATATCATTATGCCACAATCACTTACACCGCTTTTTTATATGTGGATAACTTTTACTTAACAATTTAATAACAATTTGACACAGAGCAAATAATTCCTGATTTTAGGGCTTAGTTGAGATGGATACTGAGACTACATATGTGGATAAGTAAATTATTATCTTCAAATTTAGCCTCCAGTTCAATAGAATCAACCACCTTAAAACAGTTAGTAAATTTTAAAAGAGTTAGCGTTTACCAGGAGGTTTTCCGTTGAGTAAAGAACAGGCTTCGCTTGTATGGCAGCAGTGCCTTGATGTTATCAGGGACAATATTAATTTTCAGAAATATAAAACTTGGTTTGAGCCTATAAAACCGCTCAAATTAATTGAAACCATGTTAACCATTGAGGTTCCTTCACAGTTTTTCTATGAATGGCTTGAGGAGAATTATTATCAATTACTTCGTTCTACTATTACTAAGGTCCTAGGAACGCAAGGAAAATTAGAATATTCGGTTGTTGTTGAGAAAGCAGAAGATATGCTCGACAACAAAACGATACGTTTACCACAGCAACCAACTCCTCCTTCATCAAAAGAAAATCAATTTGAAGGCTCTCATGCATTCTATCCAGGACAATTGCAGAATCCTTATATCATTCCAGGTATTCAAAAAAAGAAGATTAATTCTAATCTGAATCCTCAATATGTTTTTGAAAAATATATTGAAGGCGATTGCAATCGTCTTGCTCGTTCTGCATCTTTGGCAATCTCCGAACATCCTGGAGCGAATTCGTTTAACCCCTTTTTTATTTATGGTGGAACAGGCTTAGGTAAAACTCACCTCATTCAAAGTATTGGAAACAAAGTTAAACAAGCTTATAATGGTGAAAAAACCGTTCTTTATATCACATCAGAGAGTTTTACTAATGAGTTTGTTCACGCTATCAGAAATAACAGAATAGCTGAATTTTCTATGATGTATCGTTCTGTTGATGTGTTAATCGTAGATGATATTCAGTTTTTTAGTGGTAAAGAACGTACTCAAGAAGAGTTCTTTCATATTTTTAATACCTTGCATCAAGATGGGAAACAGATTATTCTTTCTAGCGACCGCGCCCCAAAAGATATTCCAGATATTCAAGAACGGTTAATTTCGAGATTTAACTGGGGTTTAAGCGCTGATATTCAAATGCCAGAATTTGAAACTCGTTATGCTATTCTTGAACGCAAAGCGAATGATAACGGAATTGAATTTGATCAAGATATTTTAGAATTCATTGCATTGAACTTTAAATCGAATGTACGAGAACTCGAAGGAGCTATTATTAAACTCTTAGCCATGTCTTCTTTGCAAAATGTAGATCATATCGACTTGCCAATGGCAAAAAGAATGCTCAAAGACATGATTAAAGATAATCGCTCAAACATTTCGATTGAAACCATCCAAAATCAGGTAGCTGAATATTTTGGGATTGACCCAACAAAATTAAAAGATAAAACCAGAAAGCAAGAAGTGGTTGAAGCAAGACAAATTGCCATGTATTTATCAAAATTGTTAACCAAAGCTACGTATAAAACAATTGGCCTTCATTTTGGCGGTCGTGATCATTCAACCGTTATCCATGCCATTTCTTCTGTGACAGATCAGACAAATACAAACGTTAAAATAAAACGCATTGTTAAAGATTTGCAACATCAGATCGAATTATCTACCATTTAAATTTTGATTCGTATGGGTGCGGGTGTCCAACCTGTTTTTGTCTGGATTGCATTAGGTTCTAACCAAGGTAATCGATTCAAAAATATGCAAGACGCCCGTTTTTTTTTAAACTCCATTTCCGAGTCGCCAATCTCCTGTTCCTCTCTTTTTGAAACAGCGCCATTAGGACCAGCAGACAAACCTTTTTATAACGCAGTAATTCGGCTCTCAACTTGCGAAACCCCTGAAAGCCTACTAATACTCGTAAAAGAATACGAAAGAGCGTATGGGCGAGATATGATGGCTCCTCGTTGGAGTAATCGCATTATTGATCTCGATATTATCGCCATGGAAAAAGTTCAGATTCAACTTGATTGGTTACAAATTCCACACAAAGAATACCCCAAGCGTCAATTTGTTTTAGTACCTTTGCAGGAAATTGAGCCCAAATGGTCTGATCCTGTATCAAATATGCATATCACCGAAATGCTTTTACACGCACCTGAGGGTTTTATCAAAAAACTACCTTTAAGCTGGACTTAATCATCTGATGAATACATACGAATTTATTGCCATAGAAGGTGTAATCGGTGCCGGTAAAACTTCCCTTGCAAATTTGCTTGCTAAAGAACGTAATGCAAAACTTGTATTAGAAGAATTTAAAGATAATCCCTTTCTCGACAAATTCTACATAGATAGAGAGCGATACGCTTTCCAAACTCAGCTTACTTTTCTTGCAAGTCGTTTTCAGCAACAACAGAATATTTACTTAAAAGATCTTTTCCATTCCTCTGTTATTAGCGATTATATTTTTGATAAAGATCGTATTTTCGCCCGAATTAATTTAAATGGTGATGAATTAGCTCTTTATGATAAAATTTTCCAAATAATGAGTTTTAAAGCGCCCAAACCTGATTTAGTTATATATCTGCAAAGTTCATTAGACAGGCTTCTTCATAATATTCACAAACGGGGACGATCCTACGAAAAAGACATGGATCCAGATTATTTAAACGAATTAAATGAAGCTTATAATCATTTTTTTCATCACTATAATCGTTCACAATTAATAATTATTAATGCCTCTGAAATTGACTTTGTAACGAATACAGATCATCTTGACTATATTATACGAAATGTATTCGAAGCTCCTTTAAAAGCTCAAACAACTTATTTATCACCCAAATAATTGCTAACATGTTTTTTAGATTTATCTTATTAGCGGTATTGGTCTATTTTTCAATTAACTTAATTCGTCGCTTTTTAACAACTACGTTCAAAAACCAGCAACCAAGAAACCCATTTTCTTCTCCCAGAAATTCCAGTAGCAGTCCAAGACTAGACCAAATCGAAGATGCTGATTTTACAGAAATTACCGATGAATCAAAAACTTCAGAAAAATGAGTTCACTCCTAAAGCTTTGCGATGACTACCTAAACGACAGACTTTCCGACCCAGAACGAAAAGAGTTTGAGGAACGCCTTGCAAAAGGAGATAAAGACTTACTTGAAACTTATTATCAATTAAAAGCATTTTCGAAAGCTAGACACTTTGCCTCAGAAACCGAAAAAGAGTTACATCAAAAACCAGAGTCAACCGATGAGACCAAACAATTATTAAAATTAGTAACAGAGGAGTCAACCGATGGCTCAACATCAGAATTACACGCCTCACATCACCGTGAAGGTTTAGTTGATGTTTTACAAGCACTTGAAGATAAAAAAGATAAAAAATTCAGAACCTATTCAATTTGGGCTTTAAGTATTTTACTTTTTATAAGTGCCGGAACTATTTTATATCTACAATGGGAAACCTATCTAGCTAAACAAAAACTTGAACTCGCTGCAAAACAATACAATCTACTATCAAAAGAACGCAATGAACTTCGTTTAGCTTTTAGACAAAGTGAGTTTAACCTAGATAGAATCAAATCCTTAGCCAAAAGTGATTTTTTTTTAGTTTCAAAAATACAACTTAAAGAAAATAAAGGTGAATGGATTCAATTTTGGGACAGAAGCACCTTGCGTTTAGCTGTTCTTTTGAACAGAGCAAAAGTAATTGCACCAGAAAAACTTAGACTTTCATCACTAAATGCGAAAACCAGAGAGTGGCAAATCGTTGGCACTATTAATGAATTCAAAGAAGATAGTCTTTACACCGATTTTGATGCTCAACAATTAGCAAGAAGTATTGGCTTACGGATTGAATCAATTGAGCAAGACGAGTTTGGTAAGATTCAATCTTCTATTCTTGGCGAGATTAGAATTAAATAAATCTTTGCTTTTCTAAAATCCTCATGTTCGCTTTTTATAACTTTCTTTAGGTACTAACCTTAGTTCGAGATTGATTTCTTACTTACCTGAGTTCGGTATAAGGATTATTACAATGATTTTAATCAAAACCAGCATAAACAATAGGGAATGTCAATTGGTTTTATTGAACAATTACGAATTTGACCCCAAAGTAGACACAGATAGTACTTCGTGGTTCACCGAATCGGATCAAGCATGGAATAACGAAATTTATTTTTTCCTGTTTTCATTTTTAATTTCTTATCCTGAACTCAGGTTACTTACATTTTAAGCAACATGGCTTCAGCATCTTTTGCAATTTCAGTATTGCTATATCGGTCTGTAATAATCTTTAAGGTCTTTTTCGCTTCAACAGGGTTTCCCAACTTTTGATAACAAACAGCTGATTCTAAAAGTGATTTTGCAACCCAATATTCATAAGCCTCATAAAGAATCTTAACTTTTGAAAATGCAGTTAAAGCCTCCGTGTATTGTTTTTTATCCTGATAGACTCTTCCTAATAAAAACTGCGCCTCTGCGCCTTCTGCACCTGTATTTGATTTTGCAATTTCTGTTAGTTGTGGAACTGCAATTTCATCTCTTTCTTCTTCAAAATTGACTTTTGCTAAACCTAATTTCATGGCATCGTTGTTCGTAAAAAGCGTTGAGCCACTATCAAAATACATTCTTGCTTTCTCGTAGTTTTGTCTTCCAATTTCTACTGATCCTAAACCATTTAGGGCTTCTGCTTTGTACAAAGTAAATCGTTTATCAAGTTCTAAAAAATATTTTTCAGACATATCGTAGTCTTTTTTATTCAAAAACACTCTTCCCAAAAGACTTAGAACTACGGGCGTTTTTTCAACATCGGGATAATCTTGAATAAAACCCTGCAATTCTTTAATGGATTTGCCCTCTTCATTATTCAATCGATACGCTTCGGCTAAATTATAACGCGCATCAGAAATTAATTTTTTACTTGTAGAGATACGAATGTACTCCGTAAAGGACTTAATTGCTGAGGGATAATCACCGGCTTGTAACAAACTTTCTGCTTGTCTATAGCGCAATCTATCAGCAGCACGAGAACTTGGATTTGAATAAATAAATGATTCAAATAATTGTTCTGAGGAATCTTGCACTCCAGAAGCTAATTGTGCGTATTGAATACCGTTTATAGCTTCTAAAATAAAATCACTTTTGGGATGATTTGCAAGCACTTTTTTATAAGCTTCAACGGCATCATTGTACTTTCCTGCATTATAATAGGCATCCCCAATATTATATTGTGCTCTAGCCGCCCACATTGTTTTGGGATATTTTTTCAAGACTCCACTGAGTTCTAAAATGGCTTGATCGTAATTCCCCATCAAGAAATAGACATAACCAATATTGTATTGAGCTTGCTCTCGAAGTCTTGAATACGGATAGATTCGAAGCATTTTTCTAAAATTTGTTACCGCTTCATAAGTCCGTTCTGAACGGTAATAACAGTTCCCAATTTGGAATAATGCGTAATCGCCACCTGGTTCAGCCCCAATTGCATGTGAATAATGCTCGATAGCTAAATCATATTCACGAATGGCATAATGGGCATCTCCAATTCGCAAATGAGCATCAATATCATAAGGGAAAAGTGCAATTGGTGGCGCTTTATAATTGGCTAAAAAGTTTTGCAAAGGCTCTATGGTTTTTTCAAACTCACCCATTTTAAAATGACACCAACCCACACTGTACAAAGCTGCACCTGTAAATTTATGATCAGGATAAGTAGTTACAAACTGCTGAAATTGAGCACCAGCTAGACCGTAATCTTCCTCGCTATAAAAACAATCTGCTGACCAAAACAACGCTTCTGCAGCTAATTTAAAATCTGGATTCTTTCTATAAATAGACTCAAAAATAGGCTGTGCTTGTTTATATGCTTGATTTCGATAAAGTAACCATGCTTTTTGAAATGTAGCCTGAATTTTTATATCAGGATTAATATCTACCGATTTTTCTGCTTCCTCAAATGCTTGAAGGGCTCTGGTGTATTCTCCGTTTGCAAAATAGGCTTCTCCAAGTAAACTCAATAATTTTCCACGTTGCCTAAAGGAATCTCTTTTTCGAATGACTTGTAGTAAAATATCAATTGCTTTTGGGTAATCTCCAAATTCAAAACTTGAAATCGCCCATTCATAATAAGCTTCTTCTATCCAAATTCCATTGGTGTATTTTTTCCCAAACTCCTCGAAAGATTGCATACTTTGTGGAAATAAGCCCGCTAATTTTTCATTGATAGCTTTATAATAAAGAGCTTTCCGAGCTGTTTCATCATCTCCTTTTGCTGCTTTCGCAAAAGATTCTGCCGACCAATGATAAATTTGTTGTTTATGATAAACCCAGCCCAAACCATATTGAGCAAAACGCTCTTCAGGTTTATTTTTATTCAAATTAGCATAGCGTAGATAGTTCGCTGAAGCTTGATCAAAATCGTTTAAATAATTATACGATTCTGCAATTAAAAATACGGCTTTACTTTCTTCTTCACCTTGCAAAACGGGTAGTTCACTTTTTAAAGAAGTAATACATTTATCAAATAATTTTTGCTGATAATACGCTTCCCCTAAAGCGGTTCCAATTTTGCGAGTCATTTTATCATTTGGGTATCTTTTACGCAACAATTCAAAAGCACTAGAAGCTTGAACATAATTTTTTTCTGATAAAAATAAAGCCCCTCTTGAATAAAGTGCAGTTGGTGCTAGAGCCGATTTTGGAAATTCACCAGCGAGTTTTAATAAATAAGCTCTTGCATTAAACGCATTTGAATCACTTCTTGCCGACTCAGATAACCAATAATAGATTTTATCCCCAACTTTTTTGTCGGTATCTAGTTTTAAAGCCTCTTCATATAATTGAATGGCTTTTTTGAAATGCTTGTCTTTTTGTTCTTTATGAGCCAATTCTAATTTAACCGCCAAAGAAGCAGGGTCACGAGGCCATTTTTCAATATACGTTTCAGCATAAATAGAGGCTGAAAGTGTATCTAAATTTTGCTCCGTTCTTAATAAGATATAATCAGCTGTCTTTTTTTCGGGTTCATAATAATCTGAAACTAAATACCCTCCTACTTCTTTATTACTCCATTCAAAAAAACCAATTTCATACCAAATTAGTGAGGAATAATAAGAATCAAGTTTTCCGAATCGTTGCTGTTGAGAATAGGTCTGTAATGGTGTTAATCCTAAAAAAACACCGAGAAGAACAATTTTAAGAAAGTTTGATTTCAAAGCCGGGGCGGTTTACAATGGGTTACAAAACTGTGTAAATATAACTTTTCTCCAATGCTGTTCCAAATGAAGCGAATCAAATACTTAAATAGTGAAGAAATGCATCAGCTTTATCCGAATATTCCTCATCAAAATTTGAATCTGAGATAGATTCTATAACGTAACCATGTCTTCGAAGAGCAGAAATAACTTTTGATGATTCAATACTTTGCAATTTCACACAAATACGAACTAAACTTTCTTCTTCAATTACTTCAGTTAAGGTACATGTTAAAACAATAGCACTTTCTTCTTCAATTATTCTAGTTAAATGACTCATTGCAAATGATTTACGTTCAGCAAGAATAAGTAAAACGGTTCCATTTTCATGAATATGAAACGATTTCTCTAAAGCTGCTAACAAATCACTTTTTTTACATGAACCAACATAAATATGTTTAGAGTTTATTACAGGTACAATTGAAAGATCAGCACTTTCTAGTAAGCGTAAGCCTTGTAAGATGGAATCATCGGCGAAAACAGCATACGATTTTTCTTTTGTAATTAGCTCCATTACTGTGCTAAGCCCCATATCATTTAAGGTATCTATTTCAGAAACGAGCCCAACATATTCTTTAGTTTCGTTTATTAAAATAGGAAGACATGAAACTTTATGTTCTTTCATCAAATCAAATGCTCTTAATGGACTTTCATTATGGCAGACGAATGGATAATTTTCAGAAATGCTGTCTTTTATAATCATTTGAATTCATACTCTTCAAAAGCAGTTCTTGTTTCCGTTTCAAATTCAGTTAATTCTCTTTCTGCGCTTAGTATATCACTTTTTTTGAGATTTACCTTTATTAAAACTGAGTCATCTACATATTTAGTATTCAAAACGGTTCCTGCTTGATGAACAAAGGCTGCAATTTTATACGCTTTTTGAGGGATTCTAAGTGTTACGGTTTCGTAGTCACTTTCCATGTGTTCTAAAATTGCTTTTTCTAGTACATCAAAACCAATTTGTTGTTGGGCTGAAATAAAGACGGCATTGGGATAATTTATTTTTAATTCAGCAAGGCGAAAGGGATCTTTTAACAAATCTGTTTTATTAAAAACTAAAATTGTCGGCTTTTCATCTGCTTTTATTTCTTCAAGTGTTTTCCGAACTACTTTTATATAGTCTTCCAAGGTTGGAGAAGAAACATCAACAACATGTAATAATAGATCCGATTCCCTAATTTCGTCTAAAGTCGATTTAAAACTTTCTATTAATCCGTGAGGTAGTTTTCGAATAAATCCAACTGTATCAGATAATAAAATAGTTTTATTGCCAATTAAATGTCGACGAACGGTTGAGTCTAGAGTGGCAAATAAACGATCTTCAGCCAATACACTATCGGTTGTTAATTGGTTTAATAAACTCGATTTTCCAGCATTGGTGTAACCCACTATGGCAACTCTACTAATATCAGCTCGACCCTTCCGCTGAACTAGTCGTTGTAAATCAAGTTTTTTAAGTTTTTCTTTTAAAACAGCAATTCGTTGACCAATAAGCCGACGATCTGTTTCAATCTGAGTTTCACCTGGACCTTTTGTGCCAATTCCACCTTTTTGGCGAGATAAGTGTGTCCAAGCTCTAGTTAATCTGGGTAAAATGTAATTTAGCTGAGCTAACTCAACCTGAGTTTTGGCAGATGATGTTTTAGCTCTAGAAGCAAAGATATCTAGAATTAAACCACTTCTATCAATGATTTTAGCTTGGGTAATTCGTTGAATATTTCTGGCTTGTGATGGAGTTAAATCATCATCAAAAATGATTGAATCTGCTCCTAAAAGTGTAATTAACAAACTGATTTCTTCAATTTTTCCTTTCCCAACATAGAATTCTCGGTCAAGATTTGTCCTATTTTGAAGAATTTTTTTAACGGCTATTGCTCCAGCGGTGTCCGTTAATCGCTCTAATTCGTCTAAATGTTCTTGCGCTTGCTCTCTGCTTAAATCGGGACCAAATACCCCTACAAGAATTACTTTTTCTTTTTCCTTAATAGTTAAACTAAAATCGTTCAATCGTTGATTTCTTTAGGTTTTGTGTTAGTGAATTTGATCATAATCGACCATGAAACTTTGCTTATAAAATAGATTTGTAATCTGAATATTGATGATAGGTCCAGTCGAATCTTCGTGCTAATTTAAGTGAAATAAGTTCTTTAAATGCTGAAATATATGAATTAGGTACATCCAGTTCGATACGATGTAATTCTTTTTTATGCTGAATAATGACTTGATAGACAAAGATAAATCGAACATACTTTTCATGATTTTGTTCAAAATAATCGGTTACTTGTCCCCATCCAATTGTCTGAGATGGATCGTTCACATTTTTCACAATTCCATGCTCCGTGATAAATCGTTTCGACATCAAATAAGATGAAATGAACCAATTTAATCCTATCCAAAGATAACTCAGAAATAGGGCGTAATCTGGACTACTATAATACACAATCGAAACTCCAGAAAATAGAACTAGGAAAAGCAAAAATACGGCACTGAATACGGGATAACCCATCAAGTGTCCTGATTTCCAACTTAATTTGATTCTTCTCAAACGCAAAGCATTTCCTAAAGTAACCACACTTAGGAGTGTCGATACTACAATAAAGAAGACTAATGTGCTTACCAAAAAGAATTCAGTCATAGTGAAAAAGTACTTTTTTGTCTGTTTTTTTTAAAAATCAATCCGTTTTATACCAAATACCGACCATAGATTCTAGAAATAACAATAAAATTCCCAAACCTGCAAGTATTGGCCAAAAATTGATTCCTGCACTTGAGACGGTCTGTAATATTTGATCTTTTGTAGATGTATTAACGTCATAAACGTGAATAGTTTTAACATATTGGAGAAATATTTTTTGAATTTCTTCCTCATT
Organism: uncultured Chitinophagales bacterium; assembly: GCA_964575925.1. Taxonomy (GTDB): domain Bacteria; phylum Bacteroidota; class Rhodothermia; order Balneolales; family M1805; genus M1805. The sequence continues at coordinate 26,357 of CAZNTR010000023.1, forward strand.
AACATGCTTAAACTCAGAATATTGAGGAGACAAATATAAACCTTTAGATGCGATTAAGTTAGATGGGCTTCTTAGTTCTAAAATGGAAGGACTAAGTGAGAAAGAGTTTATCTCTGTTTGATAACTCATACCTCTTTTTCTTAATACTGGTTTTTCTGAAAAGGATTCTCCAACCGAATAAAAAACATCCTGAGATTGTGCTGAAACTTTATCACTAACAGGGAAACCTAAACTATGTTGATTTAAACCACCATTTGTACTTGTTGTGATATAAAGTGATGTTTTATACCAAAATGGAGCAAAAAACGCATTAGTTGAGAAATTAGACCAAGCAGAACCTGAGCCAATTGCAGAGACAATTATTTTAGATTGTTGCAAGCGTTCTTCAACTATTAGTGGTAAATCATCGGTGGTTTTTAAAATAGCATTGGAAAAAGCAGAAGCAGTTTTAGTAATCGTTAAATATGAATAAACTGTAGGCTTATCATACTTAATATCATTCTTTTTTGCCACTTCAAAAAGTTGGTCTAAAACAGGGTGCTCTTTATCTGAAATTTGAATCTGTGTTACAGCAGATGCTGATGAAAACGAACCAGCAAATCCTTTATATCTCATCGAAAGGCCTAAATCTGAAAACAGTTCATTATAAGAGCTCAACGAGGCGTAAACTGATGGTAAAATTAAAAGTCCTTTATCAGCTGCAACCCATTCTTTGGCTTTGTTCACTAAGAAATTAGGTATTTCTTTTAAGCCTAGAAATATAATGCTAGCATATTCATTTTCAGATTCCAGAGATAATGTATTCAGATTAAGGAATGTAAAATCTACATCTGTTTTAGAATTATTGGCAGCCTCAAATAAAGCTCTCATATATACCAAATCTTCATCGGTTTCAATTTGTTCGGAGATAACTACAATATGTCTTTTTTCTGGAATTTCGATAACAAACGGTCTTAAATTATCCGACAAATAGGGATCTCCTTGAATTTCAATATAGCCTTCAGTGAAACCAGAATTATCCATTAGCAAATCAAAATTGAATCGCTTTACCTCACCAGTATTTAGATCAAACTGATACTCCCCTTTTATTTCATTATTTACGATACAACGAACACTTAAATTGACCATTCTGTCTATTCCGGTTGCAGAAACATCGACACGTAGAGTTAAGGACTTTCCTAATGCTATAACTTGATTCTCTAATTGAACCTGTTGAATAAAAACATTTGCATTACTCACAGCACCAGCAACAACAAGATCTATTTGAGTTGGCAAAACCTCTTTTTGTTCTCTTTGATTTCGATTCAATGCAAAATCCCACTTTTGAGGGTGTTTATCAGAAAACCATAAAATTTGATTTAACCCATTGTCGCTAAACAATTTAATTAATTCACCTGCATTTGAAGCCTTCAAATCCATACTTAGTTTTTCAACTTTTCGAATTGCTTCTTTCTTTGAATTGGCTTTGGGAATAAATGGATTTCCTGTAGTTCCTGAAATATAAATTTCAGCATCTTCAGGCAACATTCGAATTCGCTCAATGGCTAATCGTTTTAATTGCTCTAACACAGGTCCATTTTCATCAACTCTATCTACACCTATTCCCGTTTCAACCATCAATACAATCGTATTCTGATTCTCCGTTCTAATTCCTTCTTCACTTTTATCTAAAACAGGTTGGGCAAAAACTACTAAAATACAGGCTAAGACTAAGGTTCTTAAAAAAAGTAACCAAAGCTCTTTCACTTTTAATTTTCTCACCACTGTTCGTTGTAACTCTTGTAAAAAGAACACAGAAGAAAAAGCTAATTGCTCTGGTCTTCTAAAATTCAGAATATGAATTATTAGGGGAATACATAAAATTGGGATAAACCAGAGATAAGCAGGGTTTAAAAATGACATTAATGACAGGTTAAAGTTCGTATAATTAAAATCGGGGTTTGCTAAAAATACTGCTTTCAATTAGTATTATTGTATTCTTTTTCAATCATTATTGGTTCTTTCACCAATCACTTCTATAAATTTGGATTTAAATCGGTTCTAAACTCTTTTTACATCATTTTTGGGTATTTTAGCACTCTACATAACCTTATTAATTGCTTGTTTTATCTTTTGGTCATTATCCTTTATGAAAGCATTTTTTACTCGTATTTTTACTTATTTGATTGTCGGTTCATTTTTTTTTTCTTGTAGCCGTTTACCCAAACAAGCATGGTATGAATCATTACCTAATTCTATTCTTGCCGTTTACATTCCAGAAAATGGATCTACTGTTAATTCAATTATTGATTCAAAAGCAGGATCCTTTTTTGATGATATTACAACCTCTGCTCTTCCTATAACAAAAAAATTAGAGCTAGCTGCTTCTCAATCCATTTCAACTAAAGCAATTGCTTTTTATCCTAATGAGTCAGATCAAGTAAAAACCGTATGGATTGCTGAAAATATATCTGGGATTACAGATAAACTTCGAATGTTCTTTTCCCGACCACTTTTCAAAGATCATTACACCTATAACGGAATAAGTATATATAAGCTTTTTATTGACTCTATGCCCCTTTTTGTGCTAGAACATGGAGATATTCTTTATATATCTGAAAGCAGTATGGCTATAGAAGATATAATTGCTTGCCTTAATCTTGGGAAACCAAAATTGAAAATTCAGAATAATATGCTTAAAAATGAGAATGTCTTAGTAGTAAATGCCGCAAAAATGGATCAATTTATATCTCATTATACCGCAGTAAAATATAAACCAAACAGTTTAGGTGCTTTTGATGGTTTAGAAACAGCCTCTTTTTCTTTCGCCTTTAATGAGTCAGAAACTATTGAATTTACCATGAATGGGTTAATTCCTTTATCTGAGGTAAAAACGAATTTTACTTCATCTATTTCATTCACAAATTCTGAAATTACCTTAGATCAATACGTTCCGATTGATGTCGCCTATTTTTCAATTCATTTTTCAAAACCAAAACCAATTAAAACACATAATCCCATTTCTAAACTTGACTCGACTTTACAGAACTCAAGTAGTTTATTACAAGAACTAAGTGATGCCTTAGATGATGAAATAGCCCTTGCGGGATTTGCACCTTCGGGCTTGGCTGGTGTTGGCGAAAATTTAGTTATTCGAAAAATAAAAGATACAAGAGCAATTTATGATTGGTTAAAAAAACTTGAAGGAATGGGTTTAGTCTATCAGACAGATCGAACCTTTTATTTCCGTTCAGAATCAATTTCGAAAACAATTTCTAGTGGACTTTCGACCTACGATACCTTCTACATTAGTATTACTTCAGAAAGTTTAGTAATGTCACCAAGACTGGGACTTACAAAAAGAGTTCGCTCAGACAGAAGTCGAAGAAGAGTTATTTCTTACAATAAAACCTACATTGAAAGTAAAAACACTTTGAGCGAGCCTATAAGTAGCTTTTTCTATTTGGAATCTCAACCTTTCGAAGATTTTGTAAATCATTATTTAGCAAATGGAGTGGACTTAAAAGCATTTACCTCAAAATTTGAAATCTTAGCAGGGAAATCTGTTCTTGATGTTTCGTCTAACTCTTTAGCTATTACCATTAATGGTTTTACCAAAAACAGATCGACTCAACCTTTTGAAGAAAAATGGATTGCTCCTTTAGATGGTGCCGATATTACAGGTACCCCAATTATTGCAGACATTGGTGGAAATAAACGCCCTGAAATAGTTATTGCAACTGAAAATGGAAATGTTTTAGGGATAGCGAGTGATGGCACATCATATTTTAATGCATCAACTTCCGATGATACACCAATAGGAAGTCCAATCGTTTTTGATTGGTATGGCAATGGGCAATTAGCCATTTTTGTTGCAGCTGAAAATAAAATTTATGGCTGGAATAGCTCAGGTTCATTACTTCCAAAATTCCCTATAGCACTTTCTGAAAAAATCTCATCTCCACTTCTAATAGCTGATATAAACAGAGATGGAAATTCAGAAATGATTGTAACCTCCGCAGACCGACAAATTCATGCACTTGATGGTAGAGGAGTTGCCTTAAAAGGTTGGCCTGTAACGGTAACTTCTGAAATTACATTACAACCTGTGTTTGAACGACAGAATGGGAAATGGCTACTTTTTGCGCAAGCTGATAATGGTCTATTTGCATTTGATGCACTCGGAAAACTCCAAACTGGGTTCCCAATTTTTATTTCAGCAACGTTTACATCAAAACCAGCACTTGTAAATAATGACTTATTAATGGGCGGTGCTGATGGATTCCTTTATCAACTTGGATCCGAAAGAATGTTCATTGATAGTTTAAATGTGTTTAGAAATACGCCTTATGATTCTATTTCTTCCAACCTAAGGCTATCTGCTCGCTACCTCTCCAATAGTTCCATAAATGCTAGTCCAATTTTTGTGGAAAACTTGACTATAAAAACGGATTCTTTAAATAAATACTCTGAAAATATGATTCTAACTCAAAGTAGTGATGGTGGTATTTATGTATTGAATACAAAAGGCGAACTTAGATTTACAATAAGTATGGGACAACCTTCATCTAATAATGCAGGAATACTTTTAGCTGATATACAGAAAGATAAAAAACCAGAAGTTTTAGCAACAGCAGGATTCGGTAGATTATATGCTTGGCAATTATATAATGGCAATCGTTATTTTGATTTACCTACTTATGCTATCGACTTTCCAATTTTAGCAGATATTGATTTTGATGGATTCCCAGAACTCATTGCTCAAACTCGTGGAGGTTTACGCTGTTGGACTATCTACGGAAATAGGAGTGAATAAAAAAATTATTTGACGATTAACGCTCGGGTGTAGATTAAAAAGTAGGCTTCTGCAAAAAAATTGGCGATTACTCACAATTTGAGTGTGTAAAAACCGACACAATCGACTTTTTGGAGTGCGCTAATTATAGTTAATAATCAAAACGATTAAACTGTCTGACAATAGATTCAAGCTAAATGCTTAAGATTGTAGGCTTAACCCAAATAACAATCATAAAAAAATATTACCCCCCAATTCTAAGGCAAGATCCAAATAGCTGCATTCTACCCAAAGTTTCCTCAGACTCCCGATTCCCATAACCTTTCATCTTTAGGAATTCTACCAATCCTCTTGTCTTTTACACGCTTGTTGTCTCACCATATTTTTTATTGGTTCTAAAATCTGTTCAATGCCATTAATTTTGATTTCATACATAGTAGCCAAAAACTGACCTAATTTTCCATTTGGCCAACCCTGTCTTTGCATCCATTCTAAATAGTGAACCGGAATTTGATGAATATAGTTACCTTCATATTTTCCATAAGGCATTTTTGTTTGAATTAATTCCACTAAAAACGAAGAATCTGATACCATTATCTTTTATTATTTGTTGAATTACAAATACAGGAAATGATCTTTGGTTGCGAATACTCTTCACCAACTTCACAAATTGCTATTTTGCCTGTTGTTTGTATTTTTATTAATAAACTTTATATAAAATTAAACATAATTTCGTTATAACAAACACGCTTTTTGAATAATTTACTTTTTCATTTTCATGAAACTATATCAATTGCACTAAATTGATTATAATGAAACAACATATTATAAAAAAAGCCTTGCTCAATAAATTGAACAAGGCTTTAAATATTTATAAAGTAAAGTTTTACTCTTCTTCTTCAGCACCAAGTGCGTGGAAAACACGGCTTGCTGCATCCACATCCTGCATGTCAGATTTTGCTCCAACAATAAGTCTGCGATACTTTTTAAGACCTGTACCAGCAGGAACTTTTTGCCCAACAACCACATTTTCTTTAAGACCAAGCAAGTAATCTTCTTTAGCTTCAATAGCTGCTTGAGAAAGAACTTTCGTAGTCTCTTGGAAAGATGCAGCTGAAATCCAACTTTCAGTTGATAGAGCAGCACGAGTAATTCCAAGTAATATAGGTCTTGAAATAGCTTGTTTTGCTTCTCTTGTTTTTACTTCAACTTTGTCTTTAGCAATTAAATCTGCATTAATTTCACGGACTTCGCGACGATCTAAAATGTAACCGTGAGGAATGTCACTCTCTCCAGGATCAGTAACAACGTATTTCCCGATAAGTTTATCATTCATACGAGTCACTTCAAAACGGTCAATTTTATCACCTTCAAGGAATGTGGTATCACCTGGATCAGTAATTTCAACTTTTTGCATCATAGTTCTTACAACTACTTCAATATGCTTATCGT
>CAZNTR010000024.1:0-31859 GCA_964575925.1 uncultured Chitinophagales bacterium
CTTCTAGCTTCTAGCCTCAAGCCTCAAGCCTCAAGCCTCAAGCTTCTAGCTTCTAGCCTCAAGCCTCAAGCCTCAAGCCTCAAGCTTCTAGCCTCAAGCCTCAAGCCTCAAGCCTCAAGCTTCTTACACAATATTTCCTGCTAATTTCAATGCTTCTGTTAGCGCTTTCGCTTTGTTTACTGTTTCTTGATATTCATATTCTGCATCTGAATCAGCAACAATTCCTGCTCCTGCTTGAATATAAATCGCATCATCAGTGGCAACCATAGTTCTCAGTGCAATACAAGTGTCCATATTTCCAGAGACATCAAAATAGCCAACAGCTCCAGCATAAGGACCTCGTTTATGAACTTCTAATTCATCAATAATCTCCATTGCTCTTACTTTTGGTGCTCCAGAAACCGTTCCTGCTGGAAAACATCTTGCTAAAGCATCAACCGAAGTTTTATCCGCAGATAACTTGCCTTTCACATCTGAAACGATATGCATCACATGAGAATAACGTTCAATATATGCTTGTCTATGAACTTTAACTGAACCGGGCTCACAAACTCTTGATAAATCATTTCTTCCTAAATCAACGAGCATAATATGCTCAGAAACTTCTTTTGGATCTCCTAATAAATCAGCTTCTAAAGCCAAATCTTCTTCTTCCGTTTTTCCTCTCCAGCGAGTTCCTGCAATGGGCAAAACTTCCGTAATTCTGTCCTGAACACGAACTAAAACTTCAGGGGACGAACCGATTAAAGCAAACTTCCCAAATTCTAGAAAGAATAAATAAGGTGATGGATTAACGGTTCTTAAAGCGCGATAAAACTGAAATCGATCACCCACATAAGAAGCCGCAAATCGTTGGCTTAAAACAACTTGGAAAATATCGCCTTCAAAAATATAGTTTTTGGCTTTATCAACCATTTCAAAAAAACGAGACTTTTCTGTATTGCTCGAAACTTCTGAAGTTAGACTTACAGCATTCGTTTCAGGCAGTTTTTGTGTAATGACAGTTTCTAAAGTTTGTATCGATTTTTGTGCATGTTCATATTGAAATTCCAAAGTCTCTTTATCATCTGCATCAATAAATACCGTTTTGATAAGAATTACTCGATGCTTTACATGGTCAAAGGCAATAATTTCATCATAAAAAGCCCAAATTGCATCAGGTAAACCTAATGTATCTTCTGGAATATTTGGTAAATACTCAACTTGACGAATCGTATCATAAGAAGAATAACCAACTGCGCCACCTTTTAACCGAGGCAAATCGCTGATTTTAGGTTCTATATAACCACTTGTTAATTGCTCTAAAACCTTAAAATAGGGCTCATTAAACGGCCTAACTCTTCCATTTCTTTCATCCGTTAATAAGACTTTTCCTTGGTCAAATTTTAAAACTTGATATGGATTTCGCCCCATAAATGAATATCGCGCTAGATGCTCACCACCTTCAACAGATTCAAATAGAAAAGGATATCTTGCATCTTGGCGAAGTTTCATAAAAAGAGAAACTGGCGTTTGTGTATCCGTTAATAAGTTTTTATAAACTGGAATTGCCAAACCTGGTTTGGCTAATTCTAAAAATGTTGATTTTTCCATGTGAGCTATCAAAAAAAAACCCACTTCCTATTGGTAGAAAGCGGGCGACTTAAATTTTCTGTGAAAAAGTGTATAAAATTACATACATCTTTAGTTTGACGGAGCCGCTTAAACGATTCGACACCACCAAGAAGAAGTAAAATTTAAACTGTTTTTCATGGATGGCAAAATAGGATTATGTCAATTGAATGTCAATGTTATTTAAGCAAATTCACTAATTTTCTTAGATAGACTTAAACGATTCCAGAGTTACAGATCCATTTTTTTGAAAAGTAAATTGTCAAACAGACTTATTGATTTCTACATTGAACAAGTTATAGCCTATTGAAAAGAATGTTTTCCCATCTGATATCACAACTTTTTCATTGGGAAATGTCGATACTTGTTGTAATGCTTCTATTTGTCTGAACTGCAGAATTAATGGTTTTAAACCTGCTGAAATAATGCGTTGTGCATCTGTAATTCCAGTAGCTTCAATAAGCTGTCTTCTAGCATCTAATTCTTGTTCTTTACTAAAAAATTCCAATCTTTCAGCAGACAAATCAGCTTCTAATTTTGCTTCAATAGCATGCGCCAATCCTCGTGGAAGTAACACACTTTTCATTAAAACTGATTCGACAATAATTCCTTTATCAGTTTAACTAGTTACCATTTGCATCGAATATCTTTTTCAATTTCTGAACATTTGGCAAGATGCACATCCTTTGCAATAAAACGAGCAGACACCTCCTCTACAGCAAATCTGTAAACTGGTAAACTAATATCTTCTACATATCTTTTACCTGAATTTTGCAAAATATCATGCGCTTTGGTCGGTTCAATTTGGTAAAGAATTTAAATTTCGCATTGAACATTGAGTCCTTCCTTAGATGGAATTGGTAAACCAACTTCTAAATTTTCAGTTCTTGATGGTTGTTTAACGACTTTTGTAAACAAAGGATTTACAAATACAACTCTTGGAGTCTGGGCTTTTTGTCCAATTTTCCTTAGGTTCTCTAAACTCGGGTTTGATCTTGATTAACAACTGCACAAGCAGGTAATAAAAAAGCAATATTTAATAATGCTAACTTTGATGATTTCATATAAAAAACCTTTATTTATTCGAATTGTGTATTCCACAAACGAAAGTATATCAAATAAAATGTTCTGTTTGTTGTAAAAAGTGTGTTTCTAAGATAGGAAACGATTAGTTTTTCACCATCTTAACTCATTAATTATTAATCCATTAAATAAATTTATACGCAGCACAAATAACGAACTATTCATCTCCTGTACCCTTTCAGAAATTTTACTATTATTTAAAGTGGGGAGACAAATCTAACTCCATATTTCTTCAACTCAAGACTTCTCTTTTTTATGACATCCATAGTTTTTTGGTTGAGTTCAACTAGAAGTATTGGTTTTTCAAACTGTTCTGCTTTGCCTTTAAAATCTGCCAATTTTCTTTCATATTCAAATACACCGTTTTCAGCATTAAAAGGAATTGTATTTTTAAATTTGAGTACTGAAACGTCAAAATTTTCCAATATTTCTCTAACTTGTTTTTCTTTCGAAATGGATTGATCATCAACAACTAAAGTTAATTTTGAAGAAATAGACGAAAATTGTGGTAGAAAATCTTTCAGCCAAATTGGATTCTTAACAGATTCATTATCCCAAGCTTCATTCAACCATACATAAATAGGACTCATGATACCCGTATGTTTTTTATACCAATTTTGGACACTTGATGGATCTAATGATCTATAAACTAAGGGAGAATATTCCCCTAAATCTCTTACCTGTTCAATTAAATTTACTGATACCGAATAATCAGCCACAAATAATAATGAAGAAGGAAAAGTAACTAGTTTTAGTGAGGTATCAGTTTTCAGTTCAATGCTTCTAATAATTGTCTCATTTGCATATAAGTGAATTAATAAATCTTTTTCAGGAAAAATTATTTTAGCAGGCAAAGTAATTCTCTGTTCCAAAAAAGCATAATGCAAATCTGTTTGGATCTGAGTTTTTGAAATTCCTTTTGGAATTTTAACATCATAATGAATTCTTGAAAAATCTCCTGTTTGAAAATTCTTTGCTTTAATTTGTCTTTTTTTTATCGAATATTGCCCTAACTCATGAAAAATTAAGGAGTCTAACCTCACCAAATCTGATTTTTCAAGCTGTGCTTTTCCACTCCCAAATGATAACAAGAGAACAGAAATTACACTAGCAATCAGTAATAATATAGCTGTGGTAACTTTTTTTTGATATACTGTCATGGTTTTCTTTTTGCAATTCACTTAATAATACCAATGTATTTTACTTTATCAAAGTTACTTCCTGCCCTTATAATGCCTTACATGGTACTATTTTGGATTCTATTTGGATCACTTATACTTCTTTATCAAAAGAAAATTAAATCTGTTATTTCTTTATTATCGATTTCGACTTTCGCATTATACTTTTTGAGCTTACCCTATTTTTCATCTCTTCATCAATCATCAGAAATAGATAAATGGCATTCCTATTTGCTTCCAAATGATACGGTTGATGTGGCTATTGTATTAGGTGGATTCATGAGTCCAGATCCATTTTTTGGGTACGAAGTGGATGCCGCCTTTGATCGATTGTTAACTGGAATTCGTTTGATTCATCAAAAAAAAGCTCGTTTTTTGTTACTATGTGGTGGAAGTGCGAATAAAGATTCAAGTATATTTAAAGCTGAAGCATTACTCATGAAAGACTTTATTCACGAGTTTTCTATGCTTCCTGACTCCTTGCTTCTTATTGAATCAAAGTCTGTTAATACCTTTGAAAATGCTAGATTCTCAAAGCAATTACTGTCTGATTTACACTTATCTAACCATATTTATCTTGTTACTTCGTATAATCATCAAAAAAGAGCAACTCAACTATTTGAGCTACAAGGATTTGAAGTTATTCAAGTTCCAATTGATATTCCAATACAGAAACAGTGGACTTCCCAATTTCCTTTTTATTTACTTCCTAATCTCAATGCACTTAACTATTGGAGTTCTATTTATAGAGAGTGGCTCGGAACTGTTTGGTATTCTCTTTCTGGTAAGCAATAATGTTTATGTATTATTTTTAACACATCTAATGCATATTTATCATCAACAAAAAATGATATTTGGTAGGAAGCTTCAAATAAATATCCAAAAACTTGTACCGAATACAACTCAATCTGTTCAATAATAGTATTAACATGAATTGTACTTAGTTCACTTGTTGTTATTAAGGTGATTTGTGAGCCTTTAACAAAACTCCCATCATCAAATAAAATTGAAAATATTTGAAATTCTTTTGTTTTTTTTAAATCAGATTTAAATACAAGTCCATTTGTTTCATGTTTATAATAAACCTGAATGGAATTATTCTCTAAATATTCAAAATCATATTCTGATAGTTTTTTTCGATGTAAATTCAATTTTTCAACTGATAAAAACGTTTGATTTTTACGAATACTAACTGTTGTACGTTCTTGTTTATACTTATTATTCGATTCTGATTTGAATGTTCTAACAATGGTACCTTTTGCTTTGGGATTGAAGGTATTCTTAATAATAATCGGCGTATGTTTTAATTGAAGTGGTCTAACTGTTCTTGGATGTAAAACTTTTGCCCCATTATCCGCCATTATTTCCATAAATTCATAGGTTAATTCGTCAAATATTAGTGCTTCTTTAACCAAATTTGGATCCGTTGTAAATACACCATCTACGTCTGTCCAAATTTCTACCCAATCAGCGTCAATACTATATCCAACTAAGCCAGCTGTAAAATCTGAACCTGACCGACCAATTGTTGTAATAGTTCCATTAGTATCAGAACCTATAAATCCTGTAAAAACAACAATACCATTGGTTGTAGTTACTATTTCTTTCAGATTTGTTGCAGAACGTTCTAAATCTACAGTAGCGTCTCCAAAATTCGAATCTGTTTTTACTAAAGTATGAGTATCCGCAAAAATTGCAGGTAAGCCTACTTCTTGTAATCCTGCTGAAAATATTCTTACAGATAATCGTTCCCCAAACGACATGATACTATCTAAATCCTGAACAGTACATTCTTGTCTTTCCCAAATTTGTTGAACTTCTGTTTTAAGTGATGAAAGTAAAGGTATAATTTCATCTGTACTAGATTTGGAACTTACACTTGCAAGTTGCTTAATATGTCTATCTTCAATTTTTTGAAGTATTTTCTCTACCGTATCTTTTCGTAATGTAGCTGATTCAGCTAATTCTATGAGTAAATTTGTTGTTCCTCCTAATGCAGAAACTACTACAGAAATAGCCGCTTCTTCAAACCGTTCTTTTGTTATTTGAAGAGCTTGTTTCAACATTTCAGGAGTAGAAACAGAGGTGCCACCAAATTTTAAAACAACATTCTTTCTCATATTTATGCTATAATTTTAATTTAATTCTACTTTTCTACAACTTGTAAGAATGGGCTAATCAATTTTATCATTTGTTCAAACTCTATTAGAAAAGCGTCATGTCCATGAATGGATCTGATTTCTTGATAATAACCTCTAGGTAAAAATTGTGCAATTTCTCTTTGTTCTATGGTCGGATATAAAATATCACTATCAATACCGATAATTAGTGAGGGAATGTTCACCTGACTTAAAACAGCTCTCATTGTACCTCTTTTAAAAGTAATATCATGTGAATCCATGGCTTGAGTTAATCGAACATACGTCATTGCATCAAAACGTTTAACCAATTTTTGCCCTTGATACGAAAGATACGATTCTATGGCGAATTCATTTAAGCCATGTTGCTTATCTCTTCCAAATCGTTTTTGAAACGATAAATAGGTTCTGTAAGTCAACATGCCCATCATTCTAGCAGATGCTAAACCCTGAACTGGAAATGAATCCGCTTCATAATTTCCATTATTCCAATTCTGATCAGCATAAATAGCATTTCTTTGAGCTTCACCAATTCCAATTGCCCATGCAGAATGTCTAGCTGGTGCTCCAATTACGATCATTTTTTCGATACGATTATCCATAATGGCCCATTCTAAAAGTTGCATTCCTCCCATTGACCCACCAATCGCTAATTCAATTCCTTTAACCCCAAAAGCATCTAATGTTAATTGTTGAAGCTTAACCATATCTCTAATGGTAACTTTTGGAAAATCTGATTTGTACTTTCTTTCAGTAATCGGATTTATACTTTGAGGACCACTTGTTCCATAACAGCCTCCCAAAACATTCATACAAACGATAAACTGTTTTTCAGGATTAAAAAATCCTGCTTTAAAAAACCCTGAGAACCAATCTTCCGCATCACTTGTGCCCGTTAAAGCATGACAAATTAATACTACATTATTTCTATCCTCATTTAAAACTCCCCATGAATGAAATGCAACCATAGGCTTTGTAATTATAAAACCACATTCTGTTTCAAAATCTTCTTTATGAGAATAAAACTGTAATAAATTTGTCATAAATAAAAAAAAGACTTCATCGACGGGTTCAGCATCGATGAAGCAGGTTGATGAAAGAAAAGGAATATTGAAATTGAATCAATTCCATTTTTCAAGTGTTATTTTTACTTAATTGAGCCAACTCCGAAAAGTAGTTTTTTAAAAAGAATCGACGATTTCACACTATTTGAATGGGTAAAAACCGACAAAATTGATTTTCTGGAGTGGACTCTTAATTGATTTTTGAAAATGCAATTTCGAAATCTTCAATAATATCATCAATATGTTCTAAACCTACTGATACTCGAATTAACGTTTCGCTCACACCTGAAGTAAGTTGTTCTGCATCACTTAATTGTTGATGTGTAGTTGAAGCTGGATGAATGACTAATGTTTTTGCATCTCCAACATTGGCCAAATGACTTGCTAACTGAACATTATTTATAAATGTTGTTCCTGCATCAAAGCCACCTTTTACACCAAATGTTAAAACTGCACCAAATTTTCCAGGATTTAAATATTGTTTTGCTCGTTCATGATAGGGATGGTCTTCAAGACCTGCATAACTTACCCACTCAACAGCATCATGATTTTTTAACCAATTTGCCAATTTTAAAGCATTTTCCGTATGTCTTTCAACGCGAAGAGACAGCGTCTCTAAACCTTGAATTAACAGAAATGAATTAAATGGCGATTGTGACTGACCGAAATCACGCAAACCTTCTACTCTTGCACGAATGGCAAAGGCAATATTTCCAAATGGGCCACCTTCTCCAAAAACATCCCAGAAATTTAATCCGTGATAACCTGGAGCTGGTGTTGTGAAAAGTGGAAATTTACCATTTCCCCAGTTGAAATTACCAGCATCTACTAAGACACCTCCAATTGATGTTCCGTGTCCGCCAACCCATTTCGTCGCAGATTCAACAACAACGTTTGCTCCATGTTTGATAGGCTGAGCAATTGCCCCTCCTGCACCAAAGGTGTTATCAACAATTAGAGGAATTCCATGTTTTTTTGCTAAAGCAGATAAACCTGCGAAATCTGGTACATTATTTCTTGGATTACCCAAAGTTTCAACATAAATACCTTTAGTATTTTCATCAATTTGAGCTTCATAAGCCTCAACTGAGTCTTCTTCAACAAATTTTACTTGGATGCCTAAACGAGGTAAAGCAACTTTGAATTGATTATACGTTCCACCATAAAGATAACTTGTTGAAACAAAATTATCTCCAGCCTGTGCAATAGTTGTTAATGCTAAGAACTGAGCCGCTAGTCCAGAAGAAGTTGCAACTGCGGCGGCTCCACCTTCTAATGCTGCAATTCTTTTTTCAAAAACATCCGTTGTAGGGTTCATTATTCGTGTATAAATATTGCCAAAATCTTTTAGGGCAAACAAGGAAGCAGCATGTTCTGTATTATTAAAAACATACGAAGATGTTTGATAAATTGGAACTGCTCGTGAATTGGTAGTTCCATCTGGCGTATGCCCAGCATGTAATTGTAAGGTTTCGAAACGGAAGTTCCTTGGTTTTTCGGTAATACTCATGGTTGTTTATTTTTTAATTAAGGTTAGGTAAAGTTTCATTTTTTAGAATTATTTATTCTAGTCCGATTAATTTATTTAACTGTTGGTCTCAACAAAAACTGATGATCTACTTTTATACATCTGTTTTCAAATAGAGGGATTCCAGCATTCTCAGATTTTAATTTCGCCTCATCTTGTTTTCCTGTTCCTAATTGTAACCAAATTGCTTTGGGATGAGTCGAAATCGCTTCTTCAATAAACGATGGGATAAGTTCTGGTTTTAAAAAAACATCAATTACATCAATTGGAAATGGAATATCCTGAACTCGTTTGTAAACCCTCTCACCCATTAATTCATCAGCAGTAGGATTTACTGGAATAATTCTAAAACCCGCATTTTTTAAATATCTTGCAACAAACTGACTGTCTTTATGTCTGTCTTTTGACAATCCGACAACTGCAATAATTTTTGTTGCTTCTAAAACATGAAGAGCAATGTCTGTCTCTTTAGCTAATTCTTCTGTTGCGTACATTTTTCTCTTGTACCAGTCGCGATAAGTAGGTTTCATAATTTTAATTCATCTTTAAAAAAAACCTCTTTCGGCTTAGACCAGAAGAGGCTTTTACAAGACTAAAACTATCAACTAATTGATAAATCTTATAAACCTACTTCCTCATCTTTACCAAAAAAGTGTTAAACACCATTTTAGCAGGATTTAGCACCTGGCCAACAAATGAATAATAGTGTTGCGGTTGCTAAGGTTTCACAGGGCCTGTCCCTCCACCTTTCTTGATGAGAAATCAAGACAAAGAACAAAAAAGCCCTGTATCGCTTAACAACACAGGGCTACTATAATTTTTTAAATATCCCTATGCTTTATGTGATTTACACATACAACACATGGTATAAATTTTATTTGATTGGATATTTTTCATAGTTGCAATAATATATGATTTTAAAATCAAGGTCAAGACATTTTAATAAACTTGTCTAAACTTGTTATTTATTGATTGCTAATTCCATAACGAACCAACTCCTCAATAGTAGCTAATTGCAATCGGTCTTTATTTAATTTTTTCACCATTGAGATGCTTACTTTTGCATCTTTAAGACGAATCAGATCATCTGCGGTAATCTCTTTGTATCCTAAATCGTGTAAATTACTTGTGTAATGCGCTGTTACTTCGTGTGTTCTAAGTCTAATTAAATCTGCTATAGTTAAACTTGTATAACCTAAAGAATGCATCATTGAAGCAAAAGTTGCTGAAACATCATGATTTTGGAGTAAAACCAAATCTTCTAAAGTCGGCTCATACCCTAAATCCCTTATTTTTGACGTAAAAGTCGCTGTAACCCCTTTTTTACGTAAGTCTTTTAATTGATCAACAGTTAATTTCCCGTATCCCATTCTTTCCATCCACGCACCCATTTCACGTATAATTGAGTTACCTCCGAAATCAGCTGTAATTCCATTTGTTATAACTGAGGTCTCTTTATTTACAAGTTCATTATCATTATCGATTTGAGAAATTATAAACATTAAAAATGAAAACAAAAATGCTCCAAATAAAACGCCTCTAACCAAATTTCCAGAGAAATTTGATTTTTTCTCATTTATCTGAGTCAAACTGGAAAAACTAGAAGTAACTCTCCCGGTTGAAACCGATCGTAATTCGTTATTTAATTCATTTTTTAAAGGCATAAGCTTTCAAAATCTCTATAAATTTAAAATCATTAATTATTGAAGAATAGATGTTCTTTTATAAGAACTGTGGTTTAACGTAGTCATAAGATAAAAGATTCACTAATTTCTGTACTATAATTCAATGAATCATTTTATATTGAATCATGCAAAATAATCAAGATACTCAAAAAAATGCCATTCAAAGTCTGGAATGGAGAGGTGATTACCTTCGTATTTTAGATCAGACTTTTCTACCAAGTAGAACCGTTTACTCCGATCTTCGTGATGTTGGAAGAGTTTGGGAAGCTATAAAAAAACTTCGTGTTCGTGGAGCTCCTGCAATTGGAATTGCTACATCTTATGGTTTTTATATGGGATTAAAAGACATTCCCGATGAGAACTTTAGTAGTTTTTGGATTGAAGTTCAACGAATTGGAGATTATTTAGGATCATCGAGACCCACTGCTATTAATTTAGTTTGGGCTATTGAACGAATTAAAAACAGCATTTTTGCAATAAAGGACAAACCAATTGCAGAAATTAAAGTCCAAGTTTTAAAAGTTGCAATTACAATCCATGATGAAGATAGAAGAGTTTGCAAACAAATAGGGCTCAATGGGCAAGAACTGATTCCAAAAAAAGCTAACATCTTAACTCACTGTAACACAGGTAGTCTTGCAACAAGTGAATTCGGAACGGCATTATCCATGATTTATCACGCACACAATGCCAATAAAAAAATTCATGTTTGGGTTGATGAAACACGGCCTCTACTTCAGGGATCACGGTTAACAGCATGGGAATTAACACAAGCAGAAATTCCAATGGCACTCATTACCGATTCTATGGCTGGGTTTGTAATGAAACAAGGAAAAGTCGATTTAGTAGTCGTAGGAACAGATAGAGTTACCGCAAATGGTGATATGGCTAATAAAATAGGAACCTATTCTCTAGCAGTTTTAGCTAATGCTCATAATATCCCCTTCTACGTTGCTGCTCCATTATCCTCTTTTGATAGGAATTTAGCTAATGGCGATTCCATTCCAATTGAAGAGCGTGATAATAAAGAAATTCTTGAAATTGCAGGAACTAAAATTGCTCCTGAAAGAATACAAGCCTATAATCCAGCTTTTGATGTAACTCCAGCTCATTTAATTACTGCATTTATAACTGAAAAAGGTATTATCAAACCTGATTACTCAAAAACCATTAAACAATTATTCAGTTAAGGAAATTAAACAATCAGTGAATTAACAATTGATTCACTGATTGTCTGATTTTTTCAATTGTAATTTGAAAGTGCGAAAAATTAGTTAAAACTTTATTATCTCTTGTAATAATAATTTGTGGTGATTCATGTCTTATCCCAGTTTCAGCAGCAATAAACTGCGAAAAAGCTTTATCATTAATCACATTAATACCAACAATTTCATAATCTTCAGACTTAACTTCAGAAAATCTTGCAATTTCTCGATATGCTTGAGCACTAACAGGACATCTTGTTGAGTGTTTAAACAGAATTATGATTTTCCCTTCATTCTGTTTTTTTAAAAAATCTTGGAACTCTTTGTTGGAACTAACCCAAATCATTTTCGTCACTTTTTTATAATTTCGTTTGAGTCACGCTTGTACAAACTTAAATATAGACAGAAAACTCTGTTTTATTCAAGTTGTCACAAATTCTTTATCGAAAAGAGCAAATACTTCCTCAACTTTTTCAAAACCAATACCTTTTCTGATAATTACGGCTTTATCGCCAGTTAAATCTATAACCGTCGATTCTTGCATCGTTAAATCTTGTTCATCATCAATTATGACATCCACAAACTTAGCCATTACATCAATAAGCTCTTGCCTATCTAAATAAAGCTTGTCTTTTCCATTATAGTCTGGGTGTTTAGCTGTTGTTGCAATTATGGGCTCTCCAACTTCTTCAAGCATTTTTTGACAAATCGGATGATCTGGAACTCTAAAACCGACCGTTTTTCTTCTGGGATGAACTAAAAGCTTTGGTAAATCTTTAGTTGCTGGCAAAATAAAAGTGTAAGGCCCTGGAATAAGTTTTTTAATAATTTTAAAATTATCATCACTTAATTGACCAAATTTAGAAATCCCTGATAAAGAATCACATAATAATGTTAATAAATGCTCATTATCTAAATGTCGAATTTCTCGAATTCTATCAATCCCTTTTTTATTTGTATATAAACAGCCAATGGCATATTGCGTATCAGTAGGAAAGACCAAAACATTACCTGCTTTTAAATAATCAGATGCTTCAAAAATTCTCTTTAAATGAGGTGTAATTGGGTGTATTTTTATCTTTTCTGCCATAAAAACTCCTGAAATTTTAAATTGTATGAACAGTAATCAATATCACTTTGATTAAACTCTATTGCAAAGTACTGCAATTAATCACTTTTGTACAGTACTATTTTCTTTGTTGTGCTATTCTAATTAAGAGTTTCATGTCCTATATTCCACTATAGCTATTAAACGCATTCATAAATAAGTAAATTATTACACCAGTAACAGAAACATACATCCAAAGTGGCCATGTAATTTTTGCAATTTTACGATGTAATTCAAATCTTTGCTGAACAGCTCGAGACAAAGTCATTAATATTAGAGGAACTATTGTTGCTGCTAAAATAATGTGAGAGAACAAAATGGTAAAATAAACAGGTCTAATCCATCCTGTCCCTTTGAATGGGACTGAGCCAACCATGTAATGAAAAATGAGATAATTGACCAAAAAAAGACAGGAAACAAAAAAAGCAGACCACATGATTTTCTGATGTATATGTCTTTTTCCTCTTCTAATTTGAACAAAACCAATGAGTAATAAAATTGTGCTTATAGCATTCAATATAGAATTAATTAAAGGTAAATTAGAAAGTTCCATTTTTTTAAAATTTTAAAGATTATTTTACTAAAGAATCGTAACTTTACTTTCGTGTCAATCGCCCGAACTGTCGATGCAACAAGTATAATTTACCGCTAATTAGATTCATTTTAAATTATTTTATCGAATATAATCGGTTTAAAAGTATCTTATATTTGGCACCTACAAAGGCTCTTTCCTTGTACTCCAAGGCATATCACTATTTTTATAAGTAACCTAACAAACAATCTATGTCTCAATTATTCCCTAAGTGGGCGAATAAAGTACCAATGAAGCTGCAGGCTGTTCTTGTTGTGAAATTATTTGCAATAGTTTTTGGTATTTGGTATTTCTTTTCTCCAAAATACACAGATGTCGGTTACACGCCTGACCAACCGATTCCATATAGTCACCGACTTCATGTTGGTCAATTAGGTATCGATTGTCAATATTGTCATAATACCGTTGCAATTTCTGCTAAAGCTTCAATTCCTCCAACATCTACTTGTATGAATTGCCACACACAAATTAAACCCGATAGTCCAAAACTAGAAGCTCTAAGAGAAAGTTGGACAAATGATGTTCCTGTTGAGTGGGTTCGAGTTCACATGTTGCCAGATTATGCTCAATTTAATCACAGTGCACACGTAAATGTTGGTGTTGGATGTAAAAGTTGTCACGGTCGTGTAGATCGAATGGAAGTTGTTGGGCAAAAAGAACCTCTTTCAATGAGTTGGTGTATTGATTGTCATAGAAATCCAGCTCCTAATCTCAGACCTGTCTCCGAAGTAACAAATATGGAGTGGATAGCTCCTGAAAACCCACAAGCATTTGGCGAGGAAATAATTAAGGCCAAAAGCATACATGCCCCTACTTATTGTAATGGCTGTCATTATTAAACGATTTTATAGAACTGAACGCTGAAATATTAAACTATGAGTACAACATTAGAAGGCAAAACGTACTGGAGAAGTCTTAACGAATTATCACAGACGAAAGAATACCAGCAATTCCTTCATACAGAGTTTCCTAAAAATGCCTCTGAAATGACTGATGGACAAACTCGTCGTCATTTTTTAAAAATTATGGGGGCTTCTATAGCTTTGGCAGGTTTGGCTGCTTGTCGAAAACCTGTTCAAAAAATTCTTCCCTATACTAAAAGACCCGTTGAAATCATTCCTGGAAATCCGATTTTCTTTGCAACATCAGTTCCAATGATGGGAAGTTTAACTGGTCTATTAGTTCAATCAAGTGATGGCCGACCCACCAAAATTGAAGGGAATCCTGATCACCCTGCTTCTTCAGGTTCCACTTCTGTACTTCATCAGGCTGCAATTCTTAATTTATATGACCCTGATAGATCTCGTTTTATTACAGAAAATGGCTCTAAAAAATCAATTTATGACTTTGTCAATGCTGTTTCAGGTATCAATGAGTCTGAAAAAGTAGTCTTCATTTCTGAGGCGAATTCTTCAATGACTTTTGAATCGGTTAAAACTTCAGTTCAGAAAAAATTCAAAAATGCAACATGGTTCGTTTATGAACCATTTAACAGTTCAGCAATTGAATTGGGAAATGAAATAGCTTTTGGGAAACGATTACGTACCATTAATCATTTCGATAAAGCAGAACTCATTATTTCAATAGATGATGATTTCTTAACAGACCCTGTTAATGGTGTTTCAAATACAAAGAAATTCACATCAAGAAAAAAATTAGTTAGTAGTAAAGACTCCCTCAGCAGACTGTATTCGGTCGAAAGTAGTTTATCACTTACTGGTTCTAATGCGGATACTAGATACGCAATTAAATCAAGTGATTTAGATGCCTTTGTGTTTGCTTTAGCTTCTTCACTATCTTCAAATATATCTGGGCTAGGAACTTTTAAAAATTTCTCAAATGAGTTTTTGAGTTCGAATCCTATTAAGACACTTAGTAAAGAATTACTAAGTACTAAAGGCAAATCACTAGTTACAGGGGGAATTAGTTTATCTAAAGAAGCCAATGCTGCAATTGCACTAATTAATTTAGCATTAAATAATACTTCTAAGACAGTTACCTACTCTCAGGTAGAGTCAACAGGTGAATCAGTTTCTGATTTTAAAAAATTAATTGACTCAGTCAAAAAAGAAGGTGCTGATGTTTTAGTATTTATTGGAACTAATCCAGTTTATACTTCAACAAGTGACATTGATGTAGCAGGAGCTATAAAATCTACCAAAACAAGTATTCATCTATCTGATTATGTAGATGAAACAAGCAAACTTTGTAAATGGCATGTAAATCGCGCTCATTTTCTTGAAGCTTGGGGTGATGGAAAAAGTTTTGAAGGAGTTGAATCTGTAATTCAACCCTTAATTCAACCTCTTTTTGATTCAGTAAGCGAAATTGAGTTTTTAAATATTTTCGCAACTGGTAAAATGAGTTCAGGTTTTGATTTAGTTCGTGATACTTGGAAATCACGTGCTGTTTCTCAAAAAGATTGGAATAAAGTACTTCATGATGGTGTTTTAGATGGTTCTAAAATGTACGCATCAGTTAGTGTTTCAACTTTATCTTCCGTAGCAAATAAATTATCTGAAGCTCTTAAAAAAGCGATGAAATTATCAGGAGATTCAATTGAAATAGTTATAAAACCTGACTATAAATTGGCAGATGGTAGATTTGCAAACAATGGATGGTTACAAGAATTACCCGATCCAATTACAAAAATTACTTGGGATAATGTTGCTCTAATGAGTTCTGCAACAGCTGCAAAACTTGGTTTGCCACATGTTGTTGCCAACTCAGCTGAACATTATCAAAATAAAGCTCCAAAAATTTCAGTTAAGACTTCTACAGGCTCTATTATTATTCCAGCATGGATTCTACCAGGACATGTAGATAACAGTATTACTATTAGTACTGGTTATGGTCGTTTAGGTGTTGGTAGAGTGGCCTCAACGTATGAATTCAGTGATTTTGAAGTTGTTGGTTTCGATGTTAAACCTTTAAGATCAAGTTCTTCTGCTAGCACAATTTCAAAAGCAACAATAGAAGCTACTGGTGAATCTTACAAAATAGCTTGTGTTCAAGACCATCATTCTATGGAAGGCAGAGCAATTGTACGCTACGCCAATATCGATGAATACAAAGCTAAACCATTATTTGCCCCAGAAATGGTAAAAACACGAGGAATTAAATCTGGGAAAATGTTTGCTGATCCATTGTTTACTGAACAAAACTTCCCTGATTATGAACCACAATGGGGAATGGCCATTGATTTAACAGCTTGTACAGGTTGTGGAGTTTGTACAATTGCTTGTCAAGCTGAAAATAATATTCCAGTTATTGGAAAAAAAGAAGTAAGTCGGGGTCGTGAAATGCACTGGATTCGTGTTGATCGTTACTTCACTGGTGATGAATCAAATCCTGGAGTTGTATTTCAACCCTTACCTTGTATGCATTGCGAATTAGCACCTTGTGAACAAGTTTGCCCTGTTGCTGCTACTACACATAGTGACGACGGTCTTAATCAAATGACTTATAATCGCTGTATTGGTACTCGTTATTGTGCAAATAACTGTCCATACAAAGTAAGGAGATTCAATTTCTTTAATTACACAAAAGAATACCTCACAACAGGTGATGATCCTGAAGTTGTTCAAATGGCAATGAATCCTGATGTAACTATTCGTTTCCGTGGAGTTATGGAAAAATGTAGTTATTGTGTACAACGTATTAATCGTGTTAAAATTCAAACTAAAAATAAAACAGGATATTCTGTAAAACCTATTGATGGTGCTGTTGTAACTGCATGTCAACAAGCATGCCCTGCAGATGCCATTTATTTTGGAGATATCAATGATGCATCAAGCAAAGTTGCCAAAATGAAAGCTAATGAGCGCAATTATCGTTTATTAGATGAATTAAATACACGTCCGAGAACTTCTTATTTGGCTAAAATCACCAATAAGCTTACCTCAACAGTAACCGCTTAATATAAATCTGAAAAGCTTAAACAAATGAGCAATAACGCATTCGTACCCGAACAGCCACTTGTTAAAGGGAATCATAATTTCTCTAGCATTACGGCATTAATTAGCGATATAGTCGAGAAACCCACACCTATTGGTTGGTATATCGCTTTTGGAATTTCAAATATCCTGCTATTTGTCCTTTTAGGCTCAATTGGTTATTTAGTCTGGGAAGGAACTGGTATTTGGGGTTTAAATAATCCTGTTGGTTGGGGTTGGGCTATTATCAACTTTGTATGGTGGGTTGGTATTGGTCATGCTGGAACCTTAATATCCGCTATCCTTTTTCTTTTTAGACAAGATTGGAGAACAGCCATTAACCGATTTGCAGAGGCAATGACGATTTTTGCTGTTATATGTGCTTTGGTATTCCCTGGTATTCATGTTGGGCGTATATGGGTTGCCTATTATATGTTCCCTATTCCTAATCAAATGGGAATGTGGCCAAATTTTAACTCACCCCTTCTATGGGACGTTTTTGCAGTAAGTACTTATTTTACAGTTTCGCTATTGTTTTGGTTTGTTGGATTAGTTCCTGATTTTGCAACACTTAGAGACAGAGTTAAAAGTAAAATTGGTAGAATTATTTATGGTGTTTTTGCTCTTGGTTGGAGAGGGGCAAATAAACAATGGCAAAATTATGAAAAAGCGTACATGATTTTAGCTGGACTTGCTACTCCACTTGTACTATCAGTACATACAATTGTATCATTTGACTTTGCTGTTTCTATTGTTCCAGGTTGGCATACTACTATTTTCCCTCCTTATTTCGTTGCTGGTGCGGTATTCTCAGGATTTGCAATGGTTTTAACTTTAATGATTATAGCAAGAAAAATCTATGGTTTATCGGATATAATGACAGATGACCACATTGAAAAGATGAATTTGGTTCTTATGTCAACTGGTTCTATGGTTGGATTTGCATATATCATGGAGTTTTTCATTGCTTGGTACGGAGGAGTTGAATACGAAAAGTTCGCTTTTATTAACCGTGCAACTGGTTCTTATGCATGGGCGTATTGGACAATGATGACCTGTAACGTAATATCACCACAGCTATTCTGGGTAAAGAAATTCAGAAGAAATGTAACACTTACTTTTATTCTATCTATAGTTGTAAATATCGGGATGTGGTTTGAACGATTCGTAATTACAGTTACATCTTTAGCAAATGATTATTTACCATCAGCTTGGGATTATTATTCTCCAACTATTTTTGACATAAGTACCTATATAGGAACGTTTGGTCTCTTTTTTACTTTCTTCTTACTATTTTTAAGATTTATGCCAATGGTAGCTATAGCTGAGATAAAAATGATTCTGCCACAAGCCAATCCACATTATTATGAAGAACATCAAAATGATGGGCACAAGCAAGAAGTAACCGAGACTGTTAAACACTGAAAATAATTAAAATGGCAAATACATTATTTGGATTATTAGCTGAATATGAACATCCTGCTGCATTACTAAGAGCAGCGGAGAAAGTTCGTGATGCAGGATATCAAAAATTCGATACTTACAGCCCATTTCCAGTTCATGGAATGGACGATGCGATGGGTTTAAAGCCATCAAAATTGGGTTGGATTGTTTTCATTCATGGTTTGTTAGGTTTAACTGGTGCCTTAGCTATGATTACCTTTATGGCATACTTTGATTACCAAGTGAATATTTCGGGTAAACCTTATTTAAACTGGCCTGCATTTGTACCAGTAACTTTTGAACTTACTGTCTTATTATCTGCTTTTGGTGCTGTTTTTGGAATGTTTTTCTTAAATGGGCTACCTAGGCATAATCACCCTTTATTTAATAGTGAAAAATTTCTTCGTGCAACAGATGACAAATTTTTCTTGTGTATTGAATCAGAGGATACTTTATTTGCTGAAGAAAAAGCGCAAAAAATACTCACCGAATGTGGTGCTATACATATAGAAAAAATTTACGATAACGACTGATCTGTGTTGAACATGAACAAACCAAATACATCTATCTTCATCAAACTGTTTTTGGCTGCTATAATTTTTTCGGCCTGTCGTGGTACGCCTACTAAAAAGACACCGATACACCCAAATCAAAATATGGATTTTGGTGAGCAGTTTGAAGCGCAAGAAGCTAATCCATTTTTTAAAGATGGTAGAGGAATGAGAACACCAATTGCAGGAACTGTTGCTAGAGGCTTTTTAAATGCAGATTCTAGAGTACATGAAGGCATTGAGTCGAATGGGCAATTTGTAAAAGTTATTCCTGCTAAAATTGATAAAGCGTTTATTGAGAGAGGTCAAAATCAGTTTAACATATACTGTTCTCCTTGCCATGGAGGTCTAGGTGATGGTCGTGGAATGATAGTTTCTTACGGTTTAGTTCCACCACCAAACTATCATGATGACAGGCTTAGAACTATTGAAGATGGATATCTCTATGATGTGGCAACGAATGGTGTTAGAAGTATGCTAGGCTACAAATCTCAAATACCCAAAGACAGTGACAGATGGGCTATTGTAGCATATATTAGAGCTCTCCAAAAAAGTCAGTATGCAAGCGAAAAAGATTTACAAGGTTATGAGCTTACAGAAGAGGAAAGTTCTGCTCATCTTGTAAAAGAAGAATTAGCTAAAAAAGAAAAAGAAGCTGAGGCAAAAGCGCTAGCTACCATATCTGTTGAAGAATTAGTTTCAATGGGAAAAGAATTATTTACTTCTAAAACATGTTCAACATGTCATTCATTAGATGGTTCTAAAATAATCGGTCCAACATTTAAAAACTCTTTTGGTAGAAAAGTTGAATTTACAGATGGAACTTCTGGAATAGCTGATGAGGCTTATTTAACAGAGTCCATCAAAAATTCTAATGCAAAAATTGTAAAAGATTACATACCGGCTATGCCTAATTTTAATGATTTGCTTACAGAAGTTGAAGTTAAAGCTTTGGTCGAGTACATAAAAACGGTAAAATAACAGTTTATATAATAGGTATTATAAATGAAAGACAATCATTTACACGATTCACTTGAGTTTCCTAATGGAAAGAAACTTGTACAGGGGCTTTATTCAATTTCTATAGCTGCTATTCTTGCAAGTATCATTGGATATTTCGTTATTGATGAAAAAGCCCAATTCTTCTTCTCTTGGTTAACTGCATTTGCATATATCGCAAGTATAGGTTTAGGAGCATTGGCGTTTTTAATTATTCAACATGTTACTCGCTCTAAATGGAGTGTTGTAATTAGAAGAATTCCTGAGGCAATTTCAGCAAACTTATGGGTTCTTGCTATTTGTTTTATACCAGTAGCAATTGGGATGAGCTATTTATTCCACTGGACTAACGCAGAAGCTGTTGAGGCAGATAAACTACTACTAGCAAAAGAAGCCTATTTAAACATTCCTTTCTTTATAGCTAGAAATGTCATTTATTTCTTGTTGTGGGGCTTTGTAGGATTTCGTTTGTACAAAAAATCTGTCGATATGGATAATACTGGCGATTGGGGAATTCAAACTAGCTTAAGAAGATTAAGTGGTCCTATGATTCCTATTGTTGGATTTAGCATCGCCTTTGCTTCTTTTGATTGGCTTATGTCGCTTGACCCACATTGGTTTTCAACCATGTTTGGAGTTTACTTTTTTGCAATGAGTTTTCAAGTATTATTCCCTGTAATGATTTTGATTACTTTTTATTTGCACTCAAAAGGACTACTTACTCATACAATAGGACAATCACATATTGAAAGTATGGGAAAACTCTTCTTTGGATTTACAGTTTTCTATGCTTATATAGCATTCTGCCAATTTATGTTAATTTATTATGCAAATATTCCTGAAGAAACCTTATGGTTTGAACACAGAGTTGATGGTGGTTATATATATTTATTTATCATTTTATTATTAGGAAGATTTTTAGTGCCATTTGTTCTGTTACTCAGTAAGAATAATAAAACAAATAAAAGCATTCTATTATTTGTATCTATTTGGATACTAGTTATACATGCTATTGAATTATATTGGATTGTAATGCCAACTCATAACCATCATTTACATTTTAGCATTTTAGATATTACAACTTTAATTGGGTTAGCAACATTGTTCTTAGCATTATTCTTCCAAAGGTATAAATCGTCGTGTATGATTCCTAAAAATGATCCATTTTTAGCTGACTCATTAAATCAACACTAAAATCAACTTTTAATTATTACACTAATGTCAACAATAAAAAGTAATCCATTACAAGAACCTGATGCACAGTTTAAAGAAGCAGTTGGATTTGGTGCAGAACACGATCGAGTAAATGTAGCTAACTTGTTTAAATGGACTGTGATTACAACTCTATTCGTTTTAGGTTTAATTTTTACTAGTTTTGAGATTTATACCTATCAAACTTTTAAAATATCTGAATCTCAAGCCATTAATACGACTTACGAAGTTTTAACAGAATCAAAAAAAGCTGTTAATGACAGACTTTCATCTTATGGTATAGTTGATGAAACGAAAAAAGTGTATCACTTACCTATTGAAAAAGCTATGCAATTAACTATAGATGCCTACTCTAAATAAACGATTTTATTTATTTTTCGTTCTTTGTCTTATTGTACAATCAAATAATTCGAGCTATGCTCAATCAATGGCTAACAAACTTGTTCAAAATAATTTGAATGCAATTGGTTTTGATGAACGACTTGGCGAATATATTTTTTCAGATGATAACTTTGCTTTAAGTAGCGGTGATTCAATTAAAATTAAAAATATATTCCATAATAATAAACCAATTATACTAAATCCTGTTTATTACGAATGCCCCATGTTGTGTGGACTTGTTTTAAATGGACTTTTAAAAAGTGTATCTGCCATTGATTGGAATCCTGGAGAAGAATACAACATTATAACATTTAGTATAAATCCGAATGAAAAACATGATTTAGCTAAAAGTAATAAACTCGGTTATCTAGATTCACTTAATAGGAAAAGTGCCGAAAACGGATGGTATTTTTTAACTGGAAACGAAAATGCCATCAAAAAATTAACAGCTAGTTTTGGATTTAGATACTTTTTTGATGAACGTATAAATCAATTTAATCACCCTGCTGGTATAGTAGTTTTGAGTCCAGATGGTAAAATAACCAGATATCTATATGGCATTGAATATGAAAGTATTCAACTTAAAAAAGCTTTAAGTGAGGCTGTAGAAGGTAAAATTGGTACAACAGCCGACAAATTAATTCTTTATTGTTATTCATACAATCCGGATTTAAACTCTTATACACCGGTTGCACTTAACATAATGAAGTTGGGTGGAGTAATTATAATGCTAGGCCTAGGACTCTTTCTTGGAGTTTTATGGTTCAAAGAGAAATATTCATCTACAAAATCAAAATCATAATAACAACACATGGATAAATTAGGAAGCATCTTTTTGCCCCCTGCAAAATCTACAATAGCCGGTGAAGTTGACTCATTATTCAATTTCATTAATGGTACAAGTTTACTTATTCTCGTTGCAATAATGGCTGTCATTTTCTATTTGCTCATTAAATATAGACGCAAATCTGATGATGATGTAATTTCACTTAATGATCACAATACAGCATTAGAAATTGTTTGGTCTACGATTCCAGTGTTTCTTGTTGTTTATATTTTCTATAGAGGATTTACTGATTATATCAAAATAGGGTCTGCTCCAGATGATGCGTACGAAATTCAAGTTATTGGACAAAAATGGAATTGGACATTCAAATATGCTAATGGAAATACATCCCCAAATGTGTTACATGTTCCAGCAGGTCGTCCAGTAAAATTAGTAATGCAATCTAGAGATGTATTACATTCTTTTTACATCCCTGATTACAGGGTTAAACATGATGTGATTCCAGGTCGCTATACTAGCTTATGGTTTGAGGCTATAGAGCCTGGAGAATCTACAGTCTTCTGTACAGAATATTGTGGGACTAGTCACTCAAATATGATGGCAAGAGTAATTGTTCATACAGGTGAAGAATTTGACAAATGGCTTAAGGAAAGTGGTGGTAGACCATCCGATACGCCTCTAGCTGAATACGGCAAACAATTGTATTCAAAATCTGGTTGTCAAACTTGTCACTCAATTGATGGGACTAAACTTGTCGGTCCAAGTTACAAAGGTGCTTTTGGAGCAACGCATACTTTTGCAGATGGCACTTCCGCAGTAGTTGATGAAAACTACATAAAAAATTCTATCTTGAATCCTAATGCTCAAGTTGTTGCTGGTTATGCACCAGTAATGCCTACCTACCAAGGTATATTGAGTAATGACGATATTGATGCAATTATTGAATTTATTAAAGAGTTAAAAGAGTTAAAATAATTAAATGGATAACACTATAACTAGCCCTAAAAATGGACTTAAAATTAAACGATTTACAAGTCCAGATCATCCTAAAGTAAATTTTGCACAGGCAGAAAAAGGAATTAAAGCTTGGTTAACAACAATTGACCACAAAAAAATTGGATTAATGTACTTAGGTTCAATTGCATTCTTTTTTTTCATTGGTGGATTACTTGCATTAACGCTTCGATTAGAATTATGGACACCTGCTAAAACATTCTTAGATGCAGATGCATATAACCAAGTTTTTACACTTCATGGCGCTATCATGATTTTCTTGGTTCTTGTACCGTCTGTACCCGCAGCTTTGGGAAATTTTTTCTTACCCATTATGGTCGGAGCTAAAGATGTTGCTTTTCCAAGACTTAACTTATTAAGTTTTTATATCTACTTAGCTGGTGCATTTTTCTCATTATATAGTATAGTAACTGGAGCTGTAGATACTGGATGGACATTTTATACGCCATACAGTGCCCAATCAAGTACATCTGTAGTTTCTATGACATTTGGAGTCTTTGTACTTGGATTTAGCTCCATTCTTACAGGCCTAAATTTTATTGTAACTATACATAAATTAAGAGTTCCAGGTTTGACTTGGGGAAAACTACCGCTTTTTCTTTGGGCAATCTATGCAACATCTGTTATTCAGATTTTAGCCACACCAGTTCTTGCAATTACACTTTTATTATTAATAATGGAGAGAACTTTACAAATTGGAATTTTTGATCCTACATTAGGAGGTGATCCTGTTCTTTATCAACATTTCTTTTGGTTTTACTCCCACCCTGCTGTTTACATTATGATTTTGCCTGGTTTTGGTGTAATATCTGAAATTATTGGAATATTTTCAAAACGTAGAGTCTTTGGATACTGGTTTATTGCATTATCATCTATAGCAATTGCTCTAATGGGATTTCTTGTTTGGGGTCACCACATGTTTGTTTCTGGGCAGTCAACCTTATCATCAATAGTATTCTCTATGATTACATTTCTTGTTGGTATTCCAACAGGTATAAAAATTTTCAACTGGGTTGCAACTATGTATAAAGGATCAATAAGCTTACGCACACCAATGTGGTATGCTTTAATGTTCTTGTTTTTATTTACAATAGGTGGGTTTACAGGTATAATGTTAGGTACTTTATCTGTTGATGTGCATTTACATGATACATATTA
The DNA here is from genome assembly GCA_964575925.1 of uncultured Chitinophagales bacterium. Lineage (GTDB taxonomy): Bacteria > Bacteroidota > Rhodothermia > Balneolales > M1805 > M1805. The sequence continues at coordinate 24,673 of CAZNTR010000024.1, forward strand.
TGTTGTAGCTCACTTTCACTATGTTATGATGGGTGGTATGCTTGTTGCTTTTTTAGGCGGAATCCACTTATGGTGGCCAAAAATGACTGGTAGAATGTACAATGAGAAATTAGCCAACTTAGCTGCTTTCTTAATTTTTGTTGGTTTCAATATGACATTCTTTACACAATTTATTCTAGGCTCCAAAGGAATGCCTCGACGATATTACAACTATATTGATCAGTTTCAAAGCTTACACCAATTTTCAACAGTAGGATCTTGGGTTCTTGGAGTGGGTTTCTCCATCATTTTATATTACTTATTACATTCATTAGGTAAAAAAGGAGTTATTGCACCAAAGAACCCTTGGGGAGCACGTTCACTTGAATGGATTACTCAAACACCTCCTGTTATGGAAAACTTTGAATACACACCTGTTGTTATTCACGGTCCTTATGATTTTCATAAACCAATTGCTGAATTTGAATATGGTATTGAAGGAAGTGACTCACATGGTCATGAACATCATAAAGATCAACATGTAAACATACACTCTGTAAACGTTTAATCTAAAATATCTTATACGAATGGCTCACAGTTCAAATTCTACTCTAGCACATCATTTTGTTGACTCTGAACAACAGTTCGATGCTTCCAAAATGGGAATGTGGATTTTTCTGGTAACAGAAATTCTATTCTTTGGTGGTTTATTTGCCACTTATATAATTTACAGAGCATGGTATCCTGATTTATATATAATGGCCTCCTCGCAGTTGGATACAAGTATGGGAGCCATTAATACAGGAATACTAATTCTAAGTTCACTAACTATGGCTTTAAGTATTTGGGCAGCACAACATAATGACAGAAAAAAAACAACAATTTTTTTAGCTGTCACCATTATTTGTGCAATCTCCTTTATGATCATAAAATACTTTGAATACACTCACAAATTTCATTTAGGTATTTTCCCTGGTGCTAATTATACCTTTACAGGAATTGATCACGTGAAAGCCCCTCAATTTTTCTCAATTTATTTTATGATGACTGGTTTACATGGTATTCACGTAATCATCGGAATTGGACTTATAAGTTGGCTTATTTTTAAAAATCAAAAACAGGCTTTTAACAGTTCTTATTACACTCCAATTGAAATCATTGGATTGTACTGGCACGTAGTTGATATCATTTGGATATTTTTATTTCCATTATTGTATTTAATTGATTAATTAAGGAATAATATGAACGGACATCATCAATTATCTCTCAAAGTTTTATTAGGAACAGCTTTAGCACTTGGTGTTTTAACCATTTTAACTGTTTCTGTTGCAAAGATTCACATTCCATCGCCTTTTAACATTGTTGTTGCAATTGCAATTGCTGTTGTTAAAGCTTATTTAGTTGTGATGTACTTTATGAACCTAAAAAATGATAAAAAATTCAATTTATTATCATTTGGATTTTCTATTCTTTTTCTACTCATCCTAGTTGGTTTAACTATGTTAGATACCATGTTTAGAGTTGAAGTTATTCCAGGTTTCTAATTTAAAAACGAAAATAATACTATTTAAAAAGGCTGTCCGTTATTTGACGGCCTTTTTTATTTCACGCAAATTAAGCATTTATAAAACCATCCATTCTTTATGAAGCTGAAAACAGTGTGTTTAAATTGTTTTAGATTCTTCAGTTCTAGTTTTAACTATTTAAAGTAGTACACCAATTTATTTATATCAAATTCTATACTACATAAAGTCTAATTTCAACAACTATTTTTCCAATCCAACCATCTAACATTACGAGTAAAATGCGAGAAAGGAAACGTGAAAAATGGTAGGTCTATCTATTTTTTTTATACTGAAAGTAATTATGCCTCTAAGATGAATAAACTATTTAAAGTACTAACTAATATAAATTCAAACTAAACCCAGACTAAAACAGAGGTAAACTATCTCATCTAATTGAACTGGAAGTCTAATATTGAAGCTTGGGAAACCATATTGCAAGGTATTTTGGTCAATCAGGACAATCATTTCCCATGCTAATTTCACTCACAATTAGACCAATCAGATTTAATAAAATTCTTTCTAAAATTGTTGTTAACCCACCCATCTCAATGATATTTAATTTTTTTTGTCAATATTGCTTTGATGATTTACGTTTATTAATTAGTCAAAAATTCTGAATTTTAGTAAATTTGAAATAATAAAAATTAATTAGAGAATGAGTCAGCAAACAAATACAGTAGAATATAATTCTATAACGGAAACTGTCAGATTATACTTTGAACTGACCAAGCCTGGAATCACATTAATGGTTCTAATCAGCATGATGATTGGTTTTTTTATGGGTTCCTTAACCATTGGTTTTAACTGGATAGTGTTTTTACATGTTGCATTTGGGACTTTCTTAACAGCATCTGGAACTTCTGCTTATAATCAATATGTTGAACGGGATTTAGACAAGTTGATGAGAAGGACTAGCAAACGTCCTTTACCGACTCACAAAATTACTGCAATTAACGCTTTCTTGTTTTCTTCTGGATTAATTTTATTAGGTGTTGCTTATTTAACTTTAAATGTTAATTCTGTTGCAGCGTCAGTAAGTACATTAACTTCTATTTTGTATTTAGGATTTTACACTCCTCTGAAAAGAAAAACTTTCCTCAATGTTTTTATTGGGTCAATTCCAGGGGCTCTTCCACCTGTCGGTGGTTGGGTTGCAGCTACAGGCTCAATGAATGACATTGGAATGTGGTTATTGTTTGGCATAGTCTTTTTATGGCAAATTCCACACGTAATTGCAATAGCTTGGTTGTGCAACGAAGACTACACTAAAGCGAGTTTTGTAATGCTTCCCAAAAATGATAGAAATGGTTCGATATCATCCCTTACATCGCTTATTAGTGCTTCTCTACTTATTCCTATTTCTTTTGTAATTTATTTTTTATCTATTGCAGGCTTAACATTTCTAACAGCTTCTACTATTGCTGCATTATTTTTTACTTTGTATGCTTGGAAGCATTTATCTGAAAAACAACATTTATCGGCTAGAAAATTAATGTTTGCATCATTAATCTATTTACCTGTTGTTTGGATTTCATTATTTATTGATAGATTCATCTCACTTTTTTATTAACTTAATTAAAGAATCAGTTTTTTTAATAACTCATTTGGTCAATTTGAAAGAAATTATCGTTGAGTTTTTTAAAAAGAGACGAGCGTTCAGGGGAACCACTAAAACTTACTCAAATCAATACCACTTTGCCAATTGTTTATGATAATCTCATTTAAAATATGAACTTATACGAAAGTAGTTTTCAAAAAAAAGAGAGCGAATGATAAGGTTTTATATAGCTATATAAGGTAAATAATCGACATTTCAGAGTTGAATTAAATATAAATTACTTTTGCTCGATTGGACTTTCTGATTTTCCCCAAATTTCTTTATTTCTTTTCTTGTTGGCATAACCACTAATGCTAATACTTATTTCATACAAAAGAATAAGTGGCACAGCTACCATTACTTGAGAAATCGGATCAGGTGGAGTTAGAAATGCTCCTAAAATGAAAAATATCACAATCGCATGTCTGCGATAAGAACGCATAAATACAGGAGTTAACAATCCAATTCTGGATAGAAAATACGAAACCATAGGTAATTGAAATATGATTCCTGTTGATAAAACCCACATCGTTAACGATGAAAAATACTCATTAATATCAAAATCGTTTCGTACTAAATCAGAAATTTGAAAATGTGTGAAAAATTGTAGAGCAAAAGGCGTTAGAATAAAATACCCAAATGAAACTCCTACCAAAAATAAAAAACTAATAAAAAATACGACAAATTGGGTTTTATGCTTTTCTGTAGATTCTAATGCAGGTGTTACGAACTTCCAAATTTGATGAAAGAAAAGCGGTGCACCCATTATTATACCAACCATAAATAATGTACCCCAAAAGGTAAAAAATTGACCTGGCAACTTCCTACTTTGTAATGTAATATCTATAGCATCAATTCCTAGCCATTTATAAACGATAAAATCTTTACTTACAGGACCTAACAAGACGTTTTTTATAATAAAATCACTAAAAATAAATGCAATTATGACTCCTATAGCAATCCCAATTAAGCCTTTAAGAATTCTCATACGTAACTCCTCAAGATGATCTATAAAACTCATCTCAGCTTGAGGATCTTGTTTTGGGGCTTTTGCAACAGGTGGTTCTGAGCCCATTATTGCTCTTTTCATTTTATTAAATTGAATTCAGTTTTCTAAAAAAAACGTTCAGTTTGAACTATTATGTATCAATACTGAACGTTTTAATCTTTTTCCAGATTTATAATGGTGCTTTAAACAGTTACGAAATTATACAATGGATATTTAGTACATATCTCGTTTACTTCACTTCCCACTTTATAAAGAATATCTTCATTAGTTGGATTAGATAACGTTAGATCTATCAATTCTGCAATTCGTCTAAATTCCACTTCTTTTAAACCACGTGTTGTCATTGCTGGTGATCCAATTCGAATTCCAGAAGTTACAAATGGCGATTCAGTATCGAATGGAACCATATTTTTATTTACTGTAATTTGAGCTTTTTCCAAAACTTCTTCAGCGAACTTACCATTTAAACCTTTTGAGTGTAAATCAACTAAAATTAAATGATTTACCGTTCCATCTGAAACTAATTTATAGCCTAATTCTTTTAATCGAGTAGCCATAGCTTGCATATTTTTTAAAACCTGAATCTGATAATCTTTGAAACTTGGATGAAGAGCTTCACCAAAAGCTACGGCTTTTGCGGCAATTACATGCATTAATGGCCCGCCAATTGAACCTGGGAAAACAGCAGAGTCTAATAACTCACTCCAGTTTTTTAATCTGCCTGATTTAGGTGCAACTTTTCCTAAGGTATTTTCAGTATCTCTTCCAACTAAAACCATTCCACCTCTTGGACCTCTTAAGGTTTTATGTGTTGTAGTTGTAACTACATGGCAATGAGGCATTGGATCGTTTAATAATTTTGTTGCAATAAGACCTGCGGTATGCGCCATATCCATCCATAAAAATGCTCCAACTTCATCAGCAATTGATCGGAAAGCTGCGTAATCAAAATCACCCGTGTAAGCAGATGCTCCAATAGAAATCATTTTGGGGCGAATCTTTAAGGCTTTATCACGGATTTCGTCCATATTTAGACGTCCTGTTTCTTTATCAACGCCATAAAATTCGGCATTATACAAAATACCTGAAAAATTGACGGGGGAACCATGAGTCAAGTGGCCACCGTGTGCTAAGTTAAATCCTAAAAAAGTATCTCCAGGTTTCATAAATGTGAGATAGACAGCCATATTTGCAGTTGCACCAGAGTGTGGTTGAACGTTAACCCAATCAGCGCCAAACAGCATTTTTGCTCTTTCTCGTGCCACATCTTCAACTAAATCGACATATTCACAACCTCCATAATATCTTTTGCCAGGTAGCCCCTCAGCATATTTGTTGGTTAATGCTGTTCCCATTGCAGAAATAACTGCTTTTGATGCAAAGTTTTCGGAGGCAATTAGTTCAATATTGAAATTCTGACGATCGGTTTCTTTTTCAATTAAACTATAGATTTCAGGGTCTTGAATATTTAAAGGCTTCATGAGGCTGGTTTTATTGGTAAAAATCGACGGGTTATTATTTGTGCTAAATTTACAAGATTAAAGACACTTTATTGAATGATTTAGCTAATATTTTGAACTTTGTAACTTGTTTAAAACTTCATTTTGAATAAACTACATAATGCGCACGCCTAAAAATAGTTTTAAACAAAATAATCGGTGATAGTAATCTTTTTGAAAACGATGAAAACGACAAAATCGACTTACCGTAATGCACTCAATATTAATTGATGACTTTATTAAAATGCTTTTTTCAGTTCATTAAAATTATAAACACAAGTTTGAGCGAAAACTAAACTATAGTTTTCAACAATATCTTTGACGTTTACACACTTTAAAAAAAATATACATCTTGAAAAGCGACTTTTGGAGTGATTCCAAGTTTAATTTCTAGTTATAAACTCAAATTCGGACTTCATTTATTAAATGAGGGTAATGTTTTTCGCAAAAAACAATCATCCAGTACCTTTTTACGATTCGAAAAACCCCGAAGTGCTTTCTGTGTCCAATATCTTTTTACGCTACAATCACTTTTTTTGAATAGATTGGTTTTTTGGATGAGATGCTGGTTCGAAGCCCAGCATGACCAAATAACATCTATGAACTATGTTCAATACGTTGCGAATAAGCTCTTGTTTTTATTAATTTTGCTACATAAAACCGTTAACAAAATCATTCTCTTTACTAAATGTCAAAGTTCGAATTTGAGTAATTAATGATAGAAAATCTATTTTCCTGTTAATTCGTGAATTTTTTCCACTCGTTTTTGATGTCTTCCACCTTCAAACTCAGTTGAAAGAAATGTTTTAACAATGCGTTCAAGTTCACTTTCTGCCAATGTTCTTCCAGGTAAACACATAATATTAGCGTCATTATGTTGTCTAGTAAGAGAGGCTACTTCTTCGTTGTAAACCAAAGCAGCTCTAACATGATCCACTTTGTTTGCTGTAATACAAACACCTTGCCCACTTCCACAAACAAGAATACCTTTTGCAAACAATCCAGTGCCAACACTATGTGCTACTTTATATGCAAAATCAGGATAATCAACTGAATCTGTACTAAATGTTCCCATATCTACAGGTTCAAAACCTGAGGATATCAAAATTTCTTTTACTTTTTCTTTTGCAGGAAAACCAGCATGATCGCTACCAACAGGAATTTTAAGCATTTCAAATAATTAATTTCGGATTTACTTTAAAAATACATCTTTTGTGTTATATTCTTTGCGTTTTTTAACCTTTATTTTTCAGCAAAAAGTTTTATGATTAAATCTCTTTTCATTTTTTGCTCATTGTTTTTGGGTCTGCATACTATAGTATCGGCTCAAGATTTTCTTTTTGAGTGGAGTAAAGGAACTGAAAATCCTGATTTCGTTTCCATTAGTCCCTCAGGTAAATATCTTGTAACTGCAAAAAAAGGAATTGGGTTCAAAATTACGGATAATGACAAACCTGATTTTGTACGTTATCTAGCACATCCACAAATTCCAAAAAGAATTCAATTCAATAGGGATGAAACCATACTCATTTTAAATG
>CAZNTR010000025.1:0-19939 GCA_964575925.1 uncultured Chitinophagales bacterium
AGCCCGTAGCTCTGCTTCGGGCTTTTTTTTTGTGCGTTTCTTTCGCTTTTATTCCCCTTTTTTATTCGTTTTACTGTATTTTTATTTATGAATAAATCATCAAAAAAAATTACTATTTTAACTGGATCAGGGATTAGTAAAGAGAGTGGTTTATCAACATTTAGAGATCACGATGGGTTATGGGATGGATTTCCTGTTCATGAAGTTGCTTCAATTGATGGTTGGCAAAATAATCCCCAAAAAGTTTTAGACTTTTATAATAGTAGAAGATTGATTGCTTTTAAGGCACAACCGAATGCAGCACATTTATCAATAAAGGAATTAGAAGAATATTATGAAGTAACAATAATTACTCAAAATGTTGATGATTTACATAAAAAAGCAGGATCAAAGAAAATTATTCAGTTGCATGGCTCATTATTCGAAGCAATTCCAGAAAATCATCCATCTTCTATAATTTACATTGGAAATACATCAATTCATTTAGGAGATACCGATACCAATGGATTTCAGTTACGCCCTAATATTGTTTGGTTTGGTGAAGTCGTTCCTAAAATGGAAGAAGCTATGTTTGAAGTTATGAGTGCAGATATTTTTATAATTATAGGAACTTCTCTTTTGGTTTATCCTGCAGCAAGCTTAATACATTATGTTCATCAAGATGCACCTATATTTATAATTGATCCTGTAATTCCACCAATATCTGAATCGAATTTATCCATTAAGTTCATTCAAAAAAGTGCTACAATTGGCGTACCGCAACTAGTGAAACAATTAATAAATGATTATGAATAAAAAAGATAAGTCTATTTCTAAATTTCTATTACCTTATATCACTTTAAATTATAATGTGTTATTACCGGCTTTAGATATAAATGAACAAATACAAGCTTGTATAATGAGTCTAACTACAGAGGAATTAGCTGAATCACTTAAAAAATATGAAAATAAGTCGAAGCAAATCGCATTGGAGTTATTAAAAGATCAAGACATAATAGATTATCTTGAAGAATTACCTTTTAAAGATGATGACAAAATAGTGGTTTATGGAGATTCATCAAGTGCGGAAAAAGGTGGTTGGGTTGATGTTTTGAAGTATATTATTGAAATTGGAACAGAGAAAGATATTGAACTAATTAATTCATCAGTTTCAGGGTTGACAAGTACATCTCTTTTACAAAGTTTGGGTAATAGGGTATTATCGCACAATCCTAATTGGGTTATTCTAAACTTTGGAACTTGGGATGCATTCAGAGTTAATTATGCTGCAGATCGACCTTTAGTATCGTTAACTGAATTTTGGGAAAACTTACAATCTATTCGAACGGCTATTGAATCATTAGTATCTCCCAATCCAATAATTTGGATGTCACCATCATCTGTAAATGAAGAGGCAACCAATATAAATCCTCTTTTTAATGGTAGTTTTTCTAATTCAGAGATTAGAGCTTATCAAGAAGTAATGCGTGATAAAGGGGGAATTATTATAGATCCTTATTTCCAACGATTTGGAAATACTCCCGAGAACTGGTACTATGCTGCAGACGGCATTCACTATTCGGAGAGTGGTAATTTGGAGACCGTCAAAACAATTTTAAAAACATTAGCTACTGTAAAAAACGAGTAGCATAAAAGTCTCACTTATATTGAGACTTTAAAATGTGCAACAGATAGGGCTGGGTGCCATTTGATGCTTCCATTAGAAGGATGAGCAATTGAATTTGGTGAGAAAAAACCAGCATTAATTACTGAGCCTTCATATTGTACTATGCCATTTACTTGATTAAAATTTATGGATCCTAAACCATAGCCGCCACCACCGCCAGTACCCATATTATTCATGATGAAAGCATCTACAATTCCAAAAACTAAACCTGAATAGGCTCCAAAACCTGCTCCAACTCTTAAACCATCAACTAATTTATCTTCAGAAATCAATGTTACGGCAAAACCAACTAATGCACCTGTTAGCGTACCATAGAATGTATCTGTCAATATTAATTGACCAGATGTTTCAGATGATGAGTTAAAAACTCCCGAATATTCAGAAGAATTCGTTGTTATATCATAAACACCTAAACCTAAACCAGCAATAGTTCCTGTTCCAAATCCGATGCTCAGAGGTCTGTAGTTGTCAAAATCATTTGTAATTAACATAGTTGCGCCACCGATAGCTGATCCCGTAATTGCACCTGAAAGTGTATTCATCCCAATTAATTTAAATCCTTGAGCTAAAAGTGGCGAGGAGTAAATAAAAAGTGTAAGTACTAATAAAAACAGTTTTTTCATGGTTTTCAACTATTAATTAAAATTTATATTATATAATACTGAATTGTAATACTAAAAAACTACGCTTTCAATCAGTTTTGCAAAAAAAGATGACTAATTGGGATTTGATATAGAAACAGGAATTATTTTACCTGACATAATTGTACCATTTACTAAAGCAAAGTTCAAAATAAACTCAGCCATTTGGTTTGCATTTATGGGTGCGTTATATCCTGGAAAAGCTTGTTCTAACATTTCAGTTTGAACTGCACCAAGGCATAAAGCATTTACGGAACAATTCTTTAAATCTGCTTCCACGCTAAGGCATTCTGTTAAAATGCTTAGTGCTCCTTTAACTGTACTGTAGGCAGATAAGCCTGGAAATTTTAAACTACCTTGAAAGCCACCCATACTACTTATGTTAATAATATGGCTGTTATCCGATATCAAATGAATTAATGATTTAATTAGTCTAACTGGTCCCATTACATTGACTTCCCAAAGTGAATTCCAATCGGAGTCTAAAAGATTTAAAAAGGTTTTATTAATCAATAAACCTGCGTTATTTATAATAATATCTAAGGATGTTGTTGATTCAGAAATTATCTTTTCTAAGCTAAAAAAAGATTCTGATTTACTTAAATCAAATGGAATTAAGTTTAATTTTTCGCCATAAACTTTTGTGTGAGGACGAAGAGTACTCAAATTTCGACTTAGTGCAAAAACAGTATGTCCGCCTTTTAAAGCTTTAAGCGTTAATTCATATCCGATCCCTTTTCCAGCACCAGTTATTAAAATCTTTTTTAATTCAATCATGTAAATCTTTTTTATGTAAAATAAGACTTTAAACTGAAACCGTATCATAAATTAAGTTTAACCCTGCAGTAATAACATTTAAATGCGTATCGCTCTTCTTTTTTAATTCATTTAAATCATTATTTAATTTAATATTGAGAGAATCTTCAATTTTGTATTGGGATAGAAGTTCTAATAACTCAAGTCTAAGAAGCCAGTCTTCAGGATAGGAATGATTTAATTTTTCAAACACAAATTTTACTGTTTCCCATTGAATTGTTTTCATTTCACGCATTTCTCTAACCATTGTATATAACTTGAATAAGAATTTTTCTTCATCAGAGTGATGTATTTTTAGTGCATTTCGTTCAGATTTGGGTGGATAAACATTAAAATTTTCTTTATCAGCACTACCTGAAAAAGCAGAGCTAATCTTTGAGCCAAGAGCTAATGTGTACATAGAATCGGAATGCTCAAATAATACAGTAGAGCCAAGTGTGACAACGCATGGTGACATTTCTAAGAATAGGATATTTCCTAGTTGCGTTTTGGTTATTAACTCAATGTTCCCACTTACCATAATTCCTGATTCAAAATTTAGTGTAACGGCTTTATTCTGAATTATCCCGTATTGGAGAAAATCTTCGGCTTTAAAATCTTCAATGTTTTTATTGCAATTACTAAGATTTCCGATTGGTGATTCCAATCCATTCAGATACCTATTAATTCCATGATTTTCTAGCTCTTTATCATCAATCGCTAATTGTGTACTTCCAGATGTTTTGAAATAAATAGGATTAGAGTTAGAATCTGTAATAATTTCAGAAATTATACCACTTACTTGTAAGCCAGAAGAATACACAAGCGTTCCAACTTGTTGGGTTTCTTTAACTAATTCCATTGATGTTAAGCCACCTTTTCTGAAAGACATTGTATCAGCAAAATCTTCTAAAACTTGTAATGAATCGGTAAAATCTTTAGCTACAAATAATTGAGGTTGCATGGTTGTGATATCATATTGAAAATGTACACAGCTTTTATCAAGTGGTATTTTTTTTACTTCATCATTTAAGCAATGTTTACTTTCTCCTACAGAGGATAATAAACCTGCTCCAAATAGTTTAAAATCGTTTGGTGTTCCAACTAATCCATATTCAACGGTCCACCAATGCATTCGAGATAATAAATTAGATTCAGAAGCATGAATTACTGCATTCATCTTTTCCTCTAAATCTTTTTCGGCAAAATCTATTTCAGCTTGAGTTGTACCTGTGAATTCTTTGATGATAGATAAATATCGAATTGCTTCATATATTTCGTAATCCTCTTTTGAGAAGACGGCTTTCATTCCATATTCTCCGAATTTTTGTAAGTAAGCACTGTATTCAGGATTAGCAATAATGGGTGCATGTCCAGCAGCCTCATGAATAATATCGGGTGCGGGAGTATATAAAATGTTATTTATATTTCTAATTTCGGCTGAGATTACCAAAATTTTTAAAGCTTGAAATTCCATAAAAGCTGCTGGTGGGACAAATCCATCAACAACAACTGCTCTCCAACCTATTTTTGCTAAGCATTGATTCATTTCATCAATGTTAGGAATTCTATCTAAAGTGATTCCCGTTTTTTTTAAACCTTCTAGATAGGCTTCATGAGCATAATCCTTTAAAAAAGCTACGTTTCTTCTCATTATGTATCGCCAAACTGCATGATCTTGATGGGTGTATTCATCATAATGTTGTTCAACAATAAATTGTTTTAAATAAGAAGGGATAGGTTTTAACTCAGTCATAGAAGTATTTCGCATATCAGTTTAATCTTTGTTGTAAGCGCTTTTCTAGAAAAAAATAAGGGTTTTGGTCGATGATATCAAACAAAGAAAAACAATTTAGAGCTTACACTGAAAGGTAGTTTTCTGTAAAATAATGAGCGACTTAATACGATTTGAATGTGAAAAACCGATAACTACCTACAAATCATAGACAAAAGAAACATTTAGGATTGGGCTCAATGTTAACAACTAAAGATTTAGGAAAGCTCAATTAAATAATGTGAAATTAACGGCAGATTGTTGGATTTTTTAAAGAAAATTACTCTAATCCATGTTTTGTTTTTATTTAGGATGGGATAAAGAAAAGTGAGATTTAAATAAATTAAACAGTTACTAAATTATTTTATTAGTTGAAAAACGACAAAATCAATAATGTGTAATCAAAATATATGCTAACCTGATAAGTAGTCTTAAGCAAAATAAGCTACAATTTTACCCGATTTAAGAGAATAAAAAACGGTTAAACTGACTATTTATAGCGGATTCAATTATAATATGATAAAATACTCTTGAATCACTTATCTTATGAACCTAATTATTTAAAATTAATTAAAAAATCTATTGGTTTAGTATGAAAAATTTCTTCCTTTTTCAATTGTGGTATAAATCCTCATTAAGATTAAGAACTCTACTTGGATTCTTTACCATTTTCACGTCGAATCTACTTTTTTTAGTGGTGTCTAACTTCATATTAGAAGTCATTAATACAGATACTGAAATGATGAATACTAATCAGAAAATTCACTTAGAATTACAACTTATTGAAAATACTCATCTTGAATGGTTGATAAATTTAGATTCCTATTTATTAAGTAATGGAAAGAATGAATTAACTATACAATTAGACCCAACAAAATGTGCAATGGGTACCTGGTTGGCAAATTCCCAATCAAATTATAGTAAATTGCATGGGAATGGTGATATTGATCAGAAGTTAGTTACAATACATAAAGAGTTACATTTATCTGCTCAGAGAATACAACAAGAAATGTCTAAAGGAGACGTAGAAAGTAAATCTGTAATTTTAAAAATTTATGAAAACCAAACTTTACCTGCCCTGTTAGCAATTCGTTCTCATATTAAATCTCTGAAAAATAAAACCGAAAAAAACTTAATTTCATCGGAAACCGTTACCAACGAAGTTTCAAACTTTAAACTATTTTTACTGGTATATAGCCTTTTGGCCACGTTATTTCTAGGTTTATTAGGATTTCAAATATATCGAGTATTCAAAATTATACGTATTAATGTTATCAACAAGATAGAGATAGCTATTGAGGAGTTGCATCAATCGGCTAATGAAATAAAAGCTAATAGTTTATTAATGGCAGATGGGGCGAATCAACAAGCTGCGGGTGTTGAACAGACTTCGTCGTCACTAGAAGAAATGAATAGTGCTACAAAACAAAATGCGCTTCGAGTTACTGCAATTGAGCAATTAATGAATGAATTAACCTCAGTATTAGATATTACGCTGACCTCTTTGAAAAATATGGTAATCACGATGGGTGATATGCAACAAGCAGGTTCTGAAACAAAACGAATTAATAAATCAATTGAGGAAATTGCATTTCAGACTAATTTATTAGCATTGAATGCAGCAGTTGAAGCTGCAAGAGCGGGGCAAGCGGGCTTGGGATTTGCTGTCGTTGCAGAAGAAGTTCGTTTTTTGGCATTAAAATCATCAGAAGCTGCAAAAAATACAGAAGTGATTATTGATTCCGTTCATCAGAAAATTGATGAGGGTTCAGATTTACTAAACGATACCGAAATTCGTTTTCAAGATATTGAACATAAATTTAGTGATATAAATATCATGCTCACTGAGTTAACATCAACCATGACTGAGCAAACTTTAGGAATTGAACAAATTTCTTTGGCTGTTCATGATATTGATCGAATTACTCAATCTAATGCAGCTGGCTCTGAAGAACATGCTGCCACAGCAGATCATATTCATGGAATGACCTCACATTTGCAGGAACGCTTAGCCGTTTTAAGAACTAATGTAATAGGTGATTAATGCTTAAAGATCTTCTGAAAAATAGTTTCTTGAGCAAACTTGATGATTTAACAACTATAAAGTGTTCAATAAAAAAATTTTTTATAAGTTATCTTCTATTTAATTCGTGACAAAAACTGCTTTAATTGAAGAGTGAACTCAGTAAAGTAGTTTGCAGTAAATAAATCGGTTATTGCACACGAGTTGAAAATGTTGTAATTGGTAAATTTCGACTCTTTTTTCTCATCTTGAAGTATTAGTTTACTTAAATTTAAACTTCGTTTTTAAACAAACTCCATTGGTTTTTGCAAAAAAAACATCCCGTGCCTCAATACAATTCGTAGAAACACGAAGTGCTATCTCAGTCAAAATCTTTTTACGCCTTAGCACTTATAAGTACTAAGGCTGAGATACTGGGTCGGAGCCCAGACGAAATAACGAAGATGGAAAAAAAAATAGGTTCCCGTTAAGTTTTTGTTTTATTTCGCAAAATTGAATCTATGAGCGTACGCCGAAAAGCTGTTTTTAGCAGTATCTTCGTAGAATTCGTAGAATATGGAAGGTTTAAACCGAAAGAATCGACTTTATAGAATGGACTCAGCTTTTAAAAAATTAATAAACCTAATAAAGGGGCTAAAACGAAATTTGAGTTAGTTTACTTTAAAAGTGTTAAAGTTGGCAAAGAAACATAATTGATATTTTTATAAAATCGATATAAAAAATCAGTATCAACTAAAAAAGTCTTCCCAAAGTCTGTTTTAAAAAATGGATTTGAATATTTACAAGTTTCGATCAAATAATTACAAAATTCACAGGAAAACTGATTGGTACATAAAATTAATTTTGTATCATATTCTGTTTCACTAATATTATTTCTATAATACTTATTTCTAGGTATTGTAAAAGCTTGGTTGATATTTTTACCGAATTCAAGTCCAGTTTTTGGGTTAAAGGAAACCGCAATTATATCGTCAGATTCCCCTTCAAAATCATCAACATTGGGTGAATCATTATTTGTAGAATTGATTTTGATTAATTTATTTTTTAAAACAAGTTGTCTATGACGTTCAAAAAATAAATTAATAAAATCTTGAACCTCATTATATGTTATAAAAATCATAGGTGCCCCAAGAGTTAATCCCCAAAACGCTTGGTTCATTAATGTAAGGGTTTCATTAATTTTATCAGGAAATTGTTCAATATCTAGAAATACGAATTCACTATAACTTGAATTTGAATTGAGTTCTTTTTCAATAATCGCTTGTTTGTTTTCATGATTAATCAATACTCCTGAAAATAGCCAATTATTTTTCCAGCGAATTAAACTTATAAATACAACATCGTTAGGTTTTAGATAAATAGTATTTACTTCTAAAGTTGTTGAAAGTACAGCAAACGAACGTTTTGATGCAATGTGTTCTAAATAGTAGTAGTTAGAATCTTTGTGCGTAATTTTAAAATTACCCGTAATTTTTTGACTTATTGTACTTATAGAATCAAAATAGGGATGTTCTTTGCCTAAAATATGAGCAAACCATTCATTAATTCGTAGGGCTAATAGTTTGGTTCGTGTTTTAAATAAAAAGTGATCAAACTCGTGCTGAACTAACTGTGTTAATTGAGGGTGGTTGCTATTCGTTTCAAATAATTCATCTTCTTCTTCATTATAAATGGCAATAGAGTCTGGAATAAAAAGATAGGTATTCATCATAAATTTACTCAAACGCAATCGAATAGAGTAAAAAATCTGCATCTGTTGACAACGTAAATAATTCTGAATGAGCATTGTTTTCGGGTGCAATTTCCCATGCTTCTTCTAATAGTTCATAAATGGAATTTATTGATGAGCTAAGAATAGAGTTATTCGTAAATTTGACTATATTTTCATCGTAACAACTTCGAAAGTACCAAACTAAAAAATTAATATCGTCTAGATTTATTTCCTCTTCAACATAATCGTTGCAATCGTAAAAAGGCAAGGGTTTTCCGTAGAATTCTTTATTTAATCGAATAAATGTATTCCAAATGTTTGTATTTGATACAAGATCTTCGAGATAAGATGCTATCATACAAGAAAGATCATTTAGACTATCATCTGAATATTTTAGAATAAGATCAGAAGCTAAAGGATGTGTAAGAAACGTTTTTTTTATTCTATTTGCTAAATTAAGATAAAAAAAGTCAGATGATTGTTGCTTTTGGTACGGCTTATATTTTAGCCAATAATTAATAAATATTCGATTTATTTTATTCATGTTATGGATATAATCTAAATTAAAAAATAACTAAATAAATTAGTGACTCAAATTCGGACTTTGTTTCTATAAAAAAGGCAGTGGTTTTCGCAAAAAAAACGGTCAACCTGTGCCCTGCCACTATTAGAAGAACCACAAAGTGCGATCTCTGTCCAATATCTTTTTAAGCAACAATCACTTTTTTTGAATAGATTGGCTCTTAATCTGAGATGCTGGGTTGAAGCCCAGCATGACCAAATAATAGACATGAACTAAGCTTAAAAAGTTGCGAATAAGCTCTTGATTTCATTAACTATGCTACATAAAATCGTTAACAAAATCATTCACTTTACAAAATATCAAAGTCCGAAAGTTAAATTAGTGATAAGTATAATATTTAATTATAAAAAAAATCTTTTTTATTTTTTTTTATAAAAGACACTAAGAATTAACAGAAGAAAGAGATTTTAGTCTTTCGAACTCCATTTTTAAATACTGTGCGGTAGGACTAGTAAACTTCTCTGAAACCTCAACTGGTGTTCCTTGTGCAATAATCTCACCACCAAATCGTCCACCTTCAGGACCTATGTCAATTACCCAATCTGCTGCTTTTATTAAATCTAGATTGTGTTCTATTACGACAACTGTATTTCCTTTGTCAACGAGTTTGTGAATGACTTCAACCAATACATTCACATCTTGAAAATGAAGTCCTGTTGTAGGTTCGTCCATGATATAAATAGTATCACCTGTTCCAATTTTGCTCAATTCTTTGGCTAACTTTACTCGCTGAGCCTCACCACCTGATAGCGTAGTAGAACTTTGACCAATGGTAATATATCCTAATCCAACAGCGTCTAAGGTCGATACAATTCGTTTTATACTTGGTACGGATTCAAAAAAATCAACAGTTTCCGATATAGGCATTTCTAGTACATCGCTGATATTTTTACCTTTATAATAAATTTGTAAGGTTTCTCGGTTATAGCGTTTCCCTTTACAGGTTTCGCAAGGTACGTACACATCAGGTAGGAAATTCATTTCTATTTTTCGCATTCCATCTCCGCTACATGCTTCACAACGCCCACCTTTCACATTGAATGAAAATCTACCTTGCCCATAACCACGAATTTTAGCTTCTGGTAACTCAGAAAATAAAGATCGAATATGATCGAATAATTTAGTGTAGGTTCCAGGATTAGAACGAGGTGTTCTACCAATCGGACTTTGATCAACTGAAATGATTTTGTCTATATGCTCTAAGCCTTCAATGGATTCATAAGGAAGTGCTGGAGTTTTAGCATTATAAAAATGGCTCGATAAAATGGGAACTAAGGTTTGATTGATTAAAGAACTTTTCCCACTTCCACTAACTCCAGTAACACAAATAAATTTACCAAGCGGAATTTCAAGATGTACATTTTTAAGATTATGTCCTTTAGCTCCAATGAGTTTTAAGGATTTTCCGGAACCTTCACGCAATTTTTCTGGAATGCGAATATGCAATTCATTGCGTAAATATTTTGCCGTAACAGAGTTGGTGGTTAAATTGGCAGGTTTACCCTGACTTACAATTTCACCTCCGTAGATTCCCGCGCCAGGTCCCATATCAACAACATAATCGGCATGTTCTATGGTTTCCCTGTCGTGTTCAACAACGATAACACTGTTTCCTAAATCACGCAAGGTTTCTAAAGAACGAATCAATTTAATATTATCTCTTTGATGTAGCCCAATACTTGGTTCGTCCAAAATGTACAAAACACCAACTAACTGAGTACCAATTTGAGTAGCTAAACGAATGCGTTGCGCTTCTCCGCCGCTCAAGGTTTGAGCTTCTCGGTTTAATGTTAAATAACTAAGACCAACATTGTGAAGAAAATCTAAACGATCACGAATTTCTTTAATAACCTGATGACCAATAAGTCTTTGGCGTTCTGTAAGATTCAAGGCCCCGATAACTTGACGAAGTTGAGCAATATCGAATTGAACTAAATCGTGAATGGAATAGGTGTCTAAGCGATAGGAAAGAGCTTCTTTGTTTAAACGGCCACCATTACAGGTTCTACACAGAACTTTATCCATAAAACCCTGAGCTTTTTCTTTCTCTTTGTTTTTGGAACTTTCGTATGCATCACGAATGAGTTTAACGATTCCAGGAAATGTGTGATTATAATTCACAATATTTCCTTTAAACTCATAAGGAACAAGGAATTTACGTGTTCCTGTACCATTGAAAATCAAATCAACGGCTTCTTCTGGAATTTTTTCAAAAGGAGTTTCTAATGTGCATTTATATTCTAAAAGAATGGCTTCGATTTGTTTGAAAACAAAGGTTCCTTTTGCAGGACCTAGGTAACGAATGGCGCCTTCTGCAAGAGATTGTTTGGGATTTGGTAAAATTAAATTCATATCGGCATCGTAATGATAACCGATTCCGCTACACGTTTGGCAAGCGCCAAAGGGAGAATTGAAAGAGAATAAATTTGGCGCAGGATCTTCGTAAGCTAAACCACTTTCAGGATCAAATAATTTCTGAGAATATAATTGGTCGCGCGTTTTTTTAGCATTTTCCTGAATGGTCAGAATTACATTCCCATCGGCCATTTCGAGCGCCATTTGGACACTTTGCGCAATTCGTGAACGTGAATTATTAGATATGACAAAACGGTCGATTACGATTTCAATATTGTGCGTTTTATAGCGATCAATTTGAAGATTTTTTTCCAGTTCTAGAAATTCACCATCAACTCGAACACGAATAAACCCTTGTTTCATGGTTTGATCGAAAAGCTCACGATAATGTCCTTTTCTTCCACGAACAACAGGTGCTAAACAGTACGCTTTGGTTCCTTCAGGTAAACTTAAAATAGAATCTACAACTTGATCTGTTGTTTGTTTTTCCATTTTATTTCCAGTTTGATAACTATAAGGAATGGCGACTCTTGCAAATAGCAATCGCATGAAATCATAAATTTCAGTAACAGTTCCAACGGTAGAGCGAGGATTTCGAGAAGTTGTTTTTTGATCAATGGAAATAACAGGAGAGAGACCGTCTATAAAATCAACATCTGGTCGTTCCATCATTCCTAAAAACTGACGAGCATAAGCAGAAAGCGACTCCATAAAACGGCGCTGTCCTTCAGCATAAATTGTATCAAAAGCTAAAGATGATTTTCCCGAGCCCGACAATCCTGTAATTACGACAAACTGATCTCTTGGGATGTTGATATCGAAGTTTTTAAGATTGTGTTCGCGAGCGCCTTTTATGGTAATGTTTTGCAAAGCCGTGGTTATTTAATTCTTGAAATTAAGAAGGATGGTGTAAATCAAAGATTCTGATTATAACATCAAAATGTAAATGACTCATTTATGGTAAATCGAAACTCATCTCATTGTTACATAAGCTAAAGTCAAAAGAATAGTGTTTGATTTAAAACTTATGCAAACTTTTGAAAGAAGCTTATAAGATAAAAAACATGAAGCGTAATAGTTTCGTTTCGCAAACTATTTTAGAAAGAAAATAAGTGAGTATAGAAACAGAATTAGTAAAGCCGTATTAGCAGTATTGGATTTAATTGTTTTATTAATGAGTGTACTCCGAAAATTCGTTTCAGTAAACTATTCGTCGAATTGGTAGGATTTGGAAGGGTGTAAACCGAAAGAATCGACTTGTTTGAGTGGAGTCATGAATCAAAATATGGGCGATTTTAATGTAGAGTTTGAATCAAATATTGAAAATAAAGAACCAATTAAATGAAGAAAACGAAGTGGTACTTTGTCTAAAACTAGATTTAAATATTGTTTTTTGGTTTTACCATTTTAATAATGTGTTAAAGTCCAAAATACCAATTCAACTTATAAGCCTACAATAATAGCTCGAGTTTTGGGTTTTAAGCCTTTCAAATAGCCAGAAATCGGCTATTTTTTGCAGGGATACACTTTTTAAAGGAATTAGATAAAAAAATGGATTGTTAATCATTTAAGAAGCCAATTGTTCTAAATAATTGAAAAACAAGCCGTTTAAAGATTGTTCGTTTTAGCTAACTAAACTAATTAAAACCAAATAAAAAGGGGAATAAAAAAACCACAATTGCTGCCCAAAGGCTATAAATGGGCAAAAAAGAAGCAATGCTTTTTTCTGCCAAAACAAAAAGTGATGGATTTTTCACAGACTTTTGTAAATAAAAAGTCACGATTAGTAAATTACTCAGAATGAGCAGATTACTACCCAAAACGGCAATACGATTTGGAGTAAATCCCCATTCAGAAATTCTGAAAATGATAGCGGATAAGGCAATTCCATTAATAATCACCGTAACTATGGCAAGACCTAAAAGTAATGCAATTGCCCAAAATCCAATATCATTTTTACTTGACTCAGACAGAGAAAATAAAATAAGAGCCATTACAGCAATCAATAAAACATTAAATAGAATGAGGAAATCTCTATCGTTGTATGGATCTTTTCCGGTGAATAAAATTGTACCTAGAAAAGCAGTTAACATGACTAAAACCAAAGGAGTAAAGAGTTTTGCAATAATAGGAGAAACTTTATTAATAATTTGAGGATTGGTTTGAACTAAATACGTTCCAATAATTGGCGCTGTAGATAAACCCAGAATTCCAATATTCATCATGTAAAACTCCACAATCTTCAGATCAATTAATTCAAATAAGCTTATAGTAAAAGCACTAAGTATTCCTCCAGAAATCAGAATAATAGTTGTCATAACTAGAAAATCTCCATTGAATCTAAGAAAATCTAATCGTTGTTGGAAATTCGAAAATTTCCCCCCAACAAAAATGAATCCATATAGAGACCACAGCAGCAAAGGAAGATGAATACAGGCTAAAATGAGAGTGTCACTAGTTGGAATATCAGGAAGGAAATTGATATAGAATAGAGAAATAAGGAAAATTACACAGATACTAAGTATTTGTTTTAGATGAAGATTTCTTATCCATGCGAAATATGCAGTTAGCACAGGAAAAACAACAAAGCCTATATTTCTAGGATAAAAAAACTCAGGGTTTACATCAAAGAAGTGTGGAATTTTTGCAATAAATGCAGCCAGTAAAATAGCAAAAACAATAAGAATACGTTCCTTTTTTGAACCCCAAACCATTGTTTTATCTTCAAAATTAAGACGTTCATTCCATATTTGAGCAATGGGTTCATGTTGAATATCAGTATAAATTTGATTAAAATCCTTTTGGAAAGTCGATTTATTTGATCGGTATAAATTTTCCAAGATTTTTGGATTTCCGAGGTTTTTTATAATTTCATTTTTCATAATTCTGTAGGTTTAGTTAGTTGTAGTGTATTAAAAGTACTTTGTAATCCAAAGTAAAAAGGTAAAAAAAACGAATTCTTTCGATTTGAAAAAAAGACCATGCAGTGTTCTGAGTAGTAAATTGCATATCATTGTCATGAGCGTACTCCGAAAAGTAGTTTTTAACAAACTATTCGTCAAATTCGTAGGATTTGGAAGGGTGAAAATCGAAAGAATCGACTTTTTGGAGTGAACTCTTATCATACAATTTTATTTGTTAGCCTTAATTAGAATTTCCAAAGCGTTGAGGTGATCACTAAAAGCTTGTTTACCTTCATCGGTTAAGCAATAAGTTGTATTTGGTTTCCTTCCAATAAATGTTTTTTCAACCTGAATGAAAGCTTCTTTTTCTAAACCTTTTAAATGACTAGCCAGATTTCCGTCTGTTAAATCAAGATATTCTTTTAGTGCATTAAAATCGAGAGCATCATTAACGGCTAAAACCGACATGATTCCAAGCCGAATTCGACTTTCAAAAGCTTTATGTAAACTGTTTATTGATACTTTCACTGCTCGTACTTGAGATAGATAAAAATACCATAAATGATATGAACAAGACCAAAACCTGTTGCCCAAATTAATAAGCTAAATTCAATAAAATATACACTTAAAAGACCTAAACTTAATTGAAAAAAGCCTAAAAATTTAACTTCTGGAAAAGTGAATTTACTTGCATTGTACAGGGCTAAGCCATAAAAAATTAGACTTAATGGTAATAGTAAACCAATAATGCTTTTAGAGATTAAGAGCAAAAGCAAACTTCCACCCGATAATAGTGGAACCGACATGCTACTCAACATTCTGCGAGAAGTAGCATTCCAGATTTTCTCACCTTTTTTTGTGGCTTTATTTTTGGAAAGCAACATAGCGGTGATTAAAGCTGTAAGTAGAACACCTGCTCCAAGTAAATAAACGGATGAAAAATTACTTGTTAGTGATTTGATATAGATAGATTTCGGATTGAAATTCAAATAGTTGTAAGCGAGATAAGCACCTACAAGTGCATAAATTCCTGCTAAAATTCCTGCCCAGCCAGAAAGTGAGATAAACTTGGATGAACGTTCCATCATAGAGCGAATTTCTGCAAGATCGTTTAAGTAATCGGATTCGTTTTTTGACATATTTAAAAGTACTTTGTTTTTCAAAGTTAAATTAAAAAGTTAAAAAAACAAAATGTGTCGGAAATAGTTTTGAATGGAATATTTGCCAAGTGAATACTGAGCCGGTCTAGAGGTGAGAGGTGAAGCGGGCGTAATTAATTCTATCAGTAATATTTTCGAAACTTATTATGCTTAGTTCGCAGTTGGTCTCTAGTTTGAGAATCCGAGTTGGGATTAAAGATAGTTGTTTCATCAAATTTGGATCCCTACCTAGAATCTCAGCCTTAAAACAAACCAATAAAAAAAATAGGGCGAAATTAGATATAAGATAGAGAACCTGAATCGATTTTAGATTTAAATTGCGCTTAGAACCATTGTTAGAACACCAGAGGATTGCTACTATTTCGGCTTTTAAGACTCTAAGAATTTAAAGCTAAGTCCGAATTTGAGTTTTAAAAGGTTATCGGACTCTAAAAAGTTGTTAGTAGTAAAAAAAACGGTAATTTTACGCAATTTGAAATAGTAAAAACCGGTAGAATCGACTTTGTGTAGTGGACTCAAAACTTATTAATAATTGTTTAAGAAAAATTTATAAGTCAATTTTCAGCAACGATAAAAGTTCAAAGACATCAATTTTGTCTTTTACCTAAAGTAAATAATTGAAAGACTGTTTTTGAACACAGTAGAAGAGATAATTTAATTTGTACCATCTTGTTCGATAAATTCAGTGAAGAAATTAAAATAAAATTTTCATGTAAATAGAAATAAATAAATAAATAAGTAAAGAGAAAAGATGAAAGAACGAATTTTATTAAATGTAAATGCCTTGGCGCCAGTTTTCGAAGTAGTGGATATTTTTAACCGAAAAATTAATCTTAAAGATTATAGAGGAAAACGTGTTTTACTCGGGTTTTTTAGACATGCTGGTTGTCCCTTTTGTAATATGCGTGTACATCGTTTACAGGCAAGACATCAGGAATTAAAAGACTTAGGTCTGGAGATGATTTTCTTTTTTGAGTCAACTGCTGAAACATTATTGAGTAATATGTTTCACAGAAGTGTTTCACCCATTCCCATTGTTGCAGATCCCTTAAAATTAGTCTATGATGGTTATGGGATTGAAAATTCGGGTTTCAAATCTGCAAAAAGCCATATTACTAGCTTTTTTTCGAATGCAGTTCAAGCAAAAATAAAAGGAATTCCTGTTCATTGGATGGCTGGAAACGAATCGATTAGTACTATTCCTGCCGAGTTTTTAATCAATGAATATGGAGTTGTGTATAAAATTTTGTATTCAGCAAGTTTAACAGATAGAATGTCTGTTGATACGATTTTTGAGTTTGCGAAGACTGGGAAGACTACGGATTGAGAAAAGTTGAATTGGTAAGATTAGAATTGAGCACCACAATCAATGCTAATTGAATTTATTTCGATTTAGAATAAGGTCTTATTAATGGTTGTTTTAATTGCGTACGAATCTATTTCGAAACATATTCTACCTTGTATGATTGCTGGGTTTATCTTAAATCGTAAACCCAAGTCTAAAATAATATCATCATTAATTGGGAATTCATATAATGCTATTTTATTCCAAATAGATTCAGGTATTAATTTGTTTATTGCAAACAAATTAGCTTCTTTTTCAACTATACTTTCATGTCTATCTTTATGAAAATCAATGAATTCCGTATGTTTATTTTTTGATAAGTGTAGTGCAATATGGCCAATTTCGTGCATAACTGTGAATGCAAAATTATCAATTCTATTATGTCTTATAGTAAGTGCAATGGCTGGATTTTCGTTTGACCAAAATGCAAATCCATCAATAGGAGTTTTGTCAAGCTTAGGAACAATGATAAATTTGACCCCAAATTGATTTAGAACTCGTTTTGTGTTTTCAATAGTCTGGTGATTGGTAAAAAAAAGCTGATTCAATGCTATACATAGCTTATCCATACAATCTAAATGGAATGCATTCACATTTTGATGATTAGCTTCATATATAGCAATCGAATACCAAGCTAGTAGATTCATTTCATCAAGTTGTAATTTTTCTGATTTTCTATAAAGAGAAAATTTATTTCTAGCAACAGAATTAACTAGTCCATCAATAGTAGATATACCATAAATATTTAAAATTGCCTGAATATCTTTTTCTAATGAGTCGGATAAGTAGTTAAATTTCTTAAAGTACTTAATTGGAACATACTTTTTAATAATTTCCCAAATTTCAATATTTCTAATTCGGTCTATGTTCTTTTGTTTAATTCTAGCCTTGTCAATTTCGTATTGAGCTTGAAATCTCAACCAATAGTCGGCAGGTATTTCTAATATTTTTTCCAAAATAATGGCATAATCTGCTGTTAGTGGTCTTTTACCTTTAATTATTTCATTCAAAAAAGAAGCCTTTACACCCATTTCTTTGGCTAAATCTTTTTGGGAAATATCATTTCTAACTTCTAACTCATCTTTTATTAAGGTACCTGGATGAGTTGCTTCAAAAGGTGTGATAGTAGTTTTTGTCATAATGTTCTTTATTTATAATGATTGCTTAATTCAACGATTGAGCAGATTGTAATACAATTAGGCTCATCTCCTTCAATGGAAGAAATAAATTCAATTCTAAATTTCAGATCTACTCTAATTGATTCAAATCCTTTTTTATCTCCAACTAGTTTTTCATAATTCAAGCTTTTAATTAAGTACAAATCTTCAATTTTTTGAGCTGCTCTCAATTTATCAATTGCGTTTTTATATTTTTTAATAACGTCTTTCTGAAAGCGGTACTTTTTATTTTTTGTTGTACCATTTTCATAGAGTTGTAACAAATAATCTTTTTCGAACTTGATTTCCATGCAGGAATAGAATTGTCTTAGTGAAAAGATTAAGAGTTTATAGAAATAGTTCACTAAAATAGTGAATTATTATGAACTTAAAATCGAATGATAGAAAAATAATTTGAGTGTATTCTAAAAAGTGTAACCGTAGAAATTCGAATTTTTGGAGTGATCTTAAGATTTAAAAATATTTCCAACAAAAAAGCCGGCATGTAAACCGGCTTCAAAAATGAATCCAAAAAAGAATTAATCTTTTAAAATCAGCTTAGCAATTGTTTGTAATTGCATGTTCGAAGTTCCTTCGTAAATCTTGCCGATTTTTGCATCACGCCAGAATTTTTCAACTGGATACTCTTTGGTGTAGCCGTTTCCACCGTATAAATCAATTGCCATAGAAGCGACTTTTTCAGCAACTACAGAAGCACGGATTTTTGCCATCGCTGCTTCTTTTAAGAAAGGCTGACCAGCCATTTTCAAACGAGCAGCATTGTATACTAATAAACGAGCTGTTTCTACATCAATGGCCATTTCGGCTAATTGAAATTGAACGCCTTGGAAATCAGCAATCGCTTTTCCGAATTGTTTGCGCTCTTTGGTATATGTAATAGCACTTTCAAGAGCTGCTTGTGCAATACCCAACATTTGTGCGCCAATTCCGATTCGACCTTCATTTAGGGTTTCGATAGCTACTTTGTAGCCTTTTCCAACTTGGCCAATAATGTTCTTTTTTGGCACTTTACAATCTTCAAAAATAAGTTCACAAGTTGAAGAAGCTCTAATTCCCAATTTGTCTTCTTTTTTTCCTACAGAAAATCCATCAAAACTTTTTTCTACAACAAAAGCAGTAATTCCTTTGTATCCTGCATCTTGGTTTACGGTTGCAAATACAATAAAAATATCGGCTTCCATCGCATTGGTAATCCATAATTTGGATCCGTTTAATACGTAATAATCACCTGCATCAACCGCTTTACAACGCAGACCAAAGGCGTCAGACCCAGAAATTGATTCGGATAAACAATATGCCCCCACTTTATTCATGGCTAACTGAGGTAAATATTTCTTTTTCATTTCGACGCTTGCGAAATTTACAAAAGCGTTATTTACTAAAGTGTTTTGAACATCCATAAACACACCGGCAGAAGCATCAACTTTGGAAATTTGTTCAATAGCTAAAATGGCCATCATGAAAGTTCCATCCCCACCGTCGTATTCGCTAGGAATTTCGATTCCCATTAATCCCATTTCAAAAAACGATTTAATTACTTCGGGATCTAATTTTGCATTGTGATCCATTTCGTGAACTTTTGGGGCAATTACGCTTTTGGCAAAGTCGGCTGAAGCTTCCTGAAGCATTTTTTCGTCTTCAGTTAAATGATTTAAGGGCAACATAAAAATCTCTATTAATGATTAAAAATAACGTGCAAAAATACCGAATTTTCAAGTGATTGTAAGCGCTTTTTTGAGAAGAAAGTTAGAAGTTAGAAGTTAGAAGTTAGAAGTTAGAAGTTAGAAGTTAGAAGTTAGAAGTTA
>CAZNTR010000025.1:20039-31599 GCA_964575925.1 uncultured Chitinophagales bacterium
GAAGCTGGAAGTTAGAAGCTGGAAGTTAGAAGCTGGAAGCTAGAAGCTAGAAGCTGGAAGTTAGAAGCTAGAAGCTGGAAGTTAGAAGCTGGAAGTTAGAAGCTGGAAGTTAGAAGCTGGAAGTTAGAAGCTAGAAGCTAGAAGCTAGAAGCTAGAAGTGTAATTCGTAATTCGTAATTCGTAATTCATAATTCATAATTCATAAACTCTCGACTCCACTAACCTCGCAGATGAAACCTGACACCTTGCACCTCAAGACTTTTCACATCAAACCTTTGTACCTTTCAGTAGAATACTTTTGAAATTTAAAACCACCTTATGAAACTAGAACAACTCATCGGAAATACGCCATTATTTGAATACCAACGGATTTGGACGAACAAGAAAGTTAGAATATTTGGTAAACTTGAAGGAAATAATCCTGGAGGAAGTGTAAAAGATAGAGCTGCTTACGGGATGATAAAAGGCGCTTTAAATCGAGGTGAAATTAAAGCTGGGGATAAATTAGTAGAGGCCACAAGTGGAAATACGGGAATAGCATTAGCTATGATTGCATCGATTATGGGTGTTGAAATGACCTTGATTATGCCAGATAATTCCACTCGCGAACGCATTTTGAGTATGGAAGCGTTTGGAGCAAAGGTAATTTTAACGCCGGCTGTAAAAACGATTGAATATTCTAGAGAGTTAGCCGAAGAAATGTCTAAAAATCAAGGGTATTTTTTACTTAATCAATTTGCGAATGCTGATAATTATGGCATGCATTATAAAACTACTGGACCAGAAATTTGGCGTGACACCAATGGGAAAGTGACGCATTTTGTATCCGCAATGGGAACGACAGGTACGATAATGGGCGTTTCGCGTTATTTAAAAGAGCAGAATTCTGAAATTCAAATTGTTGGAACTCAGCCCACTGATGGTTCGAGCATTCCGGGAATAAGACGATGGTCGAAAGAATTTTTACCTAAAATTTTTGATCCAAATCGAGTTGATAGAGTTATTGATGTCAGTGAAAAAGAAGCAATAGAAATGACAAGAAGAATGGCAAAAGAAGAAGGATTATTAGCAGGAATGAGTAGTGGCGGAGCACTTATCGCAGCATTAAAAATTGCCGAAGAATTGGAAGAAGGTTGTGTTGTTCACATAGTTTGTGATCGTGGAGATCGTTATTTGAGTAGTTCGCTATTTGGATAACTATGAATGGTAATCTCTCAAATTTATTCAATGTAGAATTGCTAAACATCCAAACAAGCTGAATTGCATTTAAGCCTAAACCAAACCAATAATCCAAGTTCCCGAATTTGATTTTAACTGTATCGTGTTGATGTGTTCTCGAATAGTCAAGAAATGAGTTTCAATTAACCTGAGTTCGGGATAAGGATTATTATATTAATTTTAAATCAAAACCCAGAATTCACCGTTGAGAATCTTATTTGACCTCGCTTACATTCGGTATCACTTAAACTCTTAAAGTGCCGTGAAGTGAAATAAAGGAAGAAACCAAGGCTATCCTGAACTCGTTTCAAGTTCTGGGTCTAGCACAACGTTTTGCCTATAGTAGGGCTGTTAGTTCTTGCTTCACTAGACGAAGATTCTGGGTCAGGGCTAGAATGACTAAATTTTTTTTGTCAGTTTTTCTGTTTAGTTCTTAACTTGAATTCAAGTTAGTAGATAAAAATTTCAGTTGAATAAAAAAACATTAAACGATTTAAACTCTTTAAGTTCATATTACTAAATGTTAAATTGCTTTATTAAATTGAGCCTATTCGAATTCTTTCAGCAATGAATTTAATTCTCTATTGAATTCCTTTGAATATCAAAATAATTAAACGCTAATTTGACAAAGAAAAACAACATGAACTCCTACAAAATTCCCAATAAAACACGAATTGGACATATTCATCTAAAAGTATCATCTATTCAGAAATCGTTAGATTTTTACTGTGGATTATTGGGTTTTGAGTTAATTACGATATATGGAACTGATGCCGCTTTTATTTCAGCTGGAGGTTATCATCATCATATTGGTTTAAATACCTGGTTTAGCAAAAACGCTCCACCTTCCTCACCGTATACAGTTGGATTGTTTCATACGGCAATTTTATATCCAAGTAGAAAAGATTTAGCGATCATTTTTAAAAGGTTATTAGATTCAGCTTATCCAATAACTGGGGCATCGGATCATGGTGTATCAGAAGCCATTTATCTAGACGATCCTGATAAAAATGGAGTTGAGTTGTATTGGGATAAACCCAAAAGTGAATGGCCATTTAAACCTGATGGAAGTCTTGAGATGTTTACTAAAACCTTAGATGGTAAGAATTTGATTGCCCAATTGATAAATCAATGAACGTTCAAGAATGAGTTGAGTCTGAAAATTCGTTTTCATTAAACTAATCGGCGCTTTTGTACGATTTGAATGGTTAAAAACCGACAATAAATGACAATTTATTTAAGCTTAACAAACAGTTTATCCTAAATTAATTCCTTTATTTATTCAAAAAAATGGGTTTAATACCGTGCATGGCATCACATATAATGGCAGTCTGCGAAATAACTACTTTCTTTATTAAAAAACCATTGAAAATTCGCTATATCCGATTCTTTTTCGAAATTTTGAGTTTATTCACAATTTGACAAAGTTGATTAGCATTCGAATTTAAGTAAAATCTTTTCAATAAAATGAGAAATGAATTAAAAGTACAATCTACTGCGTTGAAGTATTATATATTAAAGATAAACTATAATCCAATTTTGAGTGTACTCCGAAACGTAGTTTTTAGCAAACTATTCGTCAAATTCATAGGATTTGGAAGGGTGAAAACCGAAAGAATCGACTTTTTGGAGTGGACTCAATTTTTAATAATTTACATTGCTGCAAAATTAACATGTATTTGAACAAAAAAAACGTTTATCAAGATAAGGTTTGAACCTATGTCAGTTTATATTCATTCGATAGCAACTGGAAACCCACCCTATAAATATGCTCAAACTCAGGTTAGAGAGTTTGTAAAAGAGCAATTACCAGCAGAAAGTATTGCAAAAAGAATTACACATCGGGTTTATACTTCATCTGGAATTGACACACGATATTCAGCAATTCCAGATTTATTTGAGCAACATAAAGGAGAATCATTTTTTCGAAAAAATGATGAACAAAAACTTCAAACACCTGACACTAAATTCAGAAATGATTGGTACATAACGTACTCAAAACCATTGTTTACCGAAGTTTGTAGAAAAGCATTAAGTGAATCTGAGTTTTCTGCAAAAGATGTTACTCATTTAATAACCGTCTCTTGTACAGGTTTTTTTGCGCCTGGACCAGATTATTTTATCGTTCGAGAATTAGGTTTAAATGTATCTGTTCAGCGTTTTCACATTGGATTTATGGGTTGTTATGCAGCTTTCCCAGCAATGCGTTTAGCCAAAGCGATTTGCGAATCACAAGCAAATGCCGTGGTACTTATTGCTGATTTAGAGTTGTGTTCCATTCATTTACAATTTAAGGAAGATGCAGATTCAATCATTTCAGG
Organism: uncultured Chitinophagales bacterium; assembly: GCA_964575925.1. Lineage (GTDB taxonomy): Bacteria > Bacteroidota > Rhodothermia > Balneolales > M1805 > M1805. Next base: position 23,579 of record CAZNTR010000025.1, read on the forward strand.
TTCCGTTTTCGCTGATGGAGCTGCTGGAATGGTTTTATCAGCTCAAAAACCCAAAATAGGTTTCGAAATTTTAGCTTTAGACACCAGTTTAACCGACACAGGTGAGCAAGACATGGCATGGACAATTGGAAACTCAGGTTTTGATATGACATTATCGGCTTATGTGCCAAGAATTATTGAAGCGGAGTTAGGAAACTTAATAAACCCTTTTCTAAAAAATCACACTCTATTAAAAGAGAACATTGAGATTTGGGCTGTTCATCCTGGTGGGAAAGCTATTTTGCAAAAAACGGAACAAGCCTTGCAAATTGAATCGGAGAAGTTGAGATGTTCTTATTCCATTTTGCAAGAATATGGTAATATGAGTTCGGCTACCATTTTATTTATTTTGCAGAAAATTCTAGAAGATAAATCTATTCAGAATTCAACTTTTCCCGCTATGGCATTTGGTCCTGGTTTAACAATTGAATTTGGATTGATGAAAAAAATATCTTCATAAATACTTGTTTTAGCTATTTTAAAACATTGTATTATTATTAAAAAATAACGAAATTGAACAATGCGTGTAATTAGACTGTTTCTGTTTTCATTCGTTTCAGTGTTCAATTTGTGTCAAGTTGGTAAGGCTCAAAATCCATTTGTTAGTTTTTATGGGCCAGAGCAGTATGCCGCAGGAGAAAAGAATTATGATGTTGCCCAAGATGAAGATGGCTTTATCTATGTTGCAAATTCTGAAGGGGTTTTAATTTATGATGGTAAAAAATGGGACTTAATTGAAGTAAATGGAAATGCAGCACGTGAAGTTCTGTATTCAAAAATCTATGGCTTAGTAGTCGGAACAGTTAATGATGTTGGTCTTATCAAAAAAGATAAATTCAACAGGTTTTACTATGAGAGTTTGTCCAACTTTTTTCAGGAATCCGTAAAGCCTATTCAAACCGTTTTTTCCTTACACGAAGCAAATTCTAATGTTTTTATAGAAACACAACAATCAATTTTTGTTTTTGATGGAAAAAAAATTGTTGCTCATCCCTTTGATTCCTATATCACACATTCTTATGTAGTAAATGGTACGTTTTATGTTTTTGATGAGGAGTTGATTTATTGCTACGAAAACAATCAGTTTAGACCCATTCGGTCGCATACATTTGAAAATGGAGAAAGATTATTTCTTTTATTCTCAGATGGCTTAGGTAAAATTGTAAGTGGATTAGAAAGTGGAAGGTTTATTACATTTGATGATTCTTTAGGAGGAACCTACAAATCATGGAATTCAGAAGCTGATAAATTCATGAAAAATGCCGATTTGTATTTAGCTTTTTATGCAAATAAAGATTACAGGTATTTTATTTTTCCTGGTTACACCAATCAAGTGTATGTTTTAGATCAAGTAGGAAATCCAGTTCTAAAGCTAAATAGTAGTAATGGAGTGTTAGGTACAACGTTTAATAATGCATTTGTAGATCGAGAGAATAATATTTGGATAAGCTCGAATATGGGAGTTTCAAAAGTGAATTTAGAAATCCCATTCGAAAAATATGATGAAAGGAATGGTCTGAATATTCCAATAAATTCAATTGGTTACGTTGATAAAACCTTATATGTAGGTACCGATACAGGACTTCTTTTTTCAGAGGATTTGGGAAAAACGTATAAGAAACTAGGTTTTAACACAAATCAAATTTGGATGATAAAGCCTTACAGAAAAGGAGTTCTTATTTCGGCAGGAAATAACGGAATAGCCTATATAGAAAAGAATAAAATTATTCATCAATATGAAACGCCAACAGCATTAATGAGTTTTTATATTTCCGATATTGATGACTCCATAATTTATGCAGGGCAATATAGTGGGTTTTCCATTTTTAAGTTTACCGATTCAGGGTTTTCTCTAATTCGGGATGTTGAAGAAATCAAATCTGATGTTCGGACTATTTTGGAGGATTCTGAGCAAAGAATTTGGTTGGGTACTCGATTTAGTGGATTATACATGATTCCCTTTTCGACCACATTTAATCACAAACCCTATCACTATGGAACTGAAGCAGGATTTTCGAGCTTAGAGCATAACATGGTTTACGGGAATGCTAGAAAACCTTACTTCACCTCAAAGCATCATATTTACACGTATTCAGAAACTGATAATCATTTTTATCTCTTACAAGGTGATATTGGTTCTAAGATTAAGAAAAATTATCCCAAGTTAGCCGATGATGAATATGGGAACTTGTGGTCATTAAACGATAATATTATTATAAACAAGAAGAATCCTTTGGTCTCAGATAGTACCAGTTTACTCTTTTTTAAGCAAAAACTTATTGATGTAATTGGATTAGGAAACGACGAATATTTTATTGCCTCAAATAAAGCAATATTTAAAATAAAACTACCGATATCGATTTCAACCAATGCAGAGGATTTATTAGTACGTTATGTAAAAAAAGTAGGCTCTGAACAGTTTTATGAAATTAAAAAAAACGAAAATGGCCAAAATAAAGTTGACGTGTCCGATTTGAGTGAGTCTATTGAAATGCAATTAACTTATCCTAGTTTTATCCAAGAAGAACAGATACGTTTTCGATATCGTTTATACCCGAAAGGCTCAGATGTAAAAACCCAATGGTCAGATTGGCAAAAAAATCCAAAATTGATTTTAAATTCAATTTTTTACGGAGAATTTATTTTTGAAGCTGAAGCTATAAATGGTATAGGTAAATTTAGTAAGGCTGTTGAACTCATAATTAACAGGCCAAGACCAATCGCATATCAACCTATTGCATTTATTGCTTATCTGTTTGTTTTAATTCTATTTATATATGGAATTGTTTACTTGCGAAATAGGCAGATATTAAAGAAAAATATTTATTTAGAAAATTTAGTTCAGATTAGAACGGATGAGGTAATAAAACAAAATGCGGAATTAAAGGATTTGGCAGATGAAATGGCAAGAGCCAATCAGTTTAAATCGAATATGCTAAAAATGGCTGTTCACGATTTGCGAAATCCGTTGTCGGTCTTGTCTGGCTACTGTGAATTACTTACTGATGACCTCTCAAATGATCAAAAGGCAACAGTAATTTTAAGTATGGATAAACTGTTAGATAAATTACTGTTATCTGTCGATTCACTACTAACAGCAGATCAAAAAGGGCCAACAGATTTTCATCAGAAAAAAGTAACTATTGATCTTCGATCTATTGTTATGGATGTTATTTCAGAGAATACGGTATTGGCAAACAAGAAAAAACAAACTTTAAACTCTGATTTGGATGCTAATTGTAAAATTTTGGGAGATCGTTTTCAAATTCTTGAAGTGATTGATAATCTTATAAATAATTCCATAAAATACTCACCTATAGGTAGCGAAATTTCTGTTAGTTTATTCAGAAAACCAGGGGTTTCCTTAAATAAAATCGTGTTCAAAGTATCAGACAATGGGGTTGGCGTAAAACCTGAAGATCAGCAAAGAATATTTTCAGAATACGGGCAGACAGAAAATAAACCAACAGGTGGCGAAAAGTCTTCAGGTTTGGGTTTAAGTATAGTTAAGGAAATTGTGCATTGGCATAATGGACGTGTTTGGGTTGAAAGTAATCCCACTGAGAAACCTGGTGCTACTTTTATTGTAGAGTTTCCTGCAATTTAACCCGAGTCCAGAATAAGAAATGTGGTAATAATTTTAGCATAAACCCAAAAAAAACAATTGAGTGTTCATTTCAATTGAAAATATATCTAAAGGAAACACGAATTAAATCACCAAATTGATAAAGAGGGCATTCCAAAGAAATGATATCTCGAATTTATTACCCAATTAGGCAGAGATTCTGGGTTAGATCCTGGTAAGACGACATTTATTTTTCCTGTTTTTAGTTTAATTTCTTATCCCGAACTCTGTTTAGAAGCTCATTTGGGTGGAATGGATATAGAAAACTAGTATAACATCCGTATTTTAAAAATCAATAGTAAGTTTAAACTAATAAATTAAACCATGGTTAAACAGTTATTTCTATTAGTAGTTGTTTTGGGAACAATTGCTTCATGTTCAGGCACAAATAATTACCAAAACAAGGTCGATTCTGAAATTCCGTACATCGAGCGAGAATTTCGTGGTGCTTGGGTTGCCACTGTTGCAAATATAAATTGGCCATCACGCCCTGGAATGCCCGTTGATTCTCAGAAAATTGAGGCAATGGCAATTCTAGATTCTATGAAATCCATGAATTTTAACGCTGTTATTTTTCAAGCTAGACCACAAGCGGATGCTTTTTATAAATCAGATTTGGAACCTTGGAGTTATTATCTAACGGGTGTTCAAGGTAAGGCGCCAGAACCATTTTATGATCCACTTGAATTTTGGATTGAAGAATCACATAAAAGAAGCATGGATTTACATGTTTGGGTAAATCCTTATCGTGCTCATCACAAAGATGGAGGTCCAATTTCAGATAGTTCAATGGTAAAAAAAATGGCGGGTGTCGTTCATGAATTATCAAGCGGTTATTATTGGTTTGAACCTACACATCCATTAACTCAAGATCATTCCTTTAATGTAATAATGGATATCGTTCGCCGATACAACATAGACGGAATGCACATGGATGATTATTTTTATCCTTATCCGAGTTATAATAATGACAAAGATTTTCCTGATGAAGCAAATTATTATGCCTATCAAAAAGAAGGTGGAAAGTTAAGCAAAGGCGACTGGCGTCGTGATGCTGTTAATAAATTTATCAAACGCATATATACTTCTATCAAAAAAGAGAAACCGTATGTTCAATTTGGTATAAGTCCTTTTGGAATATGGCGACCAGGTTATCCTGAATCTGTTAAAGGCTTCGATCAATATGAAAATCTGTATGCAGATGCCAAATTATGGTTAAACGAAGGCTGGGTAGACTATTTTGCTCCTCAATTATATTGGACTATTAATAAAATACCTCAAAGTTTTCCGGTTTTACTAGGCTGGTGGCAAGAACAAAATTTTAAACAACGCCATTTGTGGCCAGGAATTAGTTTAAGCGGAAGAGATAGTTCAAACATAATGGATGAAACCTTTAATCAAATTATGATAACTCGAGGAATGTTACCTAAATCTCCGGGATTAATTCATTGGAGTATTGCACCACATTTGAAATTCCCAGTTTTTGCAAATGATTTAAAAAATGATCCATACAAAAGTCAAGCGCTAATTCCTGCGTCACCATGGATTGATAATAAAGCACCAAAGCCACCACAAATTAAAGTAATGAACGATAGTGATTCATTGAAAATTGAATGGTCGCACCCTGAAGTAAATAACTTATCCAAAGTGCTTATTTACAAACAGTATGATTCAGGTTGGGTGTATGAAATATTTTCAGCGGATTCGCCAACAATTACTATCGCGACTCAAAAAGAAAAGAAAGTAGTTAAACCAATAGCAATAAAAGCAGAACCAACCCAAGTGCTAAAAGATATAACTACAGCAAGTAACCCAATGGTCGTTGCTGATTCACTGCAACAAGTTGCTGTTGAAAATACGAATGAAAGCGATAGTTTAGGAATCTCAGCTACTATAGAATCGAAAAAAGTAGAACCAATTGTAGGTCTTAAAGAATTTGAAAACATTTTAAAAATACGAGTCCATGTTGTGGACAAAGCTGGAAATGTTAGTAAAGCTGCAAATTAATTTTAACATGAACTGTTATAACTCGAGTTCGGGACAAGAAATAAATTTTAAAAGGTGAGTGTACTTCGAAAAGTAGTTTTTAGCAAATGTTCGTCAAATTCGTAGGTTTTGGAAGCGTGCAAACCAAAAGGATTGACTTTTTGGAGTGGACTCAAAAGTCAAAATGTGAAGTAAATTGCCCTGTAAAGTCTATTAAAAATGCGGTGAACTTTATGTCTTTAAAAAACAATAAATTTTTAGTATTTAATTGTAAAACAATTAGTTATTAAAAATAAAAAAAAGGATTTTTAGGTATTAAGCGATTATCTACCTATCTTTATGCTCGATGATATCAGATTCCGCAACACTTTATCTAATTGGTTGACTCTAATATTTTTATTGCTACTACTAGCTCATTTTGTTTCCCTTCTGCTTCTTCATCTTTACAACCAACATTTATTTATACAATTACATGAACATTTATATTTCAAACCTCAGTTACAGCATCGAATCAAATGATTTAACTGAGTTATTTCAAGAATACGGAACAATATCATCCGCAAAAGTAATCACAGATCGTGAAACAGGTCGCTCACGCGGTTTCGGTTTCGTTGAAATGGAAAATGATGCAGAAGGTCAAAAAGCAATTGACGAATTAAACCAAGCTGAGTATGACGGAAAAGTTATTTCTGTAGCTGTTGCTCGTCCTAAAACTGAAGGTAGTTTTGGCGGCGGTAATCGTGGCGGTGGCGGTGGTGGTTACCGTGGTGGTAACGGCGGCGGCGGTGGAAATCGTAACGGCGGCGGCGGCTACCAATCTAGAGAACGTCGTAGCTATTAATAGCAGCACGTTTTAAACGTTTTTGCCACTCTTGTAAAAGAGTGGCTTTTTTTTGTCATAAACCTAGATTTTTTCTAATTATTTTAGTCCAAACTTTATAACCGTCTGCTGTTAAATGAAGTTTATCTTCTCTAAATAATGAATCTATTGGTTCGCCTTTTTCATCCAAAAAAACACTATCTGTTTCAATAAAATGTACATTGTCAGTTTTATTGCAATATGCTTTAACTAGTTCATTTGATATTTTTATTTCAGGCCAAGCTTTCCAACGAGATCTTGTTGGTGTAATAGCAATGGAATAAATTGGAATGTTAGGGTGTGTTTTCCTTGAAATTCGAACTACTTCTTTAAATAATGCAAGTACTTCTGCTGGAGTTTTGTCATCGGGTTGGGCGCGAATATCATTTGCAACAAAAATTACAATTCCACCAAGTTTATGGGGCTTAATAAAAAGTTCAGTAAAATGAATTAAATCGGAATATTGAGCACCACCATAACCTCTTTGTATTACAGGTAATGGACTCATGTCTTCTTTTAATGTTTCCCAAAGACGAATACTCGAACTTCCCATAAATAAATAGGGGTTGCTAGGGTAGATTTCAAGAGTGTCTAAAGCTAACAAAGATGAAACCTCTTTTTCCCAAGGCTCTTTTGTTGATGCGTATTTTTCGCTAAGATTTGGTGTTATTTCAGATAATTTAGTTTGGCAAGAAACTAAAAATAGTAAAGAATAACTGATGAGAATACGTTTAAGTAGTTGCATAATGGTGATAAAATATTTTTCTTATTGTAAATGCAGACTAATAGTATACACTTATTCCTCAAATAGTTAAACAAGACGTAAAAAGGTTTTTTGCGTCTTGTTTAAATGCTTAGTTCTACATGTTAGGTTTACTCAAAAAAAACTTTTTGCCAAATCTTTCGAATTTGCTGAAAAATTTGAAAAAGCTTAAATAAAATAAATACAACATTTTATAGTGAGTATTTTATTGAATCTTCATGATGCTTAACGCAACGATTCTTCACCTCTATTTAACATCCAATCGTAGGAATTATACAAACTACTTGCATTTAAATTAGAAGTAGGTGCAATTTTTATTGAATTGAAGTCGTCCCATACCATAAAAAATGTAGTTTGACCAAAACGATTGCGAATGGCATTTAGCCAATTATTATAGTCAAATTGACCATCAGTTCGATTATTGTTGGGGCTAATCTCTGCAAAGGCAAACGGTTTTCCTAATCCTAATAACTGATTATATCTCGCTAATAATGTCGAATTCGTATGTGGATCGTCCAAATAAGCATCTAGTGCAACAATATCAGTTTGAATGCCAGAATTTCCTGATTGATAATAGGCTCATTTTTTTTTTAGGATATCACGTTCGTACAATCCTATTCAAGTTCTACTTATAATTGACGGATTTGCATCAATTTTCTAAAAAACTACAAGTTTTGTCAACAGTGTGTTAATGTAGATAGTTATCCAAAAAGTGTGTCTGTAAAAACAAAAAGAGGTTTTGTTATTGT
>CAZNTR010000026.1:0-31551 GCA_964575925.1 uncultured Chitinophagales bacterium
AAATTGGTTCACTCAAACCTTATCATATTTTTGATTTTTTAGATTTACCCAATCTCATAGAAGCCCGTTTTGTCCTCGATACTATTCTAAATTTCATTTTCTCAGAGGACAAGCAAATTAAGAAAAAGCACATTCCATTCATCAAGAAAATAAAGTTAGATTATGTTGATTTAGCCAAACGTGTGTGGAATGCCATGCTTGATCCTCTTAACAAAGCTATTCCCATGGAACATGATGGGTATTTAAAACTTTTTCAAATTGAAGATGAGCAACTCCCCTACGATATAATATTATTAGATGAGGCTCAAGATAGCAATCCAGTAACTTTAGGAATTTTGAAAAACCAAAAATGTCCTGTCATTATAGTTGGTGACAGTCATCAACAATTGTACAGTTTTCGTGGTGCAATTAATGCTATGGATGAATTTGAAGCGGAGTTACAAGCAGATTTAACGGGAAGTTTTCGGTTTGATTACAACATCGCTAATTTAGCGACTGCACTAGTTTCTCAATTTAAAGATGAAGATAGACTTCTTCGTGGTTTAGGAGGTCCAAGTAAAATTGGGAATACGGGTCAGCGATTTGCGCTTCTTTCGCGAACAAATGCTGGATTATTTGACTTAGCGGTAGAATGGCATAAAACTAAGAAAATTCATTATTTAGGTGGTATTGAACAAATAAAGCCTGAAATGATTCTTGATATTTGGAAAATTTGGCACGGTGATGCAAAAATGGTGCAAGATTCATTTTTGAAACGATTTCGACATTTCTCTGAATTGAATGAATACGCAAAAGATACAGAAGATCGAGAATTGCAATCCAGAATTTCCATTGTTGAGAAATACCGATATGAAATTCCAATGTTAGTCAATAAGATTCGAATGAAAGCTATCGATATACCAAAAGAAGCTGATGTCTTATTTACCACTGTTCACAAAGCTAAAGGCTTAGAGTTCAATGAAGTAAAATTACATTCTGATTTTACCGAACTTACAGTCGATCAAACACTAAAAGACCCAAGCAAAATTGAACCCGAAGAAATTAATATTCTTTATGTAGCTGTAACCCGTGCAAAGAAAAAACTTGAATTAAACGAAGATCTTGAATATTTTGAAAAATTGGTTCCAAAACCAGCTAAATAAAAAAGACTATTATCGTTTAAATAATAGCCTTTTTTTTATTTAAAACTGAAAATGCACGTTTATAATGGGAATTTCGTACTAATTGAATCGACTATACCATAAGCGAGAGATTCATCCGAATCCATCCAATAATCACGATCGAAATCTTTCATTACTTTTTCAAAAGCTTGACCACAATTTTCCGCTAAGATGCTTGCACCAATTTCTTTTGTTTTTAAAATTTCACGAGCTTGAATTTCAATATCAGTTGAAGGCCCTCTTGCGCCACCACTTGGCTGATGAATCATAACTTTTCCATGTTTAAAAATGGAACGATGACCTTTTTCTCCACCTGATAATAATATGCTTCCCATAGAAGCCGCTAATCCCATACAAACAGTATGAACCGGAGAGGAAATGGCTTGCATAGCATCGTACATAGCCATTCCAGCAGTTACATAACCACCAGGACTATTTATGTAAAAAATGATGGGTTTACCTGGATCTGTGAGTTCCAAATAAAAAAGACGATCTACAACATGTTTTGCAGAGTCATCATCAACTTGACCCCAAAGAAAAACATTTCTGCCTTCTAGTAAACGTTTATCAATTTGAACTTTATCGTTTTTTTTGAGGTCTTTATCTTCTTTTTCTTCTGACATAGTCTTAAAAACTTTTTGTTTGTTTTATTCTGAACACAGATGTTACAACAATCTTAAGCATTGGTCAACATCTTTTTTTATTCGGGTAAATTTAATAATTAATCTACTCAAACTTCCGATCGAATACGAAAAAAACTATGCATTAATTGTCTATTCAAATTGAGAGCCTCATTTTTTTAACTGTAATTATCAACCAAAATCAACTATTTTTATAAAAACCAAATTCATTAGAAAAATTTCATATTCTACGCTTAGCTTCTATAGATAGGCTATATTACTCAAATATATGAAGCAACTCCTAACCGATTCTGATATCATTAAACTCACATTTAGTAAAGTAAAAACTTTACTATCATACGAATTGCCCAGTTTCCTTTCAGTCAATAACCCTTCTCTACTAATTGATTTCAATACAATAGATCAGTTTTTTGCTTCTTTCAATTATTATTATGAATTTGAAGAAGAACCATTCATTAAACATGTTATTCTGGAAAAAAAATTCCCATCCTACCGTATTCAAATAAAGGGAATATTACAACAATTTGAACAAGCACAAAGTTTTATTTTTTCGGGCTATGCTGTATCTATTCCTAATCAGTGTGTTCCAGCTACAAAATTGATTGAAGTGATTATTAATGAAGTTAGAAATCCAATTGTAGGATTATTGGCTTCTTCAGATTTGTATTTGAATTATGGAAAAGAATTTAATCTGAATCACCTAGAATATTTTGGGTTTACTAGAAATTATGCACAAAGTTTATCACGCTTCATTGATCATATTATTTATTTATTAAAACTAGAAAATAAAGAAATCACTTATAGTGATTCACCCATTCATTTAAAAACAATTCTTAGAAACTTTGACAAGACACACTATGCCTCAAATTTAGATTGTTGTCTAAACTTTGAGAATACATTCGATAACGATGCATTTTGTTTAGGTAATGAAGAATTAATTCAATTAGCTGTTAAAAATATTCTACTAAATGCTATTCAATATGGGAAACCCAATAGAGATATAAAGATTAAAAGTTTATATGAGAAAAAGTTTATTGGCCTATCTGTAACAGATTTTGGATATGGAATTCATCCTGATAATGCCTTAACAATTCTTGAAAATTTTTCTCGTCAACAAGTACAGAATAAAAAAAATAATCCTGATGGAATAGGCATTGGCTTAAGTTTAGTTGCAGAGATAATGATTCATCAAAAAGGAAAACTAATTATAAAAAGCAATCATCAAATTGGGTGCGAGATTATTTTATTATTCCCAAGATTAACGTTACCTATCACAGAGTCTTAATTTAATTTATAATCTATATAGAACTTTAACATCTTTAATCTAATACTACTAATCCGAGTTCGGTAAAAAAATTAATTTATAAAAGAGGACAATATAACATTCATCATTCTCGGCTTGGTCTAGAATCTCTGCCTATTTTGTGATTAGATTCGTGATAGTATTTTAGGGTTTTTCAAATCGTTTCACGTTACCTTCTGTATCAATTCGATGCTAAATGAAGTTTTTCCTTGTTTATTCTAGGTTTTAACTAAAACTAGTGTATTAAATCTTAACCCAAACTCAGGTTACTATTTATTATAGATAATCAGTTCAAATGGGTTATTCGTTAATTCAATTCTTTGGTATGAGTTGGATAAATACATTATTGCAAATTGAAAAATTGTTTGATTAAGATTTTAAAAGAAGTAAAACTTATCATTAACACCAAGATTTTTTTCGATTATTGAGTCCATACCAAAAAGTCGATTCTCTCGGTTTTCACCCTTCCAAATCCTACAAATTCGACGGATAGTTTGCTAAAAACTACTTTTCGGAGTACACTCATTATTGGAATTCAAAATTAATTAAAACAACTAGTTAAATTATTTCTTGCCAAACTGTGGACTAATATTCGAAAATAAAGTGTACACTTTTTTAAAATCTTCTGATCTGTTCATATCAAGAAACCAATAACATTCAATCTCACCCCTATTCATTAGTAGTTGCATTGAACCTTGAGATTTATGTTCCGCAATTACCCAATTGCCAATTATTTGATAGTTTAAACGATTATTGTAACCAAATTTTTGCATTCGATCAAAAGTAACAAATGCCGTATCTGAACTAACTTTTGTTTGTGAATAGCCTTGAAATCCGCTATAAGAACTTGGTTTTCCTGCTTCATGACTAAACATTGTTCCAGATAAAACAATTGGTCTTTTATCTTTAGGAAGTTCAGAAACGACTTGCATCATTAAAATTGCAGCGCCTTTGTGATGTCCATGTGTTGACTCAGTTGCAAGCATAGTAAAAATGAAATCATATTTATTTTCTTTTAAAATTCTATGAAAGCGCTGTTTTACCCTTGTGGTATCCCAATGCGAAGCAAAAGCTACTTCCATATCGGTAGTAAATTCAACATCATGTTCGTCTAAAAAAAAATAATTCCGAATACCAACGATTTCACCGCCTTTCATCAATTCCATTTTCCTAATCCTAGGTAAATGCTCTCTTCCAATCGCTTCTTCTGTAAGTTTTAAGCCATATATAGCTTCACCTAAAGTACTGTATTTATAACCACCCTCGCCGTTTGTGACTAAAGCTAAATCTACAGTTCCTCCTAAATCATGCGTAATTCTGTAAACAGCTCCTGAAAATAAAGCATCATCATCAGGATGAGCAGTAACAATTAATATGGATGGTTTTGGGGCTTGAGCAAATGTTATTACTGAACAAAAGCTAAAAAAGAGTACGAATAAAGTTTTCATGAAATTAAACTAGAAGTTCTAATGTAAATACGAGTAATCAATCGCAAATACGTTTTTTCTTAAATCTCTTAAATAGTAGAAATTATTAAAATGAATAGAATCGGCTATTATATCCATTTTGTTAAGGAAAGTAATATACTTAAAGTAATGCAATTTATTAATTCCTTTTAAGAACATTCCATTGTTTTAGAAACCGTTGTTTCCTACTTTCTACGAAATTATAATTATGTCTATTTAGCATTGGAGTAGTATGAAAATTGGATTAATTCGGGAAGAGAAAATTCCTTCTGACACAAGAGTAGCTTTTACTCCTAATCAAATTAAAAGCATTTTAAAGTCAAACCCATCTTTTCAATTTATTATTCAACCATCAAAAACGCGTTGTTTTTCGGATAGTGAATTTGAACATGCAGGAGCAGTTGTACAAGAAGATATTTCAACTTGTGATTATCTTTTTGGTGTAAAAGAAGTTCCTATTTCTTCATTAATTTCAGATAAACCTTACTTTTTCTTCTCGCATACCATTAAAAAACAAGCATATAACAAAAATCTTTTAAAAGCTATTTTAGAAAAAAATATTCAACTAATAGATTATGAATGTATTACCAATGAAAAAGGAGTTCGCTTAGTTGCCTTTGGACGTTGGGCTGGGATTGTTGGTTCTTACAACGCTTTAAGAATATGGAATAAACGAGTAAATGCCATAAATAATGACAATTTCACTGAATTAAAACCTGCAACTGATCAAAAAGATTATAAAGAACTAATTGAATATTGTGTATCTGCAAATCTAGCACCCGGTAAATTTGCAGTTTCTGGCGATGGCAGAGTGGCTAGAGGTGCTTGGGAATTATTAGATGCAGCTGGTCTTCAAGAAGTAAGTGTTCATGATTTTTTACGTATTCAAAACCCTGCTAAACCAATTTATGTTAAGCTCACAACTGAAATGTTATACAAACATAAAACTAATAATAACATTGTTTTATCTCATTTTTTTAAGTATCCTGATGAGTATAATTGTACGTTTAAAGACTACTACACACACACAGATGTATTTATAAATGCTGTTTTTTGGAATCCCAAAGCTCCAGTATTTTTCACTTGGGAAGATATGACTCAAGACAATTTCGCCATTCAAGCTATTGCAGATATTACCTGCGATATAGAAGGGTCTGTCCCCTGCACACTTAAAGCTACAACAATTGCAAATCCATTCATGGGAATCGATAAATTTTCTAAATCTGAGATAAATCCTTTTTCTAAAGATTCATTAGATATGATGACTGTCGATAATTTACCAAACGAATTACCCAGAAATGCCAGTGAAGAATTTGGAAATGCCTTAATGACTTACATAATTCCTGATTTATTAAACAATCAGGAAATTACAAATCGTGCAACAATTGCAAATAATGGTGAAATTACTAAACGATTTTCTTATTTAACTGAATGGGTGCAGTCGTAAACAAAAAAAGCTGACTAAGTCAGCTTTTTTTTATTCAACCTTATCGAATATCAGTTTAAACGTTTTAGAACTTCCTGAATAGCTGAAAAGTTTGGTAAGTCTTTTGCTACTTCAAGAACTTCAGCATAGTGAACTATACCTTCTTTATCTACTACAAAAGCTGAGCGTTTTGCTACACCTGTCATTCCAAAAAAATCGTTGTACAAAGCGCCATAAGCTGTAGCCGTTTTTTTATTGAAATCACTTAATAATTCGAAGTTTAGCTTATTCGCTTCTTTGAATTGTTTTAAAGTAAAAAAGGAATCTACACTAATTGCTAATACCTCAGCATTCATTGAATTATAATCTGCCAAAGCATCTCTTGTAGAACAAAGTTCAGCAGTACAAACGCCTGTAAATGCTAATGGGAAAAATAAAACTAAAACATTTTTTTTACCCATGAACGTGCTCAAAGTAATTTCGTTGCCATCAGAATTTTTTAAAGTAAAATCTGGTGCTTTAGATCCTATTGTAATGGACATATTTTCTTGATTTAAGTTTTGGTTAGTGTTTATTAATTTAGAGATTAAGTATTTGAATATGAATCTTCATCCTTTTGTTCAATTTTATAAAAGCCATGAATAAGAATAAACATTCCTGAAATAATAAAGGATTTCCATATCCATTCTGCTGAAGTTACAGTCTGCGTATCGGTATGTAAAAGAATATATCCTGCTAAAATGAGAAGTAAAGCCATTAATATAATTGTGTAATTCCATGATTTTCTAATTAATGCACTAAACATTAATAGAGCTACTAAAAAAGCACCTGTTTCATAAATCATTAAAATCCACTCTTTTAATGCCAATGTTGAAAGTGAAAAATAATAAGCAGGAATTATCATTAGAGGAATAAAACATAATAACTTAGGGAACCGTGCAAAAGGTGGTTTGGAATTATAGATTAAAAAAGCTAAACCAGATAAAAGAAAAGCCACACCAGATATATTTGACCATTCAACCATTAATTGGTGATCAAAGATATAATTACTATACTGCTCTAAAAAATAGTCTAAATAGCTTGAAAGAATCATTCCGAAGTATCCGAATAATCCCAAAATGTAAAAAAAATACTCGGCTTTCTTTACACGTAAATATAATTTTATCAATTTGATAATTGAATAAATTAGGGTGAAAGAAAGTAATAAGTCAAATAGTTTTGACATTTAAAACTGGCGATCTCTTTCTAATGAAATAACGCGTTCAGCAACCATTTTTAATTGGTTTCTCTCAAATTCAACCATTTCAGTAATAACAATATAGATTGTTTTAGAACGTCCCTTAACCATTCCTTTTCTATTCCAATCAATAATATTCATTTTCTGCAAAACCGATAATAAAGCGGCTCTATGTTTTATAATTTTATCTAATAAATTATCAACCGTTTCGATTTTATCCATTTCTAAGGAGAATGATTTTCTGAATTCATCATCAATAAAATCTTCTGGTTTTGCAAATCCTGCAACAGATTCAACAAAAGGTCTGTAAAAAACTTTTTGGGCATGATCAATCATAGCCACTAATTCTAAAATAGATTCCCTTCCAGCGGGTTTTTCCTCAAAAGGAACAGAGTGAATTACATATTTTAAGGCTTCAACTTCATCTTGAAGATAACTTACATCTTCTGTAAGTTGATCAATCTGTGTTTTATTGAATTCCATCAATCAAAAATCTTTTAATTTTGTAATAGCAAAAATCAGGCTAAATAAACTTTAGCCCGAATTTCAATTTTTCAATTTTTTTTGTGCTTCTTTTGCCTCAATTAATGAAACTAAAGATAAACTTGTTTCCCAATTTTCATCTCTATTACGAACCGAATGAATATTATTTTCTTCTTGAAAATCGTAAAATTTACCAAATTGTTCATTTTTATAAGCACGTAGAAAATCTAACCGTTCTTTAAGGTCTTCTTTTGGTACTAGTAATCTGTCTTTGCCATAAATTGCATCTTCGCGAGATTCGAATACGATATCGTAATCTTTACTCATAACAATAGCTTCTTCAGGACAAACTTCCTCACAAAACCCACAATAAATACATCGGAGCATGTTAATCTCAAAAAAATCTGGGAAGCGCTCTTTGGGATCGTCTGTTTCTGAAGCTTGCATGGATATTGCTAAAGGGGGACAGGCACGTGCGCACAAACCGCAAGCAACACAACGTTCTTTACCATTGTCTTTAACTAATACCGGTCTTCCTCTAAAAATTGCTGGTGGATCCCATTTTACTTCTGGATACTGAACTGTTACGGTTGGCTCAAACATTTGCTTGAATGAATAAGCCATGCCTTTTAAAATTTCAGGGAGATATAAATTTTCCATGAACGTCAATTTTCGTTCATTACTGAAATCTTCGTTTTGTGCGTTAAGAACCGGTTTTTCTAAATCCTGAGCCATGTGAATTGGTTTTAAAATGAAACGTTATTAGAAAGTGTACAAAAATAACCCGAAAAGTGCATTAGAGCAAAGAAAAGCACACATTTTCGTTATTTTTCTTTAAATACCATCGTAATTGGAACTCCACGAAAGCCAAATTCTTCTCGGATCTTCGATTCCATGTACCTTCTGTAGTTTGGTGGTAGCTCTTTTGGTTTATTCATAAAGAAACTAAACACCGGGGGATTCGCTTTTACCTGTGTACCATATTTTATTGTTAATGGGTAGCGATTGTGTAGTGGTAAAGGTCTTTCGCGTAATATTTTTTCGATAAACTTGTTCACTTTAGAAGTTGAAATTACTTTTTTACGTTCTTCAACTACCTCTTGTGCCGCTTCGATAACTTTTAGTACTCTTTGTCCAGTTAAGGCCGATGAGGAAACTACTGGTATATAATTCAATGTTGCAATCTTTTTATAGATTTCATCAATATAGTTTTTTAGTGTATTGGTCTCTTTTTCGACTAAATCCCACTTATTTACTACTAAAACGATACCTTTATTAAACTTTTCAGCTTCTCTTAATACTCTAATATCTTGCGCTTCTAAGCCTTGAACAGCATCAATCATCAATATAGCAATATCACATTCTCTAATTGCCTTCTGAGTTCTTAGTGTACTGTAAAATTCAATAGACTCATTTACTTTTGTTCTTTTGCGTAAACCCGCAGTATCGACAAGTTCATAAATTTGACCTTCGTATTCAAAGAATGAATTTATAGAATCTCTTGTTGTACCAGCTACATCACTTACAATGCTCCGTTCTAATTTTAACAAACTATTTACAAAACTTGATTTTCCAACATTTGGACGACCTATTACTGCTAAGCGTGGATATTTCGACTCATCTTCTTCACTAATTATAATATCATCTGGCAATACAGATACTAAATCATCTAAAAAGTCACCTGTTCCCATTCCAGAAATTGCGGATACAGCATAATTTTTTTCGAATCCTAAACCATAAAATTCTGCTGCTTGCCATGTTTTATGATCATTGTCTGCTTTATTTGAAACAACAATTACAGGTTTTGTTTGATTTTTTAAAATTATTGAAACAGATCTATCTAAATCTGTAATTCCAATTTCTACATCAACAACTAATAATATTACATCTGCTTCATTCAGCGCTAGATGAACTTGATCTCTAATACCTTTAACTATTGAATCAAGATCATCAGGAACATATCCACCTGTATCAATTACTACAAATTCTCTTCCATTCCAATTACTTTCACCATAGTGACGGTCTCTTGTTACTCCCGATTGATTATCGACAATCGCTTTTCTTTCTCCTGTTAAACGATTAAATAAGGTTGATTTTCCGACATTTGGGCGACCGACAATTGCTACCGTTGGTAATTTTCTTTTCATTAATGCTGATTTTGAAAAAGTATTTGACTAATTTTACGTAAAGTTACTGATTTTTTAAGCTCTTAATTGATTTATTATGCTGGACTGGCTCTATGAACATTTTAATTTTTGGGGAAGCCTACTAATCCTTTGGTTTGGCTTATTTATAATTATTTTTTGGTTAGCCGGAATGGCTGGAATTATGATTCTTCCACCCAAAAGAACAAAGACGTTGAAATTAATAATTGGAGTTATATTTCCACCCTTTACTGTTGCTTGGATGATCTACGACATGTTTCAACAAAAAAAAGCTTTGCGAGAAAGTTAATAAGTTAAGGCCTCTTTAATCAATAACAAATTTCAATTTGAGCGTTTACCTTAAAAAAAGCAAATAATCTGATTATTTTGTCTTAATATTTTTTTTTAAAAATTCGTAATTATCTTGTAATGTAATCATATTTAAGTACTTAAAAATCAATACTTAAAGTTGCAGTCATCTTTTTTGGGAGATTTACATTCTTTTCTACAAAAAATGGTTCTGGTTTTTCAAATGGTTCAATTTTCCCACTATCCCAAGAATCATTTCCATTTAAATCATCGAAAGCTCTTACCAATAAACGCTGATCCCCAATATTTTCAATAAGAACCATTTTTTCTGAACTATGGATCCTTTTATAATAGGATTCACCAATTAGCTCAATAATCCATTGGTAAGTCTGACTATATGTCAAACTATCGGATCTAAGCAATTCAATACTCGATAATTCATCATAACTCAAGATTTTGGGAGCATGTGTAAGATAATTTGCGGTCGCTGGGTTAAATAATCTAAATTGATATGAAAGCAAGGGATCCCATTTTTTTTCTGGATAAATCATTAAAATATGATCTTCAATTTTTGAAAAGGCATACCCTTTTGTTTTACTTTGTTGGGCAATTACTTCTAAAGAGTCAATTATACTCTGATTTATAAACCCATTATAATAAACACGTAAGGTATCCGTCTCGTTCATCAACTTTTGCGGTTCAAGTTTTATAATTCTAAGTTGACTTGTATCTGATAAGACTTCCGATGTAAATCTAAATGAATTTTCTTTGAGTGGATTTCTGTAACCATCAACAAAAGTCGGCAATTGAGCTATCACTTCTGTTGATGAAGTAAATTCTTGTCTTGAACCTGCCCAGTATACAGAAAAATCATCTTTTTCATTGTAGAAGATTCTAAACTTTGTAGTGTCAAAAACTGATACAATCGATAGAGTAGAATCAGTTCTGAGAAACACATCTTCAGAAAAACGCAATCGTATTCGGTTGGATGAAAACACCCCTATTCCTAAAATTTCTGGCATTAAGGTATCTGGTTTTGAATAATAAACAGTTTTTAGTTCAATACTTGTATCTTGTTCTACATCAATATATTCTGAATAAATTGGTTGAGCCCATTCGAAATCTTCTTTACTTCTATTTCTGTTTAAATCATCAATAGCAATGATTTTAAATCTTCCCTCTGGTAAATATGAAAAACGAATCATTCCTGATGAATCAGGTTTACCAGAGTAAAAACTTTTTTCTGAAAATTTTTGATGCTCTTTAAATAACATTAATGTTGAGTTTTCCACTTTTTCTCCGTTTAATGCATTTAAATACTTTATTTTCAATGCCCCTTTATTCATCATTTCACCAGTTGAAATAGCCAAACTAAACGGACTTTTCAACTTATTCGATTTAAAATCTGAGACAGTAGTTCCTAATTCAGCAATAAACGTTGAGTTTACAGGCAAATCCCCTTTTAACGTAACAATTACTGACATCCCTTTAAAACTAATATCATATTGAATTCCCAAATCTGGTTCAATACTGAATGCTTGTTTAAAAGTAACTTGTTGAACATATTCATCAAAATAAAAACGAAGTTCTTTACCTGAAAAATTTAATGTGCCTGTTTCTGGTTCGGTTTTAACGATAATAGGAGCACTTGTATCTGCTGGTCCACCACTTGGCATAACTAGATTAGCACAAGTTGCAATGATAACACTTAAAGAGATTAATACTAAAACTTTCCGCATTACGATCTTACTGAAAAGAGTAAATACACTGATAAAAGCATGGCTGAAAGTATTAAGCTAGGTTCTACCCATTTGCTAACGGCATTTTCTTTTTTTGTAGCTTTTTTTTCAAGCCAAAATATACTTTTTAAATCATAAGAATCCTCAATCACTTTATTTATATGAAGTCGTTTAGTTTCAAGAATTTGATTCGATTTTATTAGTTTAATTAAAGCAACTCCATCTAAAAGTAATTTATTACCATTTCTTGAAAACTCCCCTTTTGTTTCCACATTAAATAGAAAAGCTAAAGAATCTGCCTGTTCAACTAAACGACCATTTTTATGAATAAAGTTTTCTTCTAGGAAATACGTGAATTCTGCATCATAAGATGTAATCTTAAATTTACTATTCATGTTCAAGGTGTTAGATTTCTGAACCATCCAGTCAACAATTTCAGATGCTATTACGGAGTCTATACTATTATTTTGTTGAGTTGCTGGTTGCCAAAAAATTAATAGACAAGAAAAAAAAAAGTTAAAACAGCCTGAAAAGCACATAATTTGTTATTTAATGACTGTCAGAAAAACTTATCGTTTATGAGATAAAATAGAGTTTCTAAGCTATCAATATCGAATGTTAAAATTATATGCCCATTAATATTCATTTTTTCAATGATAAATTGCACTTCTGAAATCAACATTAATGAATTTGGATTTTGAATTTTCTCTTTTATGAAAAGATTAGGAATAGAATCGAGCATGTATTCAGAAAGCTCAAAATCTAAGTGATCATCTAAAAGATTCGCAATGGTGCCGATTAGTGCATTAATTACAATATTCCCTATTTCTGATAAGGTTCCTGCTTGGATAGCGTCTAAATCATCATCTTCTGGCACTTCACCTGTAACTCCGGTCACTAAATCTAGAGCTGATTCAGGTGGAAATATTAAAGCAGCTCTTCCATCATATTTTCCATGAAAACCTTGAATAACAGCTGCAACATTGTCAATGCCATATCGAACCTGAACTCTTTCAATTTCGTTTATTTCGTAGAGTTGAATATTAGGAACACGTAGTAAAATATGAGATTCAGTTAATTCATTGAGTGTATTTGCTGCTTTTCCAACGCCAATATTTATAATTTCGGTTAATGCATCTAATTGCTCATCACTTAATAACATTACACATTCTCCTTAGACAATAAAGCCTCTTCAAGTGTTTTGAGCAATTCTTCTTTATTTGGAGGTTTGTTTAAAACTTTAAACGCTCCAAGTTCAAGACATTTTTGACTGGTCTCAAATTGGATATCAGCTGTTAATATTACCACAGGTATAGGAATATTATCCTCCTGTATTCTTTTCAATAACTCAAAACCATCCATTTCAGGCATTAATAAATCAGAAAGAACTATATCTGGTTTTTCAATTTTAATTTTAACTAAAGCATCTCTTCCATTATGAGCTTCTATAACTTCATAAACATCATTAAGATGCTTTTTAAGCTTCATACGAATTAAATTGGAATCGTCTGCAACGACAATTTTAACCATGATATATCATTTAATAGTTTCAACACCTACATGTGTCTTACAATAATGAATTAGGCAATCAGATACAAGAAAGGGAGATACTTTTTTTGATATTAAAACTCTATATAACCATAGCGAAGCTTCTTTCGAAAGTATTGATCTACACTATTTATAATTGAGCGTACTCCAAAAAATCGATTCTTTCGGTTTACACCATTCCAAATCCTTAGAATTCGACGAAGATATTGCTAGCAACCACTTTTCGGAGTACGCTCATCAAATGAATTTTCAACTTTGGGAATGTAAGTTTTACTCGCCACATCTATTTAAATTTGTTTTCAATCTAAGCTTCAAAAAATCATGCATCATGCTAATTATTTAATCGTTTTCTATTTATTAGTTTCAATCACCAATCAGATTTATTAAAATGATTACCTTTTACATGAATTAATTTTTGCCAATTGAACATATCATCACTCCTTTCCACTCAATTTCTTAGACATTATGCAATTTGGATAATTCGTTTGATTATGGCAATTATTTTCGGGGTGTTTATTAACCCCGATTTATTTGGCTCGTTTATTCTAATAAGTTTTTTTGCAACTGCAAGTTGGACTATATTGGATCCAGGTTTTAAGCAAAGAGCTTTACAATTACCATTTAAGGTTGACTTAGAAAGCCAAAAATGTGTGCATTTTTTGTTGGGAGTGCTTGTTAGCTTCATCTTGTATTTTCTCAGTTTTATTGAATCTGATTTAACTCACGATCAGGCACAATGGCTTCTAGAATTTGCATTAATTACACCATTAGTTGCAACTGGCACAACGTCTTACATTTGGTTGTATTGGAATAAGTCTATTTCTTATTTAGCATTTGCAGATGCTTTAACTCATCTTTTTATTCAACCCTTTTCTTTTTTATTATTATGGTTTGGGGAATTACATTGGGCGCTTAGCGTATCGTTTATATTGCCCTATGTTATTCATAATCTTCTAGTTTTATACAAAGCTCCAATTGAATTCCAATGGGATATTTCCTATTTGAAAGAGCATTTAAAACCATCTTTATTACTTGGTTTAAATGATTTGCTTACTCAATTTAGAACAAAGGGCGACACTCTATTATTAGGATGGTTGACTAATTCTTATATCGTGGGATTATATAATCGAGGTTATGCTTTCCCCCATCATGCTTCAAACTTTATTCAAGCTATAGTTCAACCATTAATAGTTCCTCAATTAGCTACTAAGTCGTTAATTATCGAAAAAAAACATTTTATTCTAACCATCTTTTCTTCGGCCTTTTTTCTTGTCATTATGTTTTGGCTGTTTAACGTTATATTAAGTGAATTTTGGTTAGAAACTTGGGCAGATTTAATTAATTTATTACCTGTTTTCATTCTTTGGGCTTGGAGTAGTTTACTTTCAGGTTGGCATGAAACTTTATTAAAAAGTACTTTAAAAAATACATTTGTCTTAATTAGGCAAACCGTGTTAACTCTTGTTACCCTATTATTTATTCTCTTTTTTTATAATGACTTTAACCTATTAGTGTTAAGTATAAGTTTAATTTCAACGCTTTTAGTTCTTTTTGAAGGGATATATATTTATGAAAAAAAGTTTTCTTTTGTGTTTACTGAATTTTCAGCAAGTTTAATTGTCAGCAGTGTATTTCTAATGTATCTGTGAAGAATTCTGTACATTTAGGCATGCCTGTATTACCTTTAAACGTTGTTCTCATTCAAAATCAATTTCCTAATGATACACATTGGGGTGGAATAAGTACTTATGGTTGGTTTATGGCTCAGGCTCTTGCAAAAGAAGGCGTTACTGTTCACGTAATTTGCCAAAGTGTTCACAATAAGACCGAAGAATCCAAACAAATTGCTGATTTCATTCATATCCATAGAATACCAGGAACCGAACCTATTTCAGGAAATTTAAAAAAATTGATACATAAAGTAATTCCTGATAAATCCTATTGGTTTGCACACAATGCTTGGGTTTATTTCAAAGAACTACAAAAAAAAGGTTTAAAAGTAGATGTAATAGACTGTACCGATTATTTAGGGAGCGCTTATTTCTTCTTAAAAGATAAAACCATTACAAACCCTATCAATGTAACTTGCCATACTCCATCTTTTATTGCAGATGAAATGAACGAAGGAGAAGATGCAAAAGCCAACAAAAAAAATAAGAAACGATATAAAATGGAAATTGAATCCATTAAACAAGCATTTGGCTTATTATCACCCTCTCATCGTCTTTCCAGACTCCTTGCAGCAAAAACAGGGCGTAGTTTAAATGATTTTTTTACAAACCCATACCCTTATCCTGTTCAACAAGAAGTTCTAATTGAACCCGAATTGGTAAATGTAAAAAGACCATTTGTTTTATTCACTGGTCGAATTGAAAGGAGAAAAGGCATTCAAACATTACTTAATGCATGGAACAACACTCAGGTAAAAAAAGATTATTCTTTAGTTTTTGCAGGAAAAAAAACCAATCATAGTCCTGAATTTGAAGCTTTAATTGAACATTTATCCATTCCTTCTATTCAATTTATTGGCGAGCAAAACAGAGAACAACTAGCGTGGTTGTATCAAAATGCAGCCCTTGTTATTTTACCATCACAGCCTTTCGAAAATTATCCTTATACCTGTATTGAAAGTATGGGATTTGCTGCTCCAACTTTAGTTTCTGATTCTGGAGGAATGTCTGAATTGGTTTTTGACGAAGAAAATGGCTGGGTTTTTAAAACAGGATCAGTAGAACATCTTACAGCACAAATTGAAAGTATTTTAAATTTACCTGTTTCTGACAAAATTGCAATTGGATTAAAAGCGCAACAAACGATTAAGCGAATTAATGCCCCAAATAGAATTGCTCAACGAACAATAAATTATTACACTCGCTTAATTGATGACTACAAAAAGTCCTGAAATTCTCTACAATGAAGCTTTAATCATTTGTACAAAAAATAGATTATACGAACTTAAAAACGTAGCCACTTCTCTTTATTTATGTAGCTTTATTCCTGAATATATTGTACTAATTGATGGATCGGATTTACATGAAAAATTAACTATTACAAAACTTTTTTCTCATTTAAACTCAACGTTACTTATTTCTTCAACTGAAATTGCATCTATTCCGTTTCAAAGAAATCTAGGAATCTCCCTTCTCCCAAACAGCTGTAAAATAGTTCATTTTATTGATGATGATTTTTTACCAAATAAAAACTACTTTCATCATTTATCACAATTTTTACTTCTGAATAAAAATAAAGTCTTAGGAGCTGGTGGAAGAATATTACCTATCTCAAAAAAAAATAAATCTACTCTATTTCATTTCATTTTTGGTTTAAATTCTAATCAACCTGGTATTGTTTTATCTTCCGGGCGAACAACAGAATCACAAGCTATCCTACACTCTTTCTTCCCTTATACTTCGCTTTTTTTATCTGGCTGCTCTATGTCTTTTGATTATTCTATTTTTTCAAGATTTAAATTTGATGAATCGTTGAAAGGTTATGCTCAAGATGAAGATTTAGCTTTTTGCTTACAACTTCCTAAAGATTCAATTTTTGTCGTTCCAAAAGCTTTTGGTATTCATCTTAAGTCAACAACAAATCGCCTAGACAAGATTTCATTCAAAAAAATGAGTGTTATTAACCGTTTCTATGTCATGAAAAACTATGCTTCAAATCGATTCAGCGTTCCTGCTTTCCATTGGAGTATTTTTGGTCAGTTACTTATTTTGTGCAAATCACCTGTTAAGAATTCGGATTTAATAAAAGGACTTATCTCAGGTTGGTTTAGTATGTTGAAATGACTTCTTAATCAATTTAATATCTCAACTATTGGACTTCGTTTATAAACAAACTTCACTGTTTTTTGCAAAAAAAGGTCATCCCGTACCCCGACACGATTCGTAGAACCACGAAGTGCTATCTTGGTCAACTCTTTTTTTATGCCATTTGCACTTCTTTTGTATTGGTTAAGTTCAATGGCTGAAATGCTAGCTCGGAGCCGACGAAATAAGTTATATATAATATTAACAATAGTTTGCATCTATATTATTATTTTTGTTTTTTTTATAAAATTGAGCGTACTCCGAAAAATAGTTTTTAGCAAACTATTCGTCGAATTCGTAGTATTTGGAAGGGTATAAACCTAAAGAATTGACTTTTTGGAGTGGACTCAAAATTGAAACTTTTAAAAAAATTAATAATCTTTACAATGGGTCTAAGTCCGAATTTCAGTAACTATAATATTCTGAGCTTATTCCAAAAAGTAGTTTATATAAAAATATTCTGTTATTTGTAGGATTTAGAAAGGTGAAAACCAAAAAATCGACTCTCTTATGAAGGCTCATTTGCTATACTATCAAACAACTAGACAAGTTTATCAACCAAGATATTACTAACCCATGTGTAGCTTAAGAAAACTACGATAAACTAGATAAAATTAAATTTCGTGATTCAGAGTTTGACCCAGCATCCCTGCCAAACTTGGGCTTTTTTTGAGCTTTCATTAAAGAAGGCATAAATGAGCAAGGCAGATTCTCCAGTGCTTATTTATATTTTTGATTAAAATTATTGTGATAAAACTTAACCCTAGCACAGATTAAAGAATTGCTCGAATTTAATCTTCAACTATTTGTGTAAAAATCAGCATTAAATCACTTCTTTCGAATTTTAACCTAAAAACAAAACCTATTAAAAAACGAATTCGAGATAACTGGCAATTTCTATAATAAGAGATGAATCAATCATTTATAGATGCTCGAATTTGAGAAAATTACCTCATTATATTCTTATATTTCTGTTCATTTAATCTATTGGAATGGAATTTATACATACAATTACTCTCACCGACTGGGTCGGTTATTTAGCCTCTGTTTTAGTACTCATCTCTTTTTTGATGAAAGACATTAAGAAATTAAGAGCAATTAACACAATTGGTTGTTTTACTTTCGTGATTTATGGCATTTTATTAGGGTGGTCATATCCTATTATAATTACAAATGCTGCGATTTTTGGGATAAACATAACAGCTATTTTCAAATCCTCTAATAAATAGAATGTGCAATTATGAAATGTAGTTTAAGTAATATAGGCAGTGTTTTATTGCAACTTGAAGGACTAGAAACCGCCAATCAGAATTTTAAAGTAGATTCTTTTAAACCATATCTATTATCTATATTTACTTGTTTTAAATACATTTATAATTTTTTAAAAGTTTTTCATTTCAAATAAGTTAAACAAAATCAAGTTGAAACAGGGCAATAAACATTATTTGATTTCACGAATGTTGTAAGATTTATAAATGTGTCATACTAGTTTTTTCACTTATAGACTTATTAAAATTAAATTTTGTTTAACTTTATCTTAAAATATTTATTTCAACCTCAGCTTTCGGTCTTCGTTTCTAAACAAACTTACTAGTTTTTGCAAAAAAAAGTCAGCTTCTTTCCCGAAACGATTCGAAGAACCAAGAAGTGCTATCTTGGTCAAAATCTTAATACGCCAAAAGCACTTTTATTGTATAGGTTAAGTTCTAAGACTGAGAAGATTGGTCGGAGTCCAGAGAGACGAAATAACGTAAATAAAAAAAGAACAATAGGTTGCCATTGGGATATTGTTTTTTTTGCAAAATTTTACCTTAATATAAATCAATACCCTTTACAAAGGGTCTAAGTCCGAATTTGAGTTTTAACAACAAGCAGCTATCATTTTCGGGTGAATCTGAAGATATCAATCTTTTCAAAAAGCATGAAAATATATAAATCGCCTATTTTATTTTTTTAGAAACTGATTCAATAATTGTGTCTTTATTACAAAAAATCAAATCCCCAAAAAGGCAAAAACACTCCTAATCCTCTAAAGAAATTAAATTTGGTTAGAGTTGATTTTCACTGAACACAATTTGATCAAATGATTTAATATCACTTTCATCGCCATTAAAATCTCCATTTTTTTTGTAAAGGAACAATTCGAAGTAAGTTTATTTGATGAAATTAATTTTAAATTCCAAATTTTTGGCGTTGTTTGACCATAACTATGCAGAAAATAACTCAATGAATGAAGCTAAATAGTTTAATAATAATAGATTATGACTAATATTCTACTTTTTTTATAGAATTTATAAATTATACTTGACAAGCATATTTATATTCTTCTATCTTTATAGAAATAATAGTCTTCTATGAATTTACTTATAACTAATCTTACTTCTCTCCTATTGATGCAAATGTGTTGTTGTAAAACAAGCTAGGGCAGTATTGTATCAATCAATTTACTAACGATGATTACTATGATAAAGCCCGAATATGTTCTGGGCTTTTTTTTTGAATAATTAAATTCAACCGTTCACCCTTTAATCATTACACTTTGGATATTCAATCACTAACACAAGAACTTCAATTTGAGAACAAATCATTATCTGATTTACTAAAACAGATAAGTAATTTGTTTCCCAAACACACAAGTTTTTCGACAAGTTTTGGTCTAGAAGACCAAGTTATTACTCATATAATTGCAAGTGAACAACTGCCAATTTTACTGTTTACTTTAGATACTGGCAGGCAATTTCAACAGACCTATTCAACTTGGGCAAAAACCTTAATTCAATATGGCATTGAAATTAAAAGCTATACTCCAGATTTTGATAAAGTGAGTGAACTTTTATCTAAAAAAGGACCGAGTAGTTTTTACGAATCAGTAGCGAACAGAAAAGAATGTTGTGGAATCCGTAAAGTTGAACCTTTGCGAAGGGCTTTAAAAGGGCAGAAAATATGGATTACAGGAATTAGAGCAGATCAATCTTTAAATAGATCAAAAATGAAACCTATTGAATATGATTCCACTTATGATTTAATTAAGATTCATCCTCTTTTTCATTGGACTTTTGATGATGTAAAACAATACGCCCTAAAACATGAGATTCCTTTTAACCCTTTGCACAATAAGGGATTTGTAAGCATTGGTTGCGCTCCTTGTACACGTGCAATTGCTTCAGATGAAGACTTTAGAGCTGGACGATGGTGGTGGGAAAATCACAGTTCGAAAGAATGTGGTTTACATTCTACTGTTAAAGAACAGTAATGACAAAAGTCTATTAAAGTATTTTATTTAAGGATTGTGAAATGAGTACCTTAACACTTATTGGTGCCGGACCTGGCGACCCTGAACTAATAACGTTAAAAGCAATCAATGCATTGCAAGAAGCAAACGTAGTTTTATTTGATTCTTTAGTCAATGAAACACTTCTCAACTACGCTACTAGTTCTTTAAATATATTTGTTGGAAAAAGAAAAGGATTTAAACCTTTTACACAAGATGCTATAAATTCAAAAATTATTGAATTAAGTAAAACTTATTTAAAGATAGTAAGACTTAAAGGTGGTGACCCGTTTGTTTTTGGAAGAGGATTTGAGGAACTTGAATATGCAAAAAGGCATGGTTTAAAAACGTTCTATATCCCAGGCATAAGTAGCGCAGTTGGAGCGGTTGGATGTGCAGGCATACCTGTTACACATAGAGATTTAAGCCGAGGTTTTTGGGTCTTAACAGCTACCTGTTCTAATGGAAATTTATCAGATGAAATTTATACCGCAGCGAATGCGAATACGACTGCTGTTATTTTGATGGGATTATCAAAATTAAAATCTATTGCAGAAATTTATCAAAATGCAGGAAAGAGCGAACTTCCAGCTGCTGTAATTCAAAATGGAAGCCTACCTAATCAGAAAATTGTAATTGGTACAGCTGAAAATATCTACAATCTTACAAAAAATAAAGGTCTAGGTAGCCCAGCTATTCTTGTATTTGGAGAAGTCGTTCGCTTAGCCGAATCTACTGTTGAAAGAACTATAAACGAGAATGTACTCTTTTCCCTTATTCAACCACTAGACATTAGTATTAATAATTCGAATCGATATAAGGCTTTTGAACTATGATAAATGATACCCTTCTACCACTTATTAATAATTCAGCATTGCTTGAAAACTTAGAAAATAAACTAAGCAAGGAAGAACAACTTTGGCTCAGTGGTTATCTATTCGCACTTTCTAGAAAATCAACCCAGACCAATTCTAGCAATCTTACGATACAAAGTCTTCCAGATGTAGTTATTTTATATGGAACACAAACTGGTAACTCTAATAAAGTTGCTCGTTTAATCGAAGAAAGTGTTAGCTCTTTGGGCTTTAAATGCTCATTAATTGATATGAATGAATATCAACCCCAAAAGCTAACTCAACAAAAACTTCTATTTATTGCGGTTAGTACCTACGGCGATGGTGAACCTCCAGCTTCAGCTGAATCGCTTTATAACTTTGTCTTTTCTAACAGATGTCCGCAATTAGACCACCTCAATTATAGTATTATTGCACTTGGTGACAGAAGTTATCCTCTATTTTGCAAAACAGGAATTGATTTTGATAAGCAATTAGAAAAATTAGGTGCGAAACGAATTTGTGAACGCTTAGATGTAGATGTTGATTTCGAAAATGATGCAAAAAATCATATTGAACTCATTAAGAATAAACTAACACAAAACTATCTTAAAGACTCTACTATAGCCATCCCAAAAAATACTATAAGTAGTACTTCTCGAAAACTAATTTACAATCGTAAACACCCTTTTGAAGCAGCAGTCATTGAGAAAATTCAATTAAATGGCCGTGGATCAGAGAAAGAAACATGGCATATTGAGTTAGCACTGAATAATTCTGGATTGAACTACAAACCAGGTGATTCTATTGGCATTTATCCTGTAAATAATCCTAATCTCGTTAATTTAGTTTTAGAATGTACTCAAATTGATGGGCAAACTCCTGTAGAATGGAATAACGACCTTCTGCCCTTTTACAAAGTGCTAAGTTCGCAATTAGAATTAAGCCTAATTGATAAAAACTTTTTGAACTACGTTCAAAAGAAAACTTGTAGCGAAGTATTATTTTCAATTTTAAATAATCCGAAACAACTAAAATCCTATATTTATGGTCGTGATATAAATGATGTTTTAAAAGAATTCCCGTCTGAGTGGACAGCTTCAGAATTAACAGGTGTACTCCGCCCTATTCAAGCTAGAATGTATTCTATTGCTTCGAGCTTGCTTTCAACAGAAGATGAATTACATGTTTTAATTGGAGCCGTAAGATACCATTCTAATGATCGATATCGCTTAGGAACTACATCGACATGGCTTGCCGATTCTATTGAAATTGGCGACAAGGTGCGCATTTTTGTTGAAGAAAACGAATATTTCAAACTTCCCGAAAATGCAGAAACTCCGTTGATTTTCATTGGTGCAGGGACCGGAATTGCTCCTTTTAGAGCTTTTGCACATGAACTCGAAGAAAACAAAAAAGGCAATTCAACTTGGCTGTTTTTTGGCAATCCCCATTTTACTACAGATTTTCTTTATCAAACAGAATGGCAACGATTCATTAAAAACAAATCGATTACTAAGATTAGCACAGCATGGTCTCGCGATCAAGAAGAAAAAATTTATGTTCAATATAAGTTACTAGAACATAAAGCTGAATTATTCCATTGGATTGAATCGGGTGCTCAAATTTATGTCTGTGGCGATAAAAATAAAATGGCTAAAGATGTAGAAGCTACACTTCTAGAAATCATTGTTTCTGAAGGAAGAAAAAGTCATTCAGAAGCAAAAAACTACATCAGCAATCTTAAAATATTGCGTAGATATATCGAAGATATATATTAAATGAACGTCAAAAATTAATAAACTCAATCATGCTGAAACCAAACTCAAATCACTCTGAAGTTGAACACATTAAAGATAGAAGTGATTATTTAAGAGGTTATTTACAAGAAAGCTTACAACATGAAATTACGGGCTCTGTGCACAATGATGACACTCAAGTCATTAAGTTCCATGGTTCTTATCAACAAACTGATCGTGATTTAGAAAGTGAGCGCAAGCTTCAAAAACTCGAGCCTCTTTATTCTTTTATGATTAGGATTCGACTTGCAGGCGGAGTTATAGCACCAAAGCAATGGATAAAACTTGACAATCTTTCTTATAAGTACGGTAGTAATACGCTAAAAATAACAACCCGGCAAGCGATTCAATTACACGGGATTACAAAAATAAATTTAAAGAAAACGATAGCAGGTTTTAATGAAGTTCTTTTAGATAGTATTGCCGGTTGTGGTGATGTAAATAGAAATGTAATGTGTAATCCCAATCCCTATCAATCTATGATACATGATCAAATTCTTTTGGATGCGCAAGCAATATCGGCTCATTTAACTCCAAAGACCTCAGCTTACTGGGAAGTATGGCTTCAAGATCAAGAAAATGACTCCAATTCACCCTTGATAAATAAAGGTAAAATTGAAGATAGTGAACCGATTTATTCAAGATTATACTTACCAAGAAAATTTAAAATTGCGCTTGCAATTCCACCAAATAATGATATTGATTTATTTGCAAATGATATTGGTTTAATTGCAATTAGTGAAAATGAGAACCTAATCGGTTACAATATCATGATTGGTGGCGGTTTAGGAATGACTTTTGGAATGGACAAAACCTATCCAAGACTTGGAGATTCTTTAGGATTTGTGAAAAAAGAGTATGTAATTGATATTTGTGAAAAAATAGTAACGATTCAACGTGATTGGGGAAATCGTGAAGATCGTAAATTTTCAAGGTTAAAATACACGATTGATAAATTTGGGTTAGATGTTTTTCTTGCAGAATTAAAACATCGCTGTAACTATGCAATTGAAAAAGAAAAACCATTTCATTTTGAATCAAATGGCGATGAATTTGGGTGGACTACTAATTTTGATGGAACAGTTAATTTTACACTTTTTGTTGAAGGTGGTAGAGTTAAAGATTCAGAAAATAAGTTATTAAAAACTGCACTTCGTGAAATCGCAGAGATACATGACGGCGATTTTAGACTAACTGGCAATCAAAATATCATTATTACAAAAATTTCCTCTTCTCAAAAAAATAGTATTATTGGAATTTTGCAAAAGTATAAAATTGTAACAGATTTTAGTTCAATTTCAGGTTTACGCTTAAACTCATTAGCCTGTGTTGCTTTAAATACCTGTTCTCTAGCTTTTGCTGAAGCTGAACGGTATTTACCAAAACTGATTGACAAAATTGATTTGATTTTAAAAGAATTCGAATTAGAAAAAGAACCAATTATTATTCGAATGACTGGTTGTCCCAATGGTTGTGCAAGACCTTATTTAGGTGAAATTGGACTTGTTGGACGTTCATTAGGAAAATACAATCTCTATTTAGGAGCTTCACACAGTGGTGATCGACTGAATAAATTATATAAAGAACTTCTAGATGAAGATCAAATAATAGCTACCTTACGACCGATTTTTAAAGATTACGCTACTAAGCGATTACCACAAGAGTATTTTGGAGATTTTACCATTCGAATGAACTATGTTAAAGCCACGACCCAAGGACTAAATTTTCATGCCTAATTAAATAGTACCAACGTATGTCAGGAAACCATCTTTACCCCATCTTTTTGAAAATAGAAACTCTCCAAGTCATCATAATTGGTGCAGGAAACGTTTGTTTGGAAAAAATGGAATCTATTTTAACTAATTCGCCACATACCTCAATTACAATAATTGGAAAAATAATAAACGATGATGTGGTAAAACTGGCAGCTAAATTTGAAAAAGTCACTATAATCAAAAAAGAATATCAAAAAGAGGATTTAAATGGAAAGCAACTCGTTATAGCCTGTACTGATGATGTTTCAATAAATCAACAGGTAAAAGTGGATGGTTCTTCTCTCAAACTCTTAGTAAACGTTGTGGATACTCCTCAAATGTGTGACTTTTATTTATCATCAATAGTTAAAAAAGGTGATTTGAAAATTGCCATATCAACGAATGGAAAATCGCCAACAATTGCAAAACGAATTAAAGAAACATTAAATGAAATTCTGCCAGATTCAATTGATGAGATTTTACAGAGAATGCCCATTATTCGTTCATATTTAAAAAATGATTTCTCATTTAAAGTAAAAAAACTTAATGAATTAACTCAAGTACTTTTAGTAAATCCAAAAGAGCTTCACAAGACGATAACTAGTATTAGCTGAATGACATTTATTTTGATAAAAAACACTTTTTTTTGAAAAGTGTGCTAACCTTACAAAACTGATTCTCTACTTATTTTTGCAATTGAATTGGGAAGTTTAAAACTATAATCACCTACAATTCAATGAATTGCAACAATTTTCTACATTTTTATAACAATTCCATTTAAACTTGTTTTTCCATTTATACTTATCTTTGAGCCATTAAATAATCAATTTAAGCACAAAGAAAAATCATGGGCCGCATATTTGAAACTAGAAAAGCCACAATGTTTGCACGTTGGGACAAGATGGCAAAAGCATTTACACGCGTTGGTAAAGAAATCGTAATTGCAGTTAAATCTGGCGGTCCTGATCCTGCAGGCAATGCAACGCTTCGACGTGCAATACAAAATGCAAAAAGTGTAAATATGCCTAAAGATCGCATTGACGCTGCAATTAAAAGAGCAATGGGCAAAGATATGGAAGATTATTCAGAAATTTTATACGAGGGTTATGGACCTCATGGAGTTCCAATTTTAGTAGAAGCAGCAACCGATAATCCAACAAGAACAGTAGGGAATTTAAGACCTGCTTTCTCAAAATTAGGTGGGAATTTAGGAAACTCTGGAAGTGTTAGTTTTCAATTCACTAAAAAAGGTGTGTTCAAATTAAAATTCGAAGATGTCACCAATCCTGATGAATTAGAATTAGAACTTATTGACGCTGGTTTAGATGATATGGGTGAATCAGTTGAAGAAAATGGAGATAAAATTTGGGTTCTTCATTGTGAATTTAATGAATTTGGAAATCTTCAAAAAGGTTTGGAAGACAAGGGTATAGAAACAATAAGCTCAGAAATGGAATGGATTCCACAAACACTAATTTCTTTAAGTGAAGAACAAACTGAAGAAGTTTTAAAACTAGTTGACAAATTGGAACAAGATGAAGATGTTCAAAAAGTTTTTCATAATCTTCAATAAGTTAAGAATCAATTTAGTTTTACTCATTTTTTTTAAAACTCTTTTATGGTCATTGAATACTTTTTTTCAATGACCTTTTTTATTTCATCATTAAAACCAAGTTCAAGTCCCCTTTAGATATTTTTTTCTATTTTAAAATTGATTTCTATTTAATGGTTTTTGCTTAGCGCACTCAATTTGAAAAACTATAAATCTTAAACCTAAATCATTGTAATTCAAAGCTTTTGATTTTTTTTTACAACTCTTTTCGCAAACAGATTATTTAGTTAAGCTAATCAAATTAAATTAAATTTCTACTCATTAAAAAAAATCAATACAATTTAATCTGACTCAACTCATTATTTCTCAATATCAATTAAATTCTCAACTTTCTGACTTCGTTTCTAAACAAACTTCACTAGTTTTTACAAAAAAAGGTCATCCCGTACCCCGACATGCTTCGAAAAACCACGAAGTGCTATCACTGACCAATATCTATTTACGCTATAAGCAGTTCTTTTGTATAGGTTAAGTTCTAAAGTTGAGATGCTGGGACGGGCTTAAGTATGACCAAATGACGTATGTTAAATAATAACATAATTTTACGAATAGGTTATTGTTTTTATTATTTTTGTAAAATGGAATCTTTTTTATAATTAATAAACTTTATAAAAGGTCTAGATCCGAATTTGAGTTAAATCCAAAAGTTATTCTATAATATTGGTAGAATTACTCGTATTTATTTATATTAGAACAATAATTGAATTTGAGATTAGCTTATTAAAACAACCTGTTTTCAACCAAAGTTCTACTTCAAAGAAGTAACACTCATTTTAAAACAATGAGTAATAAACAGCTAATATAAGCTTATTTTTATATAATTTACCCTTAAAACATATAATAACAATACTATGTCAACATTACGACTTGGCGATATCGCTCCAAATTTTACTGCTCAATCCACTGAAGGAACAATCGATTTTCATAATTGGCTTGGAGAAAGTTGGGGAATTTTATTTTCTCATCCAGCTGATTACACTCCAGTTTGCACAACTGAACTAGGAACAGTAGCAAAGTACAAAGCTGAATTTGACAAACGGAATGTAAAAGTTGTTGCTTTAAGTGTTGATGGTTTAGCATCTCATCATGAGTGGATTAAAGACATAAATGAGACCCAACATACAACAGTAAACTTTCCTATTATTGCTGATGAAGACAAAAAAGTGTCGGAGTTGTATGATATGATTCATCCAAATGCTAGTGAAAAATCAACCGTTCGTTCCGTTTTTGTAATTGGTTCAGATAAAAAAATCAAGCTTACCATCACCTACCCTGCTTCAACAGGAAGAAATTTTGACGAGCTACTTAGAGTTATTGATTCCTTACAACTCACTGCTAATCACAAAGTTGCAACTCCAGCAAATTGGAAAAATGGCGAAGATGTGGTAATTATACCTGCTGTGAAAAATGAAGACATAGCTTCTTTATTTCCAAAAGGTTATACTGAAGTTAAACCCTATTTAAGAACAACACCACAACCCAATATTTAATTTACATTTAGTATAATAATACACAATCTAAAGCCTCAAGTTTGATCAATTTGAGGCTTTTTTGATTACCATAATTGGTCATCCATAGAGATTTGAATAACAACTACGCTGATAATTAGTTTTAAAAAAAATCTACGATTTAACTCATTTTGAATGAGAATAAAGCCGACAAAATTGACTTTTGGTTGTTGTCTTAATTCAAAAGTTGAGATGCTCTAAAATTGAGAAGTTGAGAAGTTAGTATCTAGTCTAAAGCGTTAAAAACCGTGTAAATCAATTTTATTTGTATCATGGAAATACGCTTCTCTATTCATTTTTTTCAAAATAACATTAAAGTGATGTAAATCGTCTCGAGTTAAAATAGTTATTGCTTCTCCAGGATTATCTGCCCTACCCGTTCTGCCAATTCTGTGAATATAATCTTTTGGCGATCTTGGTAATTCATAATTAATTACCACAGGTAAATATTCGATATCAATTCCACGAGCAATTAAATCTGTAGCCACTAAAACCCTTACTTTTCCTTTTTTAAAGTGTTGCAAGGTTTCAGTTCGTGCATGTTGGCTTTTCGAACTATGAATTGCACTTGCTTCAATACCATTCTTTCGCAATTTATCGGCAACTCTATCTGCCCTTTGAATTGATGATGTAAAAATTAAAACTTGTTTTAAGTCGTGAGTTTTGATCAGATATCGAAGAAACGGTCCTTTGCGTTCTTCATCAACGATATAAACACTATGTGTAATTAAATCTATTACATGCTTATCTTCCTCAACTTGAATTATTTCTGGATTTTTACAGACTTTTTCGGAAATTAAGCTAACATCTTTACTTAAGGTTGCCGAAAATAAAAGGGTTTGTCTTTCAATCGGAAGTAAATCAAAAATGGCATTCATTTCATTATGAAAACCAAGATTTAATAGTTTATCAGCTTCGTCAATTATTAAGAGTGTACAATCCGAAATTAATACTGCTTTTTGTTCAATGAGTTCTAAAAGTCGACCTGGAGTTGCAACTAATATTGATACATTATTCATGTCCATCATTTGTGGATTAATAGAAACGCCTCCGTAAACAGCTCGAATTTTTATTGGGTCATGTAATGCTTTTTCAAAATAATTAAAAACTTCTGTTACTTGAACAGCAAGTTCTCTAGTCGGGACTAAAACCAATGTATGAATATGCCTGTTTTTACTAGGTTTTGATAGAGTTTTCATTAACGCTGGTAAAACAAAAGCGGCTGTTTTACCAGAACCAGTTTTGGCAATCCCTAAAAGATCGTTCCCACTTATTATTTTTGGGATAGCTAATTCTTGAATTGGATAAGGTGCTTCATATTTTTTTGTGATGAGTGGTAATAAAGCAAGATCAAGTCCCAGATGATTAAACGGCATGAATTCATTTTGATTGGTTAGCGTCTATAAAAGATACGGTTTTTTTAATGAGCTTAGATTTACTTCTAATTTATTCTTTAAGAACTAAATCAATACAAAAAACTGCAGCAACGATTAACTGACGTATCGGATTATCATTTGGAATTTTTTCAGAGACTTGAAGCATATAATTGTCCGCACTTGTAAAAAATTCTTTACCAATACCAGCCCATTTTTTACTCACTTTCGCAAACTCAACAGAATCTTTAGAAAAACTAAATTCCCAACTTTTCCAATTTCCAGTAAGAGTACATATCAATTGGTTTGATGAATTTAACACTTCAAATTTACCACCGAATGAGAATTTTTGCTTAAAATATCCAATAAGTAGATCATCGCTGTTAAACACTTCGACTTCTGAAAACATGAATGACATTCCTCTTTTTACTCTTAGAAGTAATTCCCCTTTAGAAGACCTAATTTGAAGATCGAAAGGTGTCATTTTTTTATAATCTGAGAATCGGAGTATTTTTGTGAAAATACCCAAATTTTCCTCTCTACAAGTCATTATTAATTCTTGAGTTTGAGGATCATAAACATCATAATTATTGGAAGCTTTAAAAGCTCCAATTTGTTCTTTAACGAAATAATTGTTTTTAGTAAGCGCAGCGTTCATAAAATGTTCATCGTAAAATGTTTAGTTTTTATTTTTTTAGTTGATTTTCATATAGTTTAATCCAATCTTCACATGTCATTTTTTGAACAAGCTCCCCGATTAACTCAAATGGAATTTGATCCATTTTTTTAAATCGAATACAACTTTTCCCCATATCTAATTTTGCTTTTGAATAGTTTGGGAATTCATTTTTAAACCAATCTAATAATTTTGGATTTGCATATAAACCCATATGATATAAAGCAATGAAGTTTTTTTGAGAAGCAAGATTGATAAATGGTAAAGGTAATTTTGTATTACAATGATAACCTGATGGATATATAGAATGCGGAACAACGTAACCAATCATGCCATAATTAATCATTTCTTCGAAACCTGATGGAAGATTCGAGTTAATGATTGTTCTTAGTCTAGAAAGAACCGATTTTCTATCATCAGGTAAATTCTGAATGTAGTGATCAACAGTTGAAACAAGTGAATGCATCTTCTTTAGAATTATCTTATTATAATTAGTGAGAAAAAATTACACTAAGAAAAAAAAGGCTTAACTATTCGAAAACAGCTAAGCCAATCGTTTTTTGAATTTAAGTTTAAGAAAATTTTTACTTAATACGTCTATGAACAGCCGCTTGTGCTTCCACAAGTGATACATTTCAAACATGTACCATTTCGAACCATGGTCATGCTACCACAATCGCTACAAACATCTCCTGTATAACCGAGCTGTTTAGCTTTTTCGTAAGCGGTTTCTGTTTTACCGACAACAACAGTTGCAGCTACGGACACTTTTTCAGCAACAGGAACTATAGATTTTTTTAGCATGTGTTGATGCTCTATTCCTTCAAGTGTTTCAGCTTGAGGTTCTGGGCGAAGAGTTCTAGTCTCAATCA
Organism: uncultured Chitinophagales bacterium; assembly: GCA_964575925.1. GTDB lineage: Bacteria > Bacteroidota > Rhodothermia > Balneolales > M1805 > M1805. Next base: position 30,970 of record CAZNTR010000026.1, read on the forward strand.
TTTCTGAATCAACATGAGCTAAATCATGTCTTCCTAAATAGGTAACAGCTAATTCACGGAAAACATAATCAATAATTGAAGTACTCATTTTAATGTGAGGATTTCCAAATACAGGCCCTGAAGGTTCAAATTTTGTAAAAACAAATGCATCTACAAATTCTTCCAATGGCACACCATGTTGCATTCCCAAAGAAATTGAAATTGCAAAACAGTTCATCAATGAACGGAAAGCTGCGCCTTCTCTGTGCATATCAATAAAGATTTCACCGATTTGACCATTTTCATATTCTCCAGTTCTTAAGTAAACACTTTGTCCACCAATTTTTGCTTTTTGAGTATAACCACCTCTTCTGTTTGGCAAGCGTTTACGATGAGCAACATATTTATGAATGATTCTTTCAGCAGTTTGAACGACTTGATCTTGTGCTTTTCTCACTTCTTCAGCTTCTAGCATTTTTTCTTCATCGTCATCACTCATAATTTCTTCCATCACATCGGCCATTGTATTTAAAGGCTGTGATAATTTAGAGCCGTCTCTGTATAAAGCATTTGCTTTTGTTCCAACTTCCCAAGATAACATAT
>CAZNTR010000027.1:0-28487 GCA_964575925.1 uncultured Chitinophagales bacterium
AACCGTTAACAAAATAATTCACTTTACAAAATGTCAAAGTCCGAAAGTTGAGTATGTTATTTAAGATTTCTGTCATCACATTTAGTTCGTCAACTTTGTCTTTAAGCTCATTCGAAATTGCATTACTTTCTTCGGAAAGAGCAGAATTTGCTTGTGAAATCACATTTATTTCGGTCATAGCATATTCAATTTGCTTTACATGGTCATTTGTTTCGCCGATTTCGATAGCCGCTATTTGTAATATTTCACTTAATTTTTGTTGCATTTCTAGGTTTTCTGCAACTTTTTGACGGATTAAACCTGATTTTTTTTCAATAATCAAGGAATTATTTAGGGTTTCATTGATTGAATTACTTGATTCTTTAGTTGCATCTTTCGATCGGTTTGCTAAATGCCTAACTTCTTCGGCAACAACTGAAAAACCTAAACCTGCCTGACCTGCTATTGCTGCTTCAACGGATGCATTTAAAGCTAATAAATTGGTTTGAAATGCAATTTCATCAATTGTTTTTATAATCGCAATGTTTTTTCTAGATGAAACCGATACTTCATTCATCATAGTATTAAATTCTTCGACATTAGAATCTAAATCTTTCACAGTTGCTAAATTTGAATGCGAATACAGATCAACATCTTTTAATAAGCCCATTAATTTTGTATTTACAGAAAACATTTCAGTTACTGTAGATGCAATTTCCTCTGTAGTAGCCGCTTGAGTTATCGTTTTGTCATTTAAATGATTACTCGTTTTCTGAATTTCAATAGTCATTACATTTAACTCACTAACAAGAGCTATAAGATTTCCAAATAAGACTTTAAATTGGTAGGTAAAAGGTTCAAAGAAAAAGAAATAGATTACCGATATCATTATTATAATGATGATTGGAATCGTAATAATAGCAATATTTAAGGCGCTTAAGACTACTATAACATTTCCCTCATTCTCAATTTGAAAAAGTGTAACTAATTCACTGGATTCTTTAAGAAGTTGGTTCGAAAGTTCATCTAACTGAATCAATTCTGTACTGTTATTAGAAGTTAACTCTAATAGTGAATTTGATAGAGAAATATAATTGTCGAACACATTTTGAATCATTGCGATTTTAGACAAAATTTCAGGTTTTGTCTGTTTGGAAATTTTTAAATTGGAATTACCATCTTTTAAACTTGTTAAAGAATACCTAAACAAATCTGAATCAGATAAGAATCCTGTTTTATATCCTATTTGACTAGTTGAATTGTACTGTACGATTTGCTTAGTCATTCTTTGGGATAACATTCTTTGTCTTCCAGCAATATTGATAACAGCTATATCCATCTCTTGACTATTGAAATAGTTTTTTGCTACTAGAAAAAAGGATGTTGTAATAATACCTGCTAAAATCGTTGTTATTACAAGCGTAAAAAATGTAAATTTTATATTTATGGTTGAACTATTATTTATCACAACTTTTATTAAAGATTATACACACATTTAGAACTGAGCCGAAAGATACAGGTTCATATAAATTTTTAAATTAAACACTCTCAAATTCTAACAAATCTTTAATTAATATGACGTTAGCATGTTGACAATATTAAGAAAACCTAACAAAGTTAAACTTTAGCATATACCCAACTAATCAAAATAAACAAAGCTACCTAGTTTTTATTCATTAAATGCCTATATTGCATTCATGGTAGTGCAAAATCATCACATTGAATATTTAATTTCTAAATCTGAACTCATTTTAGATTCACAGACTGATTTTCGTTTTAAGCGCTATTTATTCTATCACATTGATTGGAATAAGCGTGTTATTGGTATTAAAGGTTTGTCAGGAACTGGTAAAACCAATCTTTTGCTAAGTTATTTGAATTCCATTCGAAAGTCAGCTCAAGCAAAAAAAGTCGTTTATATTAATCTATATGATTTATTCTTTTCGAGCTTTCGGTTAAAAGTGCTTATTTCAGGTTTATATCTTCAGGGATATCGAGTTTTTGCTTTCGATCAAGTGCATTTGTATTCTGGCTGGAAAGATGAGTTTATTTCAGCCTTGGAGTTCTTTTCTGATTGTCAGATTGTTTTTGCAGGTTCTTCATTAATCGAGTTTCCTAAAATTTCTGATGCTGTTTTTGAGTTACTCGGTCTTTCTTATCGGGAGTTTTTACAAATCAAAATGGGTCAAGAATTAGCTGTTCATCATCTTGAAACAATTATCGAAAATAAAGCAGCACTTATTGAAACCTTGCCTAAAGGGTTCTCACCATACACTTATTTTGATGAATATGTGAGTTCAGGTTATTTCCCAGATCTTCCAACTATTGAAGAGGATAATTCAAGCTATTTAAATCGCTTGATTAGACAAACGACTGAAATTGATATGGCTACTATTGTTGGTTTTGATGTTCGAAATGCTAGAAATATGCAGCAGTTGTTATTTTTGATTTTAGCATCAGCAGGGAAAAAACCGAATAGTAGTGATTGGGCTGAAACTTCTGGAATTCACAGAAATACCCTTCCTTCTTATTACAGATTATTGGAGCAATCAGGTTTAGTTCATCTAATTTTTTCTGAGGCTGAGCCGAGTCCTCAGCAAAAACCAGAAAAAGTCATTTTTTCACATCCAGCTTTCAATGAGCTTATTAAGTTTCAATTTCATCCCGGTTTTGTTAAACAACATTTTGTTTTAGCTATGTTATTGAAAAAACATAAAGTTACGGTTGATAACACAGGTCTTTTCAAGGTTGATAACTATATTCAAATGGACTTACCTGTTCCTGGCAGAAGAAGACGTATTCAACGTGATGATTTTACGTTTAGGGTTACGGATAAACCGAAGAAGAATGAGTTTGGAGTCTTGCCACTTTGGGTGTTTGGCTTTTTGTATTAAAAAGCGTCATGTCGACCGGAGAGTTCTAAAATTGTGAATGTTGAATTCTAAATTTTGAATTAAAATTACGGTCATGTCGACCAGAGATGAGGCAAGAACATTGAATCAATGCAAGAAACTAGAACGAGTCGTAGTGGAGACATCTTCCTTAAAAAATTCTGAATTTTTAATTTTAAATTTTGAATTGATACTGGCGCAAAGTTCAATGCTATTGACTCAAGCTGTACTAATACGGAAGATTCTTCGACTACGCTCAGAATGACTTTTCTTTTTTTAATATACTGGAGCAGAGGCACATAGACTCAAATTGTCAGACATTGTTAATTCTCATTTGTTAATTGTCAATTTATTAAAGCTAATCATACTTAAGTTCCTCAAATTTCGTTAATTTATCGCTTCCCCTTTTCATCTTTTTTTATACTACCTCAACGAATTGTTTTGCAAAAAATAACCGCATCCGAACTACATTTACTTACAAAAAAAGCCTACACTGAAGCAAAAAAAACGGCCGCTCTTTATCGTTTTTCAGTGAGTTTTTTTGCTTTTACGGCTTTATTTACCATCTATTTATTTGCGGAAACGAATCTTTATTTAGTGGCTCCCATCAAAATTATAGCCATTTCCATCATCTTTTTGCTGAGTGTTTTATTGTTTTTACTCTTCCCTACGGCTAAAATCAAAAAAAAATCACCATCAGCTTTACGTACATTTCTTGCAGTTTCGGGTCAATTTGAGTTGCAAACCTATACCCATTTTTATCGTGATATAGCGGCGAAAGCAGAGATCCCAGAACTCAAATATTTACTCGATTTATCTTTAGAAACGGGTGCTTCAATAACAGGCGATCTTAAAGATAGTGCTGAAAAACAATTAGAAACGCTTGTCTCCCATAAGGATGCACCGTCTCGAATAAAGGCTCTTTCTGAAATGAATCCCGTTCAAAAAATGTTAAACCGATTTTATCTCGGTTTTGCAGCACTAGTAGTTTTGTGGTTGATTCCTTTTTTATATGGTAATCATGCTTTTCAACGCAGTTTGGAATTTTGGCTAAGTTTCGAAAAACCGAATCCGTTTTCTTATTCTGTAAGTCCCTCAACACTTTTGGTTGAACAAGGTCATAATCAAATTTTTCAGATTCAGTTTAAAGGAAAAGAACCTTCAAAAATCATTTTTGAATTTAAGACAGAAATTGAACACGATTACCGTTCTTTTTCATTGATGAAAGACAGCGCCGTTTATCTTACAGAATTTATTCAACTTACTCAAACAGGCTCGTTTCGTTTTAAAATGGATGAATATTATTCAAAAGTATATCCTATTGAAGTTCAAACACTTCCGCGTTTCGATTCTCTTTTTGTGCAAATCACTCCGCCTTCCTATACCTCTTTAGCCCCTTTCGTACAAACCTATCCAAGTTCAAGTATTGAATTTCCTGAAGGCTCAGCATTAGAATTGAGAGGTTTTGTAAATAAAGCCATTCAAGAAATTGAAGTTCATTCCTCTCATAATGATTCTTTATTTATGGTTTTCAAAGAAAATTTTTTATGGACAAGTTCTTTAATAGCTCAGAAAGCAGATACCTTAAGATTCTCATTAACAGACACCTATAGTCTTCAAAACTCGAATCCTTACCCATTACAACTCAACCCCTTTGCAGATAATCCACCAAGCGTTTTGTTGCTTCAACCTGCGCACATAACGAGTATTTCTACAGAAACGAGTATAGAACTTTTGTATGAGACAGCCGATGATTATGGTTTAAGTGCTTCGTACATAGAGTGGAAAGTAAAACGTTTATTTTCTGATAAAGTAGAAACTGGAAGAAAAAAGATACTTACAGGTACCAAAACAGGACTTAGATCCTATGTTTGGGACTTTTCTGCGATTGACCTACAACCTCAAGAAGAAATCACGTATTGGATTAAAGTTTGGGATAATGATGGAGTTAACGGACCGAAATCTGCCAAATCCTTGGAGTTTATACTTCGAATTCCTTCACTAACTGAACAGTTTTTAGGGGAGCAAGAAATGGAAGAATCGATTGGCGACACCTTTTCTGAAATAAAGGACGATATGAATAAAATGAGCCAAGAATATCGGGAATTTTTGGAAAAAATGGCTGAAAATCCACGTCAATCACTTGAAAATCAACGAAAACTGGATAATGTAAAACAACAACAGCAAGAACTCGACAAAACCGTAGAAGAAATAAATAAAAAATTTGAGGAGTTGAAAAAAGAGCTCGAGGTCAATAATCAACTCTCCGAAGAAACACAAAAAGCGTATGAAGATTTGCAAAAACTTGTTGAGGAAATTAAAGACAATGAATTTTTAAAAGCATTAGAAGATTTACAAAAAGCACTTAATAATTTTGATCAACGTTCAATTCAACAAGCCATGCAGCAAGTAAAGTTTGATGAAGAAAAGTATCGTGAACGAATTGCTCGAACGATGGAATTATTCAAACAAATTAAACTAAATGCTGATACAGAACGCCTACAAAAAGCGTTGGAAGACTTAGCTCAAAAACAAGAAGCACTCGCCAATGATTCCACATCAAAAGCTTCAGAAAATGCTCAAAAACAAGATCAGCTGAATAAAGAATTGGAAAAACTGGATAAAATGACGGAGGATTTAGCAAAGAATCCACCAGAAAAAATGCAGCAATCTGTTCAGGAATTTACCGAAGCGATGAAAGAAAAAATAAGTGAAGCGCAATCGGAAATGAAAGAAGCTAAAGAACAATTAGAACAGAATAATTCTGGTGGCGCCAAACCGAAACAGAAATCAGCTAAAGAGAAATTGAAAGAAGCTGGAGCAATGGCCTCAGAGTTCAAAGAGCAAATGGGTCAAAAACAAAAAAGCATTGACAAACAAGCTTTAGAACACATTTTAGTTCAACTTTTATTGATTTCTGAGTCTGAAGAGTCGATTATGTACAAGACCAATGATTTAGATCAGAAAAGTAATGGGTTTATTCAGCAAGCGCGTGGACAACAAGTGATTAATTCAGTATTTAGCTTAGTTGCGGATTCTTTATTTCGAGTTGCATCTGTGAATCCTGGTTTTTCGAGTTCTGTTTTAGAAAAGAAAAATGAAACCCAACGAAATTTAGATCGCAGTTTGAATTATTTGACCGAAAGAGATCGTGTTTCATCGGTAAGTCAATTACGAGTTGCAATGGGCGGAGTGAATGAATTGGCGAGTATTTTAGTTTCAATTCTAGAGCAATCAGATAATAGTAGTGATGGTGAAGGCGGCGGCGGAGGAATGTCTCCGGAGCAAATGATGCAGCAAATGAAAGATTTGTCTGGCCAGCAACAACAGATGAATCAACAGATGCAGGAAATGATTAATGATATGCAGGGCAATCGTTTGAGCCAAGAAGGAATGGAACGCTTAGAGCAGCTGTCTAAAACACAACAAAAGATATTAAAGCAATTAGAAGAATTACAAAAGAATGGAAATTTCAAGCAAGGCGATAAAATGATGAGCGAATTAAAACGTCTTGCTGAAGAAATGGAAGATTCTATTAATGATATGCGAGGCGGAAGAACAGATAAAATAGTAGTTAAACGTCAGCAAAATATTTTATCACGAATGTTACAAGCTGAAAAAGCGATGGAAGAACGTGAAGAAGACGAAAAACGCAAAGGTGAGCAAGTAAAAGAGTCTATTTATTCGAATCCACCACCGGTAACCTTAGAGGAGTTGAAAAAACGAATTATGCTTCAATTACAAAATGGGGAGTTAACGCCATATACCAAAGATTATCAGAAACTTATTGATATGTATTTTAAGGAACTGGAGAAGAGAATTAATTAGGAATTAGGTTAGAGGTTAGAGGATTTTTGGAGTCGGGAGTCGGGAGTCTGAGAGTCAGGAGTCGGGAGTCAAGGAGTATGGAGTATGGAATTTTTTGGTTTGGTTTATGGTTTTTGCGTTTGCTTTAGATGTAGTTTTTTTGGAGTCGGGAGTCAAGGAGTCGGAAGTCGGGAGTCTGGAGTCGGGCATCTGGAGTTTTTGGTTTGAGCCTAGATAGGTTTTGTTTGCTGAAGTGACCTATTCGAGATTTATAAAACTAGATTTATTATGAATACAGTAAACACCCCCTGCGCCGATTCCTGACTTCTGCCCCCCGACTCCCGACTCCCGACTCCTTTTCTCTTAAATTTTCATTTTTCTTTTTCATCTTAGGCTTTTCTGATTATATTTATGAGATTTTTTAACACGTAATATTCTGTGACTATGAGTAAAGTCGGTATTCTTAAAGAGTTCTGGGATTTTTTAAAAATTAGAAAGAAACTTTGGCTAGCCCCAATTGTCTTCATTTTGGTTTTATTGGGCATTTTAATAGTCGTAACTGGAAAAACCGCTCTCGCTCCTTTTATTTACGCACTTTTTTGATTCCAATCTATCAGTGAAATTTCAAACAAATATCAAATCCGGCTCGGTCTTTTTCGACAAGCCGGATTTTTTTTGCCAATCAATGAAAGTGAAAATTACAACTAGTACTAACAACAGGACTAGTTTTAATTTTCGCACTTTTTATTCTATTTCAATTTCTAATACATCAAAACAATCAATAACATGACCCTTCAAACACGAAAAAAAGCCATACTTGCACTTTCAGATGGAACAGTAGCTCACGGTTTTGCCATCGGTTTCGACGGTACAACGGGCGGTGAATTATGTTTTAATACGAGTATGACTGGCTATCAGGAAATATTTACTGATCCAAGTTACTTCGGTCAACTTATGATGATGACCTTTCCTCATATTGGAAATTATGGCGCTTCTGCCCGAGATGACGAACATCGAAAAGTTATGATTTCAGGCCTTATTGTTCGTGCATTTTCAAATGATTATAGCAATCCTACTGCTGACTCATCACTACAAGACTATCTAGTTCGCAACAAAGTTGTTGGAATTACAGGCGTTGACACTAGGATGCTTGTTCGCCATGTTCGCGAAAAAGGTGTTATGAACGCTGTAATTTCTTCCTTAATAACCGATGAAGCCGAACTCGTTGAAATGGCAAAAAATTGGGTTTCAATGGTAGGACTTGATCTTGCTAAAGAAGTCACTCGAAAAGAAGCTCAAACCATAAAATCTGAAGATCAACACTACAAAGTAGCTGCTTTCGATTATGGCATTAAGCAAAATATAATCAACAACTTCACTAGACGTGGAATTACACTTCGTATTTTCCCTGCTAAATCTAATTTTGAAGAAGTAATGGAATGGAATCCTGATGGATTTTTCTTCAGCAATGGCCCTGGTGATCCCAACCCAATGGATTACGCAGTTCAGAATGTAAACAAAGCTAAAGCAACGGGTAAACCACTTTTTGGAATTTGTCTTGGACATCAATTGATGGCCTTAAGTGAAGAATTTAAAGTAGATAAAATGTTTGTTGGGCACCGTGGAGCTAATCATCCTGTAAAAAATTTAGAATCAGGTTTAGTTGAAATATCTACTCAAAACCACGGATTTGCTGTAAATCCTTATTCAGTTGATGAAAGTAAAGCAAGTGTTTCCCATATTAATTTGAATGACGGTACAGTAGAAGGTCTTCGTTTCAAGCAGTTTAAAGGCTTTTCGGTTCAATATCACCCTGAGGCATCGCCTGGCCCACACGATTCAAGCTATTTATTCGATCAGTTTATTGAATTAATGAATCAAAACTAAGTCCAATTGTTGCTTAAGCTCATCAAACCAACCGTTTTAACCATTTCTATAAGTTACCATGCCTAAAAGAACAGACATTCACAAAATTCTCTTAATCGGTTCCGGCCCAATTGTAATTGGCCAAGCCTGCGAATTCGACTATTCAGGGAGTCAAGCCTGCCGCTCTTTACGTGAAGAAGGTTACAAAGTTGTGCTCATTAATTCGAATCCAGCAACCATTATGACGGATCCGATAATGGCAGACAAAATTTATCTCAAGCCACTCACTTCCGAGTCCATCAAAGAAATTTGCGAAATCGAAAAACCTGATGCCGTTTTACCAACCATGGGTGGACAAACAGCCTTGAATTTAGCACGTAATCTACATCACGAAGGATATTGGGAAAAGAATAACATCAAAATTATTGGTGTTGATATTGATGCCATTGATATTACAGAAGATAGACAGCTATTCCGCGATTTAATGGAAAAAATCGGGATTACACAATGTCGATCTAGAACCTGTGAATCTTTACTCGAAGCTAAAGAGATTGTTGTTGAATTAGGTGGATTCCCCGTTGTTTTACGTCCGTCCTTTACACTCGGTGGCAGTGGCGGAGGTATAGTTTGGAACGAAGACGAATACGACAAAAAAGTATTACGCGCCTTAGAATTAAGTCCGATACACCAAGTTTTGATTGAAGAATCTATTTTTGGATGGAAAGAATTTGAGTTAGAATTATTGCGTGATGACAACGATAATGTTGTGATTATTTGCGGTATCGAAAACATGGATCCGATGGGGGTTCACACTGGCGATTCCGTAACGGTTGCACCAACTCAAACCTTGAGTGATAAACAATTTCAGATATTGCGTGATGCTGCCATTAAAATGATGCGTTCCATTGGGACTTTTGCTGGTGGTTGTAATGTTCAGTTTGCCGTAAAACCAGGAACGGACGAATTTGTAGCCATTGAAATTAACCCTAGAGTTAGTCGTTCTTCTGCCCTTGCTTCCAAAGCAACTGGATATCCGATCGCAAAAATCGCTTCAAAATTAGCGGTCGGTTACCTGTTAGACGAATTGAAAAACCAAATTACAGGAACAACCTCTGCCTGTTTTGAGCCTTCATTAGATTACATTGTAGTTAAAATTCCACGCTTTAACTTTGAGAAATTCCCTGGCGCAAACGAAGAACTCGGAACCCAAATGAAAGCTGTTGGCGAAGTTATGGCCATTGGTCGTACGTTTCCAGAAGCAATGAATAAAGCATGGCAATCGCTCGAATTGGGTCGTTCAGGTCTAGGCGCTGATGGATATGAAGAATTAGACCGTAAAGAGATTAGAAATAGATTACTAAAACCTTATTGGGATCGTTCCCTTCAAATTCGAAATGCGTTTAAATTAGGTGCTTCAGTCGAAGAATTAGCGGATATAACCAAAGTGGATTCATGGTTTTTGCAGCAAATCGAATACATGGTCAGTTTAGAAAACCGAACGGAAGGTCAATCTTTAAATTCTATTTCTAGTGAAGATTTATGGGAATTAAAACAAGCTGGATATTCTGATGTTCAGATTGCTTACATGCTCAGCCAAAGTGGTGAAAAAGTGAAAGAAGAGAAAGTTCGTCTTCACCGCAAAAACTTGGGCATGAAACCCGTTTTTAAAGTGGTTGATACGTGTGCGGCAGAGTTCCCTGCCCTAACGCCTTATTTTTATGCAACCTATGAGGGTGAAAATGAAAGTGAGTTAGGTCCTAAAAAGAAAATTATCATTTTAGGAAGTGGTCCAAATAGAATTGGACAAGGAATTGAGTTTGATTATAGTTGTGTTCATGCTGTAATGGCTGTTCGCGATATGGGTTATGAAGCAATCATGATTAACTGTAATCCTGAAACGGTTTCCACAGATTTTGATATTGCTGATAAATTGTATTTTGAACCCGTTTTTTGGGAAAGAGTGCTTGATATTATTGAACATGAAGGCGCTGAAGGTGTAATTGTTCAAGTTGGTGGACAGACTGCACTTAAATTAGCTAAGAGATTTCATGATAACGGAATCAAGATTTTCGGAACAGATTTCCACATGTTGGATTTAGCCGAAGATCGCTCTCGATTCACTCCATTATTACGAGATTTAGATATTCCCTACCCAGATTATGGAACAGCTTTAGATGTTGAAAAAGCAGTCGTAATTGCAGAGAAAATCGGCTATCCTGTTTTATTGCGTCCAAGTTATGTGCTTGGAGGACAAGGAATGAGGATTGCGGTAAAAGAAGAAGAAGTTCGTAAATATGTGCTCAAGCTTCTAAAAACACATCCAGAAAATGAGTTCTTAATTGACAAATATTTAGATGAAGCCATAGAAGTAGATGTGGATTCTGTATTTGATGGAGAGCAATTACATATTGCTGGAATTATGCAGCAAATTGAACCTGCTGGTGTGCATTCCGGTGATTCAACCGCAGTTCTTCCTCCATTTTCATTGAGTGATCATGTTATTAAAACCTTGGAAGAGTATCAGTTGCGTTTGGCTAAAGCGATGAATATCAGAGGCTTCTTGAACGTTCAATATGCGGTTAAAAACGAAAAAGTTTATGTGATTGAAGCGAATCCAAGATCTACGAGAACTATACCTTTTATTGCTAAAGCAACACAGCGTTCTGAGTCTCAGATTGGCGTAAAAGTGATGATGGGCGCAAAATTGAAAGACATGGATTTAGAATCTAAGTTGGAAGGTTATGCTATTAAAGAACCTGTTTTCCCATTTGATAAATTCCCAGAAGTTAAGAAAGAACTCGGGCCAGAAATGCGTTCTACTGGCGAAAGTATTTATTTCTTGAAGGATTTCAATGACGAACATTTCAAAAAACCTTATGAGTTCAAGAGTTTATATTTGAGTAAATAAACTTTGTGAATGCGTCATTCTTAATGTTGACTTGAAATCAATTTAATCGCGCTCTAAATAATTTAGGGCGCAATTTTTTTTGTCCTAAGCAAATTATTATCAAATAAGTAAATAAGGTGACATATATCCTTAAAAAATGATTTATACTTTTTAAAAAAAAGTTAATAAGATAATTTACTCTTTTTTTATATTTTAAAAAGGACTACCAAAACAATTCATCCTAATTATGAAAGGACTGGGAAAATGAAACTTTTTCTAACTGTCATAATAGTATTCTCTAGCGCATTTTTTTGCGTTTCAAATGCACAATCAACAACTGATAATCCAACATTTCCAGATAAAGTGGAACCCTTAATTCAAAATGATTGGACAACGTTTACTTGGCCATATAATGCGTATTATCCAAATGATACCAATGGCCCTAACGGGAAGGTAGGAAATGCTTGTGGTTACAATTCACTTGCCAGAGTTATGCATTATTGGCAATATCCCGTAAATGGCTTAGGCACAATCAATTTTAGAGATTATTTTGGGCATTATTGGAATATGAATCTAACCGAAATGAATCTTAATTATCCTGAAATGAGATATACTCTTAGTCCCAATGCTACAGAGGAAGAATATGACGAAACGGCAAGACTATTTCTTGCAGCTGGAGCTGTTGGAGAAAAAATTGGTATTGCATATTCAGACGGTCCTTCTAAAGTTCCAGACGCAATGGTTAATTATTTCGGCTATAAATCAGTAGCGCAACTTGTTCACCGTTGGGATTATACCAAAGAAGAATGGATTAATATTTTTAAAAATGAATTAGCAAACGGCAGACCTATTATTGTGGAAGGTCGCACTACAGACAGCCCTGCCCCATGGCAAGGTGGTAATTGGAAAGGGCACTGGTGGATTTGCGATGGTTATAATGAAAACGACGAATTTTATATCAATTACTCTTTTGGTGGAACTAAAGGCTATTATGATATTGATAATTTAGGTGAACTTTATATTGCCTATAACTCAGCTATAATTGGAATTGAACCCGATTGGGGAGAAAAAGAACTAGTTTTAGAAACACCTGTGGCTGAACAAACGTTCTTCAATAATGAGCCAATGACAGTAGATTGGAATAGTACTGCAATTTCAAATCTTGATATTTGGTTCAGTTCCGACAATGGTTATAATTGGGAGCAGGTTGGAAGTACCATCTCAGCAGATGCTCAAACTTTTAGTTTTAACGCGGATAATCTAGTTTCAGAATTCTGCCGAGTAAAAATTACTGATGTCGATAATGTAAACATCAATCGAATTAGTGCTGTTTTTGAGATTCGTAATCCAGTTGTTAGCATGGTAAAGCTGTTATCTCCAACAGGAGGAGAATATTTAACTGCCGGGAAATCCTATAAAATCCGCTGGGAAAGTGAATTGGTGGATAACATTGCCATTGAAGTTTCATTGAATAATGGTGCCTCATGGAATACATTAGCAACTAGTTATCTGGCCTCAGAAAAATATGTGGTATGGAATGTGAATGCCCCTAATTCTACAGAATGTTTAGTGAGAATAAGCAATAGTGATAATAGCGAAGTGCAGTCTGTTTCTTCATCACCATTTACGATTAATGAAACTGGTTTGATTGGTGGGCCCTACGCAGATGATTCCAATACCAAGATGCTATTACATTTTGATGATAATTATTGGAATGAATCTCCGAATTCTGATGATGCCATTCCAAATTCAACACTCACTTTTGTTGATAATTCAACATTGAATATGAAAAAAGCAATACAGTTCAGTAATCCTGACGACAAAGTTATTATCAATCACACTGACAAATTGAGTCTAACTGGAGATTGGACGATAGAAATGTGGGTGAAATTTACTGAATTTAGCAGTGACCCGATGTTTCTGATTACTAAACCTGGAGATGAAGACTCCTATCAATCTAATTTTTCGCTTCAAATAAATTCTTATTGGGATAATGTATGGTTTGGCTTTTATTTCCCATCAAAAGATGTAAGAGTTGGAGTTGCAGCGGCTAAACCCGATTTAAACAAATGGTATCATGTCGCGTTCACTCGAAATACAAGCCGATCGGAAATACAATTAATTATTCATGATCAAAATCGAAATCAAATTTCAACGAATGCCATATCCTATTCTGGAAATTTAATGCTTCAAAATTCTCAAAATTTAGAACTTGGAGGAAATTTCAAAGGTTACATGGATGAGGTTCGCATTAGTAATGTAGTTAGAAGTTTTGAAGTCATTTATCCACCAACAGAAGCTGGAATCCCAACTCCTTCCAATAATGCAAGTGGGATAGATTTCACAAGTACTACACTAAGATGGTTTAATGGATCAAATACAAAAACACTTGATGTATTCTTCGGCAAAAATAGTGAGCCAAGTGAAAAAGTGTTGGATAATGTTTCTATTAGAACTAGTTATTCCCTTTCAAATTTGGAACCTAATACTGATTATTATTGGCAAGTAGTTTGTAAAAATGATGGAGGTTCAACACCTGGCACTGTTTGGAAATTCACCACAAAATCGGATGCTAGTGTTACAGTAGTAAAACCAAACGGCGGTGAATTGGTTCGAGCCGGAACAGAGTTTGAACTTGAATGGAGTAGCCAAAGTGTTGATTTGTTAAAAATTGAACTAACAACAGATGCGGGTAGAAATTGGGACACGATAAGTGCCACAACTTCAGCTGAGGACAATAAATTAACGATTACTCTTCCTGAAATAGATGCAACGTCTTGCTATGTAAGAATTACTGATGTTTCCGATAATACTATTTATGATGTTAGTGACGCTGCTTTTACCTTATTTGTTCCATCACTTGAATTAATGTACCCCGAAAATGAATCTGAATTTACCGCAGGTAATGACATTTACATTTTATGGTCTTGCGCTTATGTGGAAACAATTAATATTGAGTTTTCATCGGATAAGGGTGAAAATTGGGAAGTACTTGCAAGTAATATAGAAGCCGAAAATGAATCGTTTTCTTGGAGTATTCCTGATGTGATTTCTGAAAATTGTAAACTTAGACTTACTTGTGCTGAGGATCCTTCCATTAATTTTACGACACCCAGATCGTTCAAGATAATTGAAACTACAGCTGTAGATCAACAGGTAGAACTACCTAAAGAGTATGAACTGAATCAGAATTATCCGAATCCGTTTAATCCGACTACAACTATACAATTTGCTTTGCCAAATAGTGAATATGTTTCTCTGAAAGTATATGATTTACTTGGTCATGAAGTGGAAACTTTAGTAGCGGGATTCAAATCAGCTGGTGTTTATTCGATTCAGTTTAACGCATCTCAACTCTCTAGTGGAATGTATATGTATGTTTTAAAAACCGAACATATTCATTTTACAAAGAATTTAGTGTTGATTAAATAAAATAATCGATACTAAACTACTTTCTGGGCTATTTTGTAAAAAATCCTGTCATGCTGGGCTTGACCCAGCATCTCAGCCTAGTGATGAACTTTGTTTATATTCTTACTTCGAATAAGTCTCAAAATAATTTTAGTTAGCATCGCAAGCTAGTAATAGATTTTAGTTAATCTAGTTTCAAGTTCTTACTTAGAATATTTATAAGATCTTTACCCGAAATGGGTTCTTTATAATTAAAACTTTCATCCATTAATAAAGGATACAAATCAATAAAATTCGGATTTTGATTATAAATCCATTCCATTTTCCAGCTTCGTTTCCAGAATTTCATTTGTTTTTCTTTTGTAATGGCATCTTCTATTCTTTCAAAATATTCAAAAGCCATTAAGTAGTAGCATTTGAACGTTGTAGTAAACTTGCTACTTTTTTCAAATCGATGCTCGTAGATTCTTTTGATTAAATCGTTTGTAACTCCAATATAGAGTACTGTTCGAGCTTTATTGCTTAGTATGTATGTGTATCCTTCTTTCATAACTAACAGACGCATGAAACTGAAAATTCTTACAGTGAATTTAAAAAAAATGCTAAGTTATTGTTTTGCCTAATTCTTTTCTTTGATTTCTTTCGCAATTAAGCGGAGATGCTGGGTCGGGCCCAGCATGACCTAGTTCTCATTGTCATGCTGGACTTGATCCAGCATCCCAGCCTAGTGATAAATTTTGCTTTTGAGAAAATGTGACCTTCGTGCTTTACCTAATTCTTTTCTTTGATTTCTTTCGCAATTAAGCGGAGATGCTGGGGCAGGCCCCGAATGACGTCGTTTTGCTTAAATTAAGGCACGAACATTTTTTACATTCAGATGGAGATGCTGAATCAAGTTCAGCGTGACAGGGTTTTATTTTACAATTAGCGTTTGCAAGGCATGTTCAGGAATTTCGATTTCTGTTTCCTTTTCGCCTATTATATATTTATATCGAAATGCTTTGTCTGTTTCATTCATCACAACGGTTATTAAACTTCCATCAGGATTTGTGAAACTTGTGCTTTGTAAAACGCTTCTACTGCTTGATGTACTCACTCTTTTTGCACCAACACGAACATATTTTGAAAAATGACCTATGTAATAATACGAAGGCGTATAAATCAGTGAATCTTTATTTAAATCGGCATGAATTGGCGAAAAACAAAAATTACCAACATGATTGGGGCCTCCTCTTTGATCTAATAAAATATTCCAGTCCGTCCAACCGACAGTTCCCTGATTAAAATCATTAATCATTGAGCGCCCATAACGTTCTGCATTGGGCCAATATTGATAGCGTTCAGGTGAGAAACTCTCCACGCAACCCTCAGTAAATAACAATTTTTTATCTGGGAAAGATTCATTAATCAATGCTAGATTATCAAACTTTGGAAGACCGCCTGACCAGGTTTCATACCAATGAAATCCTATTCCCCAGGCATATTTGGCTGCATCTGGATCGTTAAAAATTGTATTCGCTCTATGTGTAATTAAATCACGATTGTGATCCCAAACAACGATTTTTTTATCTCCCAAACCTTCTCTTTCCATAATTGGCCCAAGATAATTTTTCAAGAAATTGCGTTCTTCTTCAGCTGTATAAATACTTGACTCCCAACGCTGAACAGCCATTGGCTCATTTTGAATAGTGATTCCCCAAATCGGCATTCCCTCTTTTTCATAGGCTTTAATAAATTTGGTGTAATACATAGCCCAAGACTCAAAATGTTCAGGTAATAATTTTCCTCCCTGAAGCATATTTTTGGTGTCTTTCATAAAAGCTGGTGGACTCCAAGGACTTGCATATAACAACAAACTTCCGCCTGCAACTTGAGTTGCACGTTTAATCATTGGGATTCGAAACGCTTTATCGTGATCAATAGAAAATGTTTTTAAGCTTTTATCTGAATCACTAACGTAAGTAAAACTTCCACTTCCAAAATCTGCACTGTGAATGGAAACTCTAGCTAAACTATATCCAATTCCTAAATCAGTTGAATAATACGCATTTAATAACTCCTCTTGTTTTTTATCAGATAAAGCAACGAAAACCTCTGCTGAAGCATCTGTTATTGCTCCACCAATTCCCATAAATGTTTGAAATTCTTTATTCGGATTCACAAAAATGGCAATCTCCGTTTCTAAAGGTTGCGATGCTCGGCCAAACGTTTTTTCCCCAGACTGCGATAATCTCAACTTAGTCTTGCTTGCGGTTGTAATAATCGACACAGAATTACCGACTATTTTTTTTACGGAATCTGATATTGATGAAGTAGTATTTTTCTTACAGAAAGTGAGAAAAAAAAGGCTCACTAAAACCGTAACAAATAGTTTTTTCATGGTAAATCTATAATTTCTGAGTTCTATTCCTTCTATATGAATTTCCGATTCAATAAATTAGTATTTCTTTAGCATAAACTCATCAAAAACATGTGAAAGAATGTAAGTCTTTTTTAATTATCTCATATTCGGACTACGTTTCAGTACAAACAGTACTGGTTTTCGCAATTAAAACGGTCATCCTGTGCTACGACACAGGATCTCGGTCAATTTTCCGATTTTGAAAATAGCACTTTTTTGGCTTAGTTTGGGTGCTAGGTCTGAGATGCTGGGTCAGGCCCAGCATGACTCGGATACGGTCATCCTGTGCTACGACACAGGATCTCGGTCAATTTTCCGATTTTGAAAATAGCACTTTTTTGGCTTAGTTTAGGTTCTTGGTCTGAGATGCTGGGTCAGGCCCAGCATGGCTAATTTTTTGCAACTCCTACTTCACTAAAAGCAATTTCTTTGTCATCACATTATTACCAGCTTCCAAACGATACAAATACATACCACTACTTAAATTAGAGGCGTCAAAAGAAACCGAATAAAATCCTGCAGCTTTACTTCCATTTTCAAGTTCTGCTATTTTTTCTCCCAAAATAGTATAAATACTTAATTTTACTTGTGTAAAGGAAGGAATAATAAACGCAATTTCTGTACTTGGATTAAATGGATTAGGATAGTTTTGGTGTAATTCTATTTGCTTGAATTGCTCTATTTCGTTTGTGATCGAAGTCAGATTACCTGAATTTATTTTTACGATAAATCGTTTTGTTCCACTAGTACTCATAACTAAGGCTTGAGCAGATGTTTTCGCCATCGATTCTTGTTTCTTCGCAGTAAACGTAAACTCCTGCCCTACTTTTAACTCCATTTCTTTATTTGTTTCTGTATCAAAAACATAAAAACTTCTTTCATTTGGAGTTCCCACTTTTTGTTGGATGTAAAAACTCCATTCACCCACAAGACTTCCCGTTTCATTAATTGAAAAACTAGATTCTTCTACAAAAAACGGAAATGAAAGCTGCATAAAAGGCTGATTTACTAAGCTTTCTAAAGAACTCATCAGACTAAATAGTTTTTTTGATTCTTTTAATGGATTGAGTTTTTTTGCATCCAATTGGTCAATTTCTTCACTAGCGTTTTCATCAAAAACGACAAATAAATTGGATTGAACTTGAGTTTCTTTGTTTGTAAATATGAATTGATAGACTTCTCGATTTTCTTGAGATTTCTTTGCCAAAACATCACCGTTTGCCAAAGCTCCACCCGTTGAAATGGCAGAAGTTGGTACAGTTATACTTACTGCTGAATTATTTTCAAGCATTAATCCTTGCCAAGCCGCCACTTTATCACTCACCGAAGTTGTGGTGAAATAATCTCCAAGTTCAGGATCCCAAATTTGCCCAACCGTTGAAGTTAAAGCTCCAGAATTAACGGTTATTTGTGACCAATCAATAGTGGCATTAAATGGATTTCCAATAAGATTATACTTATTCCCATTTGCGTGCAGATTTATAGTTACATCTGAGTTTGGCACAACTCCTGAAGCTCGCAAAGTAATCGGTAAAGGCGAACTTCCAGCATTTGAATTATTATGGAAATACAAAATGAATCCTGAACCCGCAGAACTCAACTCACTCAAATCATTTGGTTTTACCCAATCGGTTCCATCATAAGAGGTATAAAGATTCGCTGAAAAATCATTGCCAATCCCCTGAACAGCCGTAAATACAGAAAGGTTTTCAAGCGGGAAATTAGTAACTGGAGCAGAAAGCATTCTCCAGCCAGCGATATTCGTCATTGTTGCATAAGGAATAAATGCGGTTCCATCAATTTGAGTTCCAGGGCTAAACCACGAATTATCAATATCATCTGCGGTTTTGTGATAGGCAAAGTCACCTGTAAGATCAGGTGAACGAACTAATGAGCCACCTGTGAAAAACGTTCCAGAAGAATCATAACTTACACTAAAAACAGGAGCGCCGGTTGGGGCATTCAAGAAGATCGATTCTTTATTGTTATTTAAGCTAAGTGCCGCTGAACTCGCAGTTTGAACAATCGCACCTTTAAAATCACCCGTAAAACTTCCTCCAAAAATCACTAAAGCTTGTCCATTAACTAATTTTGTACCATTTGGGAAAATATGGCGGATTTCTGTGTTATCCGATAAAGACCAACCGCTTAAATCGAATGTATTTACATCGGAGTTCACTATTTCTACAAATTCATCAGAAACCGTTTGCACACCTGAAAGTCCATTTGCATTTCCATCTTGAGCAATTGGAAAAAAATGAATTTCATTAAACGTTAACTCTCTAAAATTTGGAAAAGTTACTGTGTTATTCGTTCTTGGAATCATTTCTGCAATTTCTTCTACTAAAACTCTGTATTTGTCTTGAGAAGCACGAATGGATGTAAATTGTTCAATATGAAAAAAACGACCAGAATTGCTCACATTTGAAGAGCCACAAGGATCAGAAGAACCATTAACATATCGACCTTGTGTATCTGTAGTTCCCGTTAATCCACATTCTGAACCATCACCTGCATAAGCTGCATCAACGCCATGTATTACTAATGAATCTTTTAAAGCTATCATTTCTGTACTTGGATCATCAATGCGTCCGTTACTCAAAAATACGTCTTCACAAGTGCTAGAAGCATGTCCGTGAATATTGAGGAA
This sequence comes from uncultured Chitinophagales bacterium, assembly GCA_964575925.1. GTDB lineage: Bacteria > Bacteroidota > Rhodothermia > Balneolales > M1805 > M1805. The sequence goes on from CAZNTR010000027.1 coordinate 19,893, forward strand.
CCAAGCTTGATTTGAAAATTCAAACATAGCTTCATGAACAACTTGAAAAACTGTTGAATCATTATGCGCCATATCTGACACTTTAAACGGCTCTGATTGGCTTGTAGCGGAACATGCGGAAGTAGTTCCATCACACAAAGATGCTTCATCATTCGCACAACGATGAGATCCGGCTATTACAAATAACCGAGCACCCATATAATGAAGAAAATCAATTCCTTCGTAAGGCGTTTTTGAATCATGAAGTGGATGTGGAACCGCAATAGTTAAGTTTCTTTGCCAGTTTGGATTATAAATAATTGTCCCCCACGCTTTTGTAACCGGATTTTCTCGAATCATATAATATTCAGAGTTTTCAAAACTAGTATCGGTTACATGAACAAATTCATAAGAAGAGAAATAAGTTGAAAGTGAATCGTCTATTTGATTATAGGTTTCGAGTAGTAATAAATCCACCACAGAACGAAAACGAGATAAATCCAATTCACTGGGCTTAACATATGCTTCTGAGTCTTCAATTGGCATATCGTTTGAAATATGATTGTGAATCCAACCCATTATGGAACCGTTTTCTTCAATAGCTTGAGCTGAGCTACTTACCCAAAAAATTTGATTGATGAATAGACTAACAAAGATTAGATATACTGCACTAGATATATTTCTTCTCATATAAATACAATTCCACTTTTCTAACTAATAAAAAATGAAAAATAGCAAAGTCTAAACTTAGAATCGTCTCAAATTATGAATTTAAGAATGGATACGTCTTTTGTTTTTCAGATTTGAAAGAAATAGAAATGAAATAAAAAAAGAAATAACTGCAATAGACAAAACAAGAATTGGGTTCGACTGATGATCAGCAACATGCTGTAATGAAAATTCTTCGACTGCAGCCTGAATATGAATAACACTCAGACTTGTCATTATCAGTAATAGGCAAGCAAAAATTGAAATTCTTTTTACCATTCTCTTATGTATGTAAAAATTTTTTCTCATGTATCCACAGAACTAAAAAATTAAAATTTATCTGAAAACGAGCAGAGGTCATCGTTTGATAGACAACCTCTGCTTTCGGCTCTTGATTAAATAGAACTAATACTTCACTTGTTTCTCATTTCATTGAGTTTGTACAAGTATGTGTTCAGACAGTTGAAGAAATTTAAACAATTGCAATTCTCATTTTATTACACTATCGTTTCAAATACTATAACAATTGATTCATTTTGTTTATTTATTGTGATTTCTAAAATAATTTATTGCTGTTTACTACTCTTATTCATTCATATCGGTAAATGTGATGCCATTTTTGCGCAAGAAAGTAGTATTGAGCCATTAAACAAGCATGCTTTTGAACCTGAAGTCTTAATTGATAATTATACACAAGCTCAAGGTTTACCTATCGATGGAATTACAAGTATTATGTGGGGATTCGATAATTGGTTATATCTGACCACCTTCGAAGGCTTAGCGAGATTTAATGGTTCAAGTTTTCAAGTTTTTAATTCTGTGAATGATTCTGTGTTTACCACTGATGGCATCATCAAACAATTTCATAGTAAAAAAAATGGTATTTGGCTAATTGATGGTGAAAATGAGCTGATGTATTGGGAACCTAAAAAAGGAATAAGAATCGAAAGAAAGCAAGGCTTACCTAATATTATGGTTCATGATATAGTTGAAGATGAGCAAGAGTCGATTTGGCTTGGAACAGAATATGGTATTTTTAAAATGAATGAGAACTTTACTTTTAAACAATTTAATCGAGACTTAAGATTAGTTGTTTGGAACCTCATTCCTATAGATGCACATTCAACCTTAGCCATGACCAATCACGGTTTATTTTTTGTAAGTGAATTTCAACTTTTCAACTTATTAAACGCTAATGACCCTTTGATTAGGAAAGATTCCCGCGTTCGATTCCAAAAAACTAAAAAAGGCGAATATATCCTATCAACAACCAACGGTATCATCCATTTTGATAAAGATTTTAAAGAATTATTCCGAAAAGATCTAGATTTAATGGTTTATCACACGCTCACTTTAAATGAAGTAAATGAATCCTATTTACTCAGAACAGTTGGTGAAATGTATATTTACACACCAAAAAAGAAAAAAGTAGAAAAATACTCATCCGCGTTTAACCTATTTGGGGGAACCTACCGTAAATTTGATTTATATTGGCAGGATTCCATTTTACTTGTTGATGATAACGAAATCTTTCATAAAGGAAGGAAAATATTTGAAACTCCAAATAATTCATTAATTATTGATATTAAACAAGATAATGTGGGAAATCTTTGGGTTGCTACAAATGGTGACGGTTTATTTAAGATTCGATATAGTAAGTTTCAAACTATTGATCAACGTGATGGAATACCTGCCCTAAACACGTATTCTATGAGGGAAGCATCTGGAAATAGAATCTTTTTTACAACATTAATTCAAGGTTTACTTGAATGGAATGGGCATCAACTAATTAAACACAGAGCAAATACAGAAGGGCCAACAAGTAGAATAGATGCTAGAACAGTGACAATAAGTCGTGATAACGTAATTTATGTTTCCTTTTGGGCAGGTGGTATGTGGTCAAACAAAACAAAAAAGTGGGAACGTATTTTCCCAAAGGATCATATTTTAAGTAGGCATAACAATGTTATTGAAGCAATTTATGAAGATAACAAAGAACGGTTATGGCTTGGAAGTTTATCTGGTTTATATGTTTATGACAAAATTACTGGGAAAACAATAGAAATTCGAGATTCACTCGGCTTTCCAATAATTAAAGTACGACATATTCAACAATTTGATGATCAACATTTAATAGCAGGTACGAATGGAAATGGAGTCTTTAAATTTAATATTTCGAATCTTTATGCCTTTTCAGAGCCCACTCAGATAACAGGGAAATCTATTCGTGATATTTATATTCAAAATGACACGATTTGGTATGCAACTGAAGACAAAGGTCTAATACGCGCTGTATATAATAAAAACAAAGAGTTGAATACTGCGATATTTCACTATCCTAAAATAAAAAAAGATTGGGCTGTGCATCGAATATTAACAGATCGATTTGGATTTTGGTGGTTAACAAATAATCAAGGTTTGTATCGAATAAAAAAAAGTGAACTCGATTTATTCTTAGATAATAAAATAGCGGAAACTAAAGTCGATTATTTCACTGAAAAAAACGGCCTTCCCTATCGTGAATTTAATGGAGGAGTACAATCTGCGGGTTTTTCGGATGGGCAAGGTAATCTTTGGTTACCTGGAATTCGTGGAATTAGCTATTTACAACCTTCGCATTTTTTAAAAGTTGATAGTTTAAATCCTGAATTATTAATTACTCATTATGAAACCAATTTAGCTACTCACGAAATCTTTAATAATCTCGAACCCATTCATCTTTCAAAAGAAGAACGAACAATTAGCATTCATTTTGATGTGCTAGATTTTTCAAATCCTGATCAACTTACCTTCTCTTATGCTACCGATACAAATCCTTCTATTTGGATTGATTTGCAAAATAAGCGCTCATTTACTCTAAGTAATCTTGTTTCAGGGTCGCATCACATAAACATTAAAGTTAATCATAGATTTTCGTATCAGCCTTCCATAATAGCTTTTGATTTTGATGTCGAATCTAATTTTTACGAAACAGCTTTATTCTACACTCTAGTATTTTTGGTATTCGTAGGTTTAATTTCAGTTGTTTTTTTCATCATTATTCAACGAAATAAAAAAACGGAAATTCGATTAAAAAAACGAATAGATGATAGAAGTGTAGAACTTATTCAAAAACAAAAAGAAACTGATTCAATATTAAGAATTGTTCAACAACAACGTGATGAATTGGATCAAATGAATAAAAACCAAATTGAAAATTTCCATACTTTTTCTCATAAAATTAGAACGCCTCTACAAATGATTAGAGGGCCTGTTGAGCTCATTATTACTACGCTTAAAGAACAAGGAAAATTAGATGCTAAAACAAGTAAAAGTTTACATTTATTGGAAAAGTACAATCAAGAGCTTCTTAACTATTCTGATAAATTACTTCATGTTATTACGGATAACTATCAATTTGCCCAAGACACAGAAGAGTTTAATGAACCCATTGTTTCAGAATCTATTCAATTAAGTGAAACATCTGAAAATAAATCTGAGGAATCTCATCTTATTAAACTATTAATAATTGATGATATAGAAGATATTCGTGATTACTTAAGCCTTTCTCTAAATAATGATTTTAATCTCAAAACGGCATCAGGTGGAAATGAAGCCTTTCAGATCTTAGCATCTTTTAGACCTGATGTTATCATCTCAGATGTGATGATGCCTGAAATGGATGGATTAGAATTTGCTAGGAAACTTTATCAAACTCCTGGCTTTGAACATGTTCCACTTGTTTTCTTAACAGCAAAAGATTCTGAAAAAGATCGATTTATGGGGTTACAATCTGGTGCCGTAGCCTATATTACAAAACCTGTTAATATCTCTATTCTTAACGCACAAGTTCAGGCACTTGTAAAAAGAGAATTAGTTATTCAGTCTGAAAAATCAAGCACCTCTTTAAAAAATGTAGATTCTATTTTTAGGAAAAAGGTTAATGAGCTTATTCTCCGAAATATTAGCCATCCTGATTTGTCACTGGAAACACTTGCCGAAGCTTTACACATGAGTAAATCTACTTTATATAGAAAATGGAAAGAAGAAGATGATGATGAGACTTTAGCTAACTATATTCTTTCCATTCGCTTAGCGGAAACATTAGAATTAGTTCAGGAACAGTCGATTTCTTTTGCAGAAGCCTCTTCGTTGTGTGGCTTTAATAATCCATCTTATTTTTCTCGTGCCTTTAAAAAAGTTTACGGTTGCACCCCAAGTGAATACATCGAAAAATCAAATTAAAGATATCTTTGTCTTATAATAATACTTGACTATTTGCTTAACAAAGTGTACAATCAGGCTAGTATCAGGTTGGTACTAAATCGAGAATATTTCTCGCTTAACAATCATCCAAAATCACTCAAAAATTAATAGAAAGTGAGTAGGCTATGGAAAATGCAATATTCAACGCTGCAGAAACCGGAGACATCGAAGCAATAAGAACAGCGCTAGAAAATGGCGCAAATGTGAACACATCTGATGAACATGACCGTTCTGTACTTTTAAAGGCAGCAAAACACGGTCACTATGAAGTAGTAAATTATCTAATAGAGCAAAAAGCTGACGTAAACAGTAGAGACAACAGAGGAACAACTGCATTATATTGGGCAGTGGTAAATAATCACACTGAGATTGCAAAATTATTAATTGACAATGGAGCTGATACTAAAACCATGGATAATAGAGGTTGGACACCTTTAGATCATGCTGTGGCAGAGCATCATGATGAAGTAGCCAAAATTGTAGAAACAGCTACTCATTAATTCTTTAGTATCCTTTCATCTTTTTTTTAAGGGACAAACTTTTTCAAATGAAATAGTTTGTCCTTTTTTTTGCCAAGATAAGTGCTTTTGGCAAAGTTGCGATTCTTGCGTTACCTTTTTTTTGCCAAGGTAAGTGCTTTTGGCAAAGTTGCAATACAAGGCTGAGATGCTGGATCGAGTCCAGCACGACCATAAAAGCCCAATGTATGCATATAAATACTTGGCTTTATTCCTTTTATAATAGCTTGCTCTCTTGAATTTTTCAAGACCTGATTGCCACTTACACCAACTTTAAAATTACTCATTCGAATATCTTGTAAGCGATTTTCCGTTTTCAACGCTTTTTTAAACCTTCTGGTGCTTGTGATTCACCTTCTTTCAAAACGTATGCATGTTTCTGTTGATCCGTATTTAGTGCAATTTTCTTCGGATTTTTCTCTTTGATGAACTCAATAAATCATTCAATTTGATCTTCATTTTCTTCAGGATTCCTAATTTTCTTGATAAAGTATCCCAAATCATAACGGGAAACGGCTAAACGTTCTACTTCTGTTCCGTTATCCCAAAACACTAAGATCGTGCGGTGGCGTGCAGCAAACCAAGTTGTAGGTAACATGGTTCGAATTATAGGATCTTGATTGTATTCTCATGCTGATACTATCCATAAATCGATGGTTTCTCTGCGCATAATTAATGGAATTACTTGTTCAAACCAGAACTGCAAAGTAGAATCAATCCATTGTGCTTCTTGCTTAAGCTCAAGAATTTCGGGATATATTTGTGCCTGAGTTTTATTTACTTCAAAAAGTAAAGTCAGAAAAAGCAAAACCGATAAGTGTTTGTATAAAGTCATCTTGTTCTATAACAATGAATTATTTTTTTTCAAGGTATTGAAAAACATATACTTATACTTTTTCAAAACCTTGAGATGTACCTTATCCAAAATCTAGTCAAAATTCATTAAACCTCAGCAAATGACTTAATTATTTTACAACAAAGCAATTGGTGAACGTATGGAATTAAATTATTACCACTCACTTGAAACTAGAAGGAAAGCTGAATTGCGACTTTTAGAATTATTGGGGCATGTTGCACTCAATCAAGCAGAAGCGATTGAGGTTACATTTTGGTTTTATGGCGAAGAAGCTTCTATTTACCGAATAGCTGCCGCTCTAAAACAGCACGATTTTACTATTTTATCGATAAATCAAACACAAAAAAAGACGGATAATTTCTTATGTATCTCTTCCAAAAAAATAACTCATACAAACGATGATGTATTTTCAGATTTAAATATTGCCTTGTATAATCTAGCCGAATTATACAATTGTCGTTTTGATGGACACGAATATGAAATTAGTTGAATGAGATGAATATTGTTTTTTTTCTACTTACTTATTTGGTGAAGCTGGTTCTAGCGCAAAAGTCATTGTTTCAAAATTGAGATCCTTAGGGTAAAATACCTCTATTTTGTATCGTTTTGGAAACAAAACAAATGAACACGAAATATGCACTGACAAATGGTACTCAACTGAACAAGTGAATAAGGCTATGGTCGCTGGAATGAAAAATTTGTTCTATCACAACATCAATGAAAATTGTGTAAATTGAAATAATCTTTTACATGCTATTCCGCCAAATCCTGATGTTTTTGTCCTATTTTGGTACTCTCCGTTTTTAACGAATCAACTCATTTCAAGCTTATATGAAGAGTTCAAGATTCCAATAATACTATTCATGTCTGATAATGCAGTATTATCTGGAGGTTGTCATTTTAGTGTTGATTGCGATCGCTACAAGAGAGGTTGTGGTTGCTGTCCTCAATTAGAAAGTGTATTGCCTGAAGATTTTTCATTTACCTATTTAGATGAGAAAAAAAAATCTATGAATTTACTCTTACACAACGTTGGACTCAGATTGTAGAAAAATACGCTTTAAAAACTGCTCTGATTTATTCTGATGGAAATTCCTATAGTTTTTCCAATATAAATCTATTGAGTTTACAATGGATTTATATTGGAAAAAACTCAAATCTCTAAAAATGATGTTATTGCTATTGGGAATCAAAAATCGGTGAGATTATTTGCTTTAATGCTCGCTAGCGTTCAAACTGGAATCATTTATACAAATATTGATAGTTCGGCACCTGCAATTAGAACAATAAAAATGCTGGAAAAAGCGAAACCAAAAATATTCTTTACAGATGAAATTAACAGCACAACAGAAGAAATTAAAAAGCAATTTATCGTAATTCATAATCAATCCATTTCTTTTGATTCTCTTAAAATTTCTAATCACTCAACAAGATCTTTAATTGGCTCCGATCCTGTTTATATTATGTTTACCTCAGGTTCTACAGGTTTTCCCAAAGGCGCAGTAATGTCGCAGCATAATATTCTCAACTTAGTAAATTGGGCGCAAGAGCAATATAATTTCAGTTCTGATGAAATCTTTACTAGCTTGAATCCTATTTATTTTGATAACGCTGTTTTCGATTTTTACGCATCCCTTTTTAATGGATTAAGCCTTGCTGTTTTCAAACATGAGGAACTAAAAAACGTTCATGAAATTATTCGCAAAGTGGAAAATATGAACTGTACTTCTTGGTTTTCCGTTCCTTCTTTACTGGTTTTCTTATTAACGATGCGCTCCATTTCTAAAGATTCTCTCCCGAAATTAAAACGAATTCTTTCTGGTGGTGAAGGTTTTCCAAAAGCGAAATTAAAATCATTATATGATTTAGTTCATCCACAAATAGAACTCCATAATGTCTATGGGGCAACTGAATGCACTTGTATTTGTTCTTCATGGAAAATTTCAGACTCCGACTTTGAAAACATGAACGAGTTACCAACCTTAGGTTTTTTAGCTCCAAATTTCTCTCATGCTTTAAAATCACGTGAAAATAATTCGCTTTGCTTTCCATCTGAACATTCTGAATTTCCCCAAAAAGGTGAATTACTTTTATAGGGGCCAAATGTCGGCTTGGGATATTTTAACGACTTTGAACAATCTAGGACTTCATTTCCAGAAATTGAGCATAATGGTTTATTTCTAAGAATGCACACTACAGGAGACTTTGTTGAAGTGGATAACGTAGGTAAATTACATTTCAAAGGAAGAGTAGATAATCAGATTAAATATTTAGGTTACCGAATTGAGC
>CAZNTR010000028.1:0-27566 GCA_964575925.1 uncultured Chitinophagales bacterium
ATGATGCAAAAGAGTAGACAATAATAAAGTTGATAACTGATTAGTATTATCCTCAATAAAATCGAGTAACTCAGTCATTAATGCCTGAATCTCATGTGCTTCTGGCGGCTGAAATTTCGCTCCAGTTATTCTTACTGACCCTGTTCTATACGTACCTGCAAATTCTTTATCAATTTTTAATAACACTAATTCGTGAATTGATCGAATCGAATAATTAGAAAGCGCTTCATTTTTGGCGGCTAGTTGGGTTACATACTCTATAGCATCGTGATGATTACTTATTTCTAAATGTTCTTTGAAGGATTTCCCTTTTACAGTCATTCCTTGTTCGAGTACGAGTCGCGTTTCTGAAAGTGTTAAGGTATTCCCCTCAATGGCATTGGAGTTATATGACCATTCGATATGGATTTGCTCTTTTAGTTTGTTTAATAAATAGCTTGGTATTGGCCGTATTTTATCAAGTTGAGTTTTTTTTATCTCAATTCTGTTGATTATTTCCGCATGTGTTGTGTTTAATTCTTCTTGTTGTGATAAGAAAGTTTCAAGCCATTTCATACTATCGGTAAAGTGTAATTATTGTAATTGCCGATTATAATTTACTGCTTTTTTATCGGTTTTCAAATTCCTCTACCAATTTTTTGGAATGATAGAACAGGCTGAGTACAGGACAGGAGTCGTTTATAAACTCGGACATTGTTTTTGCTTTTTTCGTCTTGTTTGAACGCATTTAAAAATAAGGTTATGAAAAGGGCTGAACTCCGAAATCATTCGGAGTTTGGTACAAATAAGACTTTAGGCTAAATTCATTGAAATTGTGGTCAAATAAGAAACAAATTTTTGACTGAACACCATCTCAGTCTACCTCCAAATCTAGCCCTGTTTTCTAAAATTCATTTTAACATGGAGGGAGAGGTTTGTTCGGAGTTCTGAAATGAGAACGAACCAACGAGAAAATCGGAAGTACTCTTTGAGAGATATGATAAACAGAGAAAAATCAAAGATTAAGTTCCTATACTTTACTGAAAACTTTCAACCAAAAAAAGTTATTTAATCATTAATATTTTTTGTGTTAAAAGTCCCATGTCTGTTTGTAATTGAACAATATAAACTCCCGAAGCCATACTTGATGCGTTCCAATTAATAGAGTGATTTCCAGAAAGTTTAAATTCATTTACGAGTGATTTCACTTGTCTTCCAGTTACATCAAAAACTCTTAAACTCACTTTTGCGGGTTTATTTAAAGAAAACGAAATCGTTGTACTTGGATTAAATGGATTGGGATAATTGGGAAAAAATTCAAATCTCTGTTCTTTAGATGACTCATTTTCATCAACAGAAGTGGAATTAAAATCTCCGTACATCCATTTTATGGCGTCTGCTCGTAGCACTTTATTGGTATTAACCGTTGCTGCATCATCTATAATTACAGAAATATTGGCTCCTTTGTCGGCATACCAATTTCCTAAGGCTACCCAAGTTCCGCTATTTGTATTTTGATTTACAATAACTTGATCTTGCTGAAATCCATTTATCAAAACAGTATAACGAGCCGCTTCTGAAGCATTCACAGTTGTTGGAACAATCATATTTAATTGATGAACTCCATCAGCTAAAGCAACAAAGGTATATGTTGCACTCGCTTTTGAGCCGTACCCAGTATAACGACTTGAATTGCCTATAGCTTGAGCAGTACTTGTTGACCAAGTCCCATTTTCGGAATAATTCGGATCTTCATTATCAATAATAATTTCGCTTAAATCAAGTCCAATGCGCTCAAATAAAACGGCATCAGCACGGAGCACTTTACCCACTTGATCAGAATCAATATCTGGTAAATCAAGAATTACTTCAATGTCTGATTGTGTATCAGCATAAATCATCCCAATTGATCGCCAAGTATCTATCGTATAATTTTGATTGATAATGCGTTCAATCTGTAATTCCCCATTCACAAAAACGGAATATCTTGCTCGTAAAGCACTGTTTGTTGCCGAAGGAACAATGAAAAGAACCGCATAGTAGCCTGGCTTTTCCAATGAACTTGAAAAACTAACTTTCGCATCTTTATTGGAATTTGTAATTGATGCAAAACGACTTGTTTTTCCAGAAGCTACAGCAACACTTGTGTTCCAAGTTCCTGTTTCTTCATAAGTTTCTGGACTTAAATCATTATCACTCAGTTCAAAATAATCTTTTACCGTTGCAGAAACTGGAATTCTAATTTCAGCATTGAAATCATCGTTTGTGCTGAAAATCAACGTATCTGTTAGTTTTCCATATTTACTTGGAGTAAATGAAAGTTCCACCGTTTCAAAACTATGAGGAGCAATTTGAAAAGGAAGGGAAATGTCTGGTAAAATGTGATTATTTACTGAACGAACACCAGTAATTTCTACAGTTTGAAACCCATGATTTTCTAATTCAGTTGAAGATTGTACAAGAACGCCAATCTGTTGCAATCCCAAATTTAGTTCAAGTTGATTACTCGTTATCCAAACAGGTTTTCGATATGCGCTGATTTTTACCACATCAGCAATAAGGCGTTCATTCGCTTTAGTCGCTGTTCTGCTAATCTCAATAGTTAATTCGTCTGTTTTTTTAGCATCAACATCACACAAAAATAACCATTCATTATAGCGAACTTGCTTAATTGGAGCAAAATAAATCACTTCATTATTCAAAGAAACCGTGTATAAAACAGAATCTTCAACTTCTAAACCTAGTGGAATTCGAACATAGGTGGAATAGATTTGGTCTTCTTGAATTTCAGTGAACCAAAGAGCAGAAATAGATTCTCCTTTTTGTAAAACGGCCGTTTGCACTTCTCGACCCCAAATCTGTTGTAAATCGGTATTCGGTAAAGTTGTCCAAGATGGAGTAGAAACAGGATAAGTGAAATATGGAGATTCATCATCCAAATAAATGTCTTTTGGAACGCGAACTTCGTGATATTTTGACTGATTGCCAGCGGAATCACTGAGCGCAACTGACCAAGCCGCAATGATTTCCGTATCAAATGTCTCAGCACTTTCCCAGCGATTTGTTCCCATAGAGATAAGCTCAACTTGACGATGTTGTTCGAAAATCGATTTCACAGCTAAAAAAGGAATTCGTTGAAAAATAGCTTCATTGGTTTGAATTTGAATCTTAAAACCATTTCCTATCGGAATTTCAGAAGCGATTAATTCAGGAGGAGTGTTGTCTTCTAGTTCCAAATAGTGTTGCATGGATTCAACCGCTGTGTCGTAATGAAACTCGATATCGGGATAATCAGCGGCCACTTTTTCAATTATTGCAAATACGTTTTCGAAATCAGTAATAAAAGTGTCTTCAGCAACATGCGACCAAATACAAGGAACCTGACTTTTTCCTTTTCTTGCTTCTTCAGAAATAGAGCGAATCATGGATTCAGATACACTGCGAAAGTGAACCGATCGAGTATTCCATCCACGAGATCCACCGGGTAATTGATAATTTTTAGAATTAGGTTGAAATGGAACGAAAGACGAAGTTGCGTCTTTCCAAGTGTATAAATTATCCAAAGGCTCAACAGTATCACGAGCATTTGCAGGCCAAGCATTGTGCAGTGAATACGGTACAAAATCGTCTAAATCAGCTTGCCAATCATTATCCATAAAGTGCCAACCGCTACGAAAAGAAACCGGAAACATATCTTCTTCAATAAGTGCTTCGGCTAAATTGATGAAAAAATCATCTCTTGTATCTTTATAATCTGGCGCTTGATTCCAATAATAAATTCCATCACCATTATAATCGGACCAAACCCAAGTGTGATAATGATAGGTAAATTCATCTCCAGCTTGCTTAATCTCATCCCCAAAATACCGTTGAATTAAATTTAATGACATCAAAGATGGATAGGGGACATTGGTATTTTCGGCAAAACGATAAAGAGAACCACCTTGCATCCACCAAGTAAACTTAAATGGATTTCCTTGAGAATCTTTGTAACGATTTCGAAAATCGGGCGCCATAACTTTGGCTGTATTTCTATCAGGCGCTGTAAATAAATCAAAATCAGAACTTTTGTATTCCGCAGATTTCGCTCGAATCCCAATTCCAGGTGTGGAACTATCTGAGCCAAAAACAAAATATATTTTACCTTTAGCTTGTGAAAATAGAGTTTGTGATAAACAAAAAACAAAAAGAAGAACAAGTAGAATAGATTTTTTCATGATGAATAGAGATGGGCTAAGCCTAGTTTACTAAAGAATTACTAAAAGTAACATAAGAACTTAGTTAGATTTTATATTAAACGATGCAAAAAACACAGTTATCCTGTTCCCCAGAACCTGGTGCGAGTATATTTACTCATACCAATAAGCAATATCGTTTGAGTATTCACTCAAACCAAAAAAAATCTTTCATTGGCGCTAGTATATATACTCGTGCCTTTAAGCGTATTGTATGAGTATTCACTCATACTCAAAAAACACCTTTTGTTATCTTATATGAGTATTTACAAATAACCTAAGTTCGGGATAAGATTCGCGGCAATATTTTTATAACATACAACAAAACGATACCGTCGTTTTGCCTTTAGTAGAGTGTCTTGTTATTGCTTCACAAGGCGAAGATTCTGGGTCAAACACAGAATGACGAAATATTTTAGACCAGTTCTTAGATTTCTTTCTTATCTCAAACTCAGGTAACAACTTATTTCACAAGCATTATTTTTCGACTAAATCGGAACCCATCTGCTTGCATAAGTACAATATACATTCCACTTGCTAAACGAGTTCCATCAAATATTGCCGTATAGGATCCAGCTTTATGGAAATCATCGACTAAAGTTGAAACTCGCTGACCAATAACATTAAAAACCGTTATTTTCACACGATTATCACTAGCGACTTGATAAGGAATCTTTGTTTGAGGATTAAACGGATTAGGATAATTTTGTTCAAGCATGAAATAATCTGGTGGTCGGTTCACAAATTCAATGAGTCCAAATAATTTCATTTTTCCATCAAAGTCGGTTTGACGCAAACGATAATGATAGCGTCCAGCAACACTTACATGTTCATCTTGAAACTGATATTCTTGTCGTTCATAAACGGTTCCGGCACCTTCAACAAAACCAAGTTCAATCCAATTATCAGCTTGAGTTGAATCATCGAGGAAAACACGATCAATAAAGAATCCATAATTTTCAAATTCAGTTGCAGTTTCCCATTTAATTATGGGTCTGTTTCGCAACTCTTGAATAGCTAGACCAACTAGGTCAACAGGAAGTGAACTTCCTTCATCAGCAGTCCAATCAGAAAAGGCATCAATTGCTGCAAGTGTAATCTGTTTTGTTCCTGTATTTACAGAACCACCACGTTGAGCCCAAGCTCCAGCAGTTGGTTTTCTGTAAAGCACATAGGTGTTTTCATCGTGAGCAACATCAATTTCAGTTACATCATAATTGAAAACAACCGTTGCATTTAAACCGGTATTTGTGGTAGGAGAAACTGAAAAATAGCGAGAAATCGAGTTTAAGCCTTGATCTGTTATTTTGGAGTGTTTTCGAGCAATAGTGGTATTCCCAAGAGGAACAGCCGTAGATGTAATATTGAATCCCATACCACCAATATTCTCAGGAGATGAACCTACAAAGCGAGTTGTAGTTATTTCACCCGAAGATCCATAAATCACATTGGATTGAGATTCAGATAAAGTTGCAGAAGTTCCAAGAGTAATGGTTTTGCCGTTTAAATTGAGGCGACCATTCTGAATATTTAGCGTTCCATTTACATTTGCATTTCGAGATAAGGTGTTTGTAGTCTGTCCATTATTTACAGTTAGATTATGGAACGTCGTATTAATTGTTCCTCCAATATCCTGAGCGGCAGTACCTTTCATTATAACAGTTCCTGTTCCGGCAGCAAAAGGAGATCCATTTGATGAGTTATTAATCCAGTCACCTTTGAATGTAATATTTCTACTATTGGCATCTAAGCGAGCTGCGTTTTCAATCAGTAAATCATTGTTTACTGTGATATCAGTAGCAGGCAATGTTCGTGTATTTGTACCTGTTATGATCAAATTCCAATATTGAGTTTGTGGTGGAATAATGATATCCGCTGCGGCATTATAACGAACCGTTCCACCACCAGGCCCTGTAAATGTATCAAAATTGCCCGATGGGAAAACTACGGTTGTTGAGCCAATTATAAGCTCTCCAGTTCCTATTACATTTCCGAAAATATGTGAATAGCTTGTACCTACATCTAAAGTCCCCTCGAGATTTATTGAGCTAGAACGTTGTGAAACAGAATTAATTAGCACAATATGACCAGCACGGATTTCAACTGCATTTCCATCGGGTGCATCAGCAGGAATTGAACTTGGATCATTGTGAAGCGGATCAGTCCATTCCAACGTTGACCAAGTGTCGGCTTCGGTCCAAAAAGCGCCCGTTATAGTGATATTGGCTTTACCCGTACGACTGTAATAGGTAGGAATAACGCCAAATTCATTGGTATCACCAGCAGAATATTCACCAGCCAATGTAGTTAAATTAGTAAATGTAATTACATTTGTAGCGGTATTTACAGTACCATCGGCGTACCAAACAGAGCCTGTATAGCGACCCCCGACATATTCGGATTCTAAAGCAATGTCTGCAAACTGAAGAAAACTATCATCGTAAGTGTACTCATGCGTAACAGTAAAGGTTGTAAATCCATTTGCAGTTACATTCCAATGATAATCTAAGACATCATCTTTACCATCCGTAGCCGAATTAACAAAAATAGTTACAGGTTTAACTGTAATTGTTCCTTGAGTGGTATTGGCAGAAAAATTATATCGAACTGGGGTGTATTCTGTATTTGTTCCCAAAGGAATAGTAAAATCTGAAGCGCCAGTTCCTACAATCTTCCTAAAACCAAAGGCATTTAAAGATCCATCATTCCTAAACATTCTACTTGCACTTGGAGTACCTGCAATGATAGCAGAAGCACCAAATGTCAATTGATTCCCTTCAATATTGAAAACGCCATCAGTTAGAGTAGAAGTTCCATTAATCTGTAAATTTGTATTTAAAATGATTCCAGATGCATTATCGATTTCAATAGAGCCTAAAATCCCAGAAGAATTACCAGTAATTTCTTGTGTTTGTGCCCCTTGCAATAGAATTCTACCAGCTCCTGTGCTGTTATGAGTTGCACTTGCCACCATGTTTCCCTCAAGAATAATCGTTCTTCCACCATCATCAAGTGTACCTGCTGTTAGTAAAAGTTCATTAGTTACAAGAGGATTATTACTGCCGCCAAACGTTACCGTATTTGAAGATTTATTCACTTCTAAATCATAAAATGTTGTTGCCGCATTAAATTGAGCTGCTTGAACTGCTGCACCCAAAAAAGCTGTTTTTGAGTTTACACCTGTAAACGTTCCATTATTTGTGAAATTTCCACCAATATTTACATCTAAACCGTTAGTATTAAACGTGCTTCCAGCTCCAATCGTTAAATTTGTATTAATCGTTAAATCATTAATTAATAAACGAGCGGTCAAATTAGTTGGATCGGGGCTGATAATTAACGATCCAATTGCTTTTGAAGCATCAATGTCTATTGTTTCAGTATTCGGAGTATTTGAGCTTCCAATAGTAATATCACCCGTAGCAGTACTCGTTTCTGGCTGAAAGATAAATCCAGCAACATTTGCATTGGGCTGTTCTCGAACTATTGTTAAGGTACCTGATGTATGTGTGAATGTACTTCCAGTATTTATAATCTCCATAATTCCACGTTCATTATTTGGAGCGTAATAACGACCAACTGTAACTGTTCCACCAGTTTGCGAGTAAGTTAAAATACCTGTAGTACTCAAAAATCCACGTCTAATTTGTGAGCCAACCGTTAATGTTCCGCCTGTGACATCAATTGCAGCTGAGCCAGATGCAGAATATTCGATATAATGATTATCATTAGAAGCTGTTGCGTCATTGTCGCCCATCGTTAAGGTTCCACCAGAAATTCGCAGTAATCCATCTAATAAAATTCCATTTGCTGCTGTTCCTGTCATATTCATTGTTCCTGTTGCAATTTCTAAACCTCCACTTGATGGAATAGTAAAGTCACTTCCACCACTTGAAAGCACTATTGTTGAAGAAGTATTATGAATAAACAATCCATTTTGAATTTCTATGGTTTTGGTAGCGCCATTCGTTGTACCGCCCAAAGTATAGGTTGAATTCATGCTATAATCACTAGAAGTATCATACCCTTTATTCATAATGATTCGATAAGCATTTAAAACCGCACCAGCTGTTCTTGAATAAGATTTACCAGAGTTTTCATCAATAAACTCCAATTCTACATTATTACCACCTGAGTTATTCGTAAATAAATTTATACTAGATTGTGTACTCTTTTGATTAAGATTACCACCTAGTCGTAATCGGTGAACCAAATTATTTGGTGTTGTATTATCTACCTCAATTGTATTGGTTTTATTATTACTTAAGTTAAAATTAATATCACCATGATAAGTAATTGTACGATTTTGGCCAGTACTTGGAAACAATAATCGCCCTCTTGAATCACCTTCACCTAATCTAGAATTATTTCCAAAAATCTCAATATCACCACCACCAACGGCATCATTTAAACGAAATGTTGCACCGCGATCAATCAGTAATCCTCCTAAAACAGTCAAATCTACAGTTGAAGTAAAAATTCTAGTATTAATATTTGTGTTGTTTGAATTTCCTTCAAATCGTAAACTAGGGTAAAGTGTGATAGTGGTAGGGATAGTTACAGTTCCATTATTTGTTAATGTGTATGTAAAGACATTATCAGGTGAATCTGTAGCAAACTCACCAAAATCACCTGTGAAATCTGGTGATACAGTTGCTGTAACTTGAATGTTAATAGATCCAAGTCCACCAACTTTTCCTAAAATTATATTTGTTCTAGGAGATAACACATCTAATCTAGGTCTCCATCGACCTGCTACCCAAATAAATCTAACTTCTGCAACATTTACATTATTGGTGTTCATATTTATCCAGTGAGTATTGCCACCACCTCCATACATGTTACCAGATCCACCGTATCCAATTTGCACAATACTTCCTGCTGTTGGAGCAGTAGCTGCTGCAGGGCCAGTATGTGAAACATTACTCCAACTTGATGCAGAACCCCAATTTGCAGGTGAATTCATATTCCCACGGGAATAAAAAATAGTGACACTGCCCGAAAATTTAGCAGCTGTAGCTGCTGTGAAATTAGCGTTTGCAAGAGCTTGAGTTGGAATAATAAATGTCGTTGCTGTTACATTTGCACCTGCAGCGCCATAAGAAGTACGTGTTGCGCCTTCAACTCTACCTGATACATAATTCAAATCAGGATTGTCTGCACCTGGAATATCAGCGGCATTATAGGTAAAGATATAATCCACATCAGGAGCTGCTGTAAAATCAGCGACCCTAGTTCTGAAATAATAGGTTAAAGCGCTGCCATCGGGGCGAACTAAGGTTTGTAACTCCCCATCAACTGGATTAATTCGTACTAATCCATCATCAGTGAAATTTGAAATAGTTGCACTCACAGGAGTATATTTTCCAGAAACACCAATTGGATAAGTTAATGGTCCGTCAGCGTTTATATATATACTAAGTCCACCATCTGAAGCATTCCCTGCCATTTGAATCATTTCGTTTAAACCAAAAACACCAGGAGTTGTGAGTGAGCCGTAAATGGTAAGTCCATAAATTCCGATAGTAAAAACACCATCAGTTAGTGTTAATTGATCATCAATAAATAGGGTATTTCCCGTTAAAGTTGCTCCGTTTGCATTATCTAAATCAATACTTCCGATAAAAGCTCCTGATCCAGAAACAGGAAGAGTAATTGTTTGTGCTGAACCACCATCTAAATATAAATATCCAGTAGTCCCAGCTAAGCCAAGTCGACTTGCAACATAAACATCGCCGCGAGCATTTATGGTATAGTTATCGTAATCTACAATTCCAGACTCAATACGTAATTCTCCTGTTGTTCGGAATGGAATGGTCGCTCCATCAGCAATGAAAACCGTATCTAAGGTTGCGCTTTGTTTATTTACCGTAAAATTGTTAATAACCTGAGTGCCAGCTGAATTAAAGCTTAAGGTAGAATTCTCATCTCCATCAATCGTAATGGTAGAAGTTCCAGTTGTAAATGTTCCACTATTGGTAAAGTTTCTGCCAATAGTTATAGGATGATTATTCGTTAAAAAGGTACTTCCTGCTCCGATACTCAAATCATTTTTGATGATAAGATCATTTTGAAGAGTGAAATTATTCCCACCATGAATAACGGTAAGATTGTAAACTGGAACTGTTGAATAAAATTCAAAAGCGCCTCCATTGGTTGTGATTTCTATAGTCCCACCAGTTGCACTCGAATTGATTAAATCACTGTGAACCTCAAACCCACCATAGGTAGCGCCGTTATTATCTGAAACCCGTAAGGTTCCTCCAGACATTCGGAATACACTTTCAGTTTTATCGATTGAGAAACGACCCGAAGCATCAGAATTTTCACCAACGCCATCTACAATCACAATCCCACCCGATTGAATGTAAGATGTAAAATTTCCAGCTGGACTTACACCTGAACGTCGTAATTGAGACATTCTGCAAGTTCCCCCTTCAATTATAAAAACTCCTGAGTTAAAATAAACAAAACCTGCGCTGTTTGCGGCGTCAAAGCTTCCGTCAGTTATCTTAAATGTTCCATATAAAGCCAAAGCTTGATTACCTGTTCCGTTAGCGGGAGTTGTAATATCAATTACAGCACCATCAACCCAAAGTTGAGCATTTTCGGGGACATAAAAATTACCACCACCCTCTGTTAGGCTTGGAATATCGACATTAAAACCTAAACGAAGCGTGCCATTACGAATCCATAATGAATTGCGAATTTCTGGATTAGCTGCACTATATGGAGCACCTGTATTATTTGATAAATTATTTCGCCCATAGAGTCTGAAATTACCAGGTAAGTTTGAGGTAACATGAACAACAAATGTTTTATCTTATCCTTTATTTATGATTAAACGATTTAACTCAATAACACCATCTGCAACGATTTCTTCGTTTGATGTGCCTAACATGTTCAAAATGGCACTTCCATTAGTTGGATTACCCGTATAATTTAGGGCAGAATTTATAAAATCTACCGTTCCTCCATTGTTAAATAAACTTCCGTACAGATTTATTTGATGCAAGGGGTTGTTCCCGTTTCTTACATCCCAAACAGCTCCGCTCGCTAAAGTTACATCTCCGTTAATAGTTATTGTTCTCGAAGTGTTGTTATTCCCTATTCGAAGTGTATCATTATTGATTTGTAGATCCTCTAAAATCGTCCAGTTGTTTACCATCGATTTTATACCAGTACCACTGATTGTTAAATTTCTAATCGTCCCTAAATTGGGGAGGTTATAATTTGTAGTCCCAGAAAATTCCATTGTGCCACCCGTTGCACTATAAAAATCTGTAAATGTACCATTTGGAACGGTTGCAGAACTTAATATTAAAGTTCCTCTACCTGTAACGGTTGTAAAATTATGTCCCGTTGTTGTCCCAATATCAATTGTACCACCTTCCTGAATCGTAACACTTGCAAATGTTCTTGTGTTAATAGAAATGGTAATGGTTCTTCCATTCAAGATTACGATATGCTCAGTTGCAGTTGGCGTAACAGATCCCAATAATAATGTTCCTGATGGATCGGTAGTCCAAATATTGGCATCTGTTAGATTTCCCGTTTGGAATGTATAATAAGTGGTTTGGGAATAGGCAGATTGAATTACTATACCCAAAAACAGTAAAAGAGTAAAATAGGTTTTCATAGGATAAACTCTTGATAAGGAAAATGAACTGTCTATGTACCAAAAAATAATAAACATAGCTAAAAAAAAGTCTTAATATTTGATTAGGAATCAAATATATGTAGCAGTAAAAAGATTAAGTTTTTTTAATCATTTACTTCTCTTACGCCAAATTAGTTAATTGGTCAAAAATGTCTAATAATTAAGTAATTAAGTGCGATAATTATTTAATGCTACATAAGTTAAAGAAAGTCTCATAATTCGCCTAAATGAATCTATAAAAAGAACAAGTTACTAGATGAGTTAAGATTTATTCTTGCAAGAGCAGTCCACTCCAAAGCGTTCACAAATTGGATGATGAGCAGGTTTACTAATTCGAGCTTTACAAGGTCCTCTTCCGTGATGAATCATTAAGTGAGAAAGATTGGTCCATTCTTCTTGAGGAAATAAAGCCATTAAATCTTTTTCCACTTTAATGGGGTCTGTATGTTTAGTTAATCCCAATCGTTTGGAAATTCTCCCAACATGAGTATCAACAACAACTCCCACATTTATTCCAAAAGCATTCCCTAAAACGACATTCGCTGTTTTTCGAGCAGCACCTCTTAAGGTTAATAATTCATCCATAGTTTTTGGAACTTCACCCCCAAAATTCTCCATAATGAGTCGACCAGTTTCCTTTATAGATTTCGCTTTATTTCTGTAAAACCCAGTAGAACGAACGTCCTCTTCCAATTCTGGAATTTCAGCATTTGCAAAAGCTTGTGGCGAAGAATATTTCTTAAAAAGAGACGCCGTAACCATATTGACTCTAACATCTGTGCACTGTGCGCTAAGAATAGTGGCAATTAATAACTCAAAAGCATTAGAATGATTCAATTCACAATGCGGATTCGGGTAAAAGTGATAAAACTCAGCTAATAATTCTTGTGCACGCAGTTTCTGCTGTGCTGTTTTGCGAGGTAAATTCATGATTTGACATAAATAAAATAGTATAAATCGAGACTGAAGTCTCTTTTTTGCGGCTTTGGTACGAGACTGAAGTCTCGCACCAAATATAATAGCGCGAGACTTCAGTCTCGTGCTAAAAAAGCAATTTAAAGACTTCAGTCTTTGCTAATCTACTTGAGGAGTGTGATTTTTAAAACAGCACCAGAAACTTTTCCTGAATTAGAAAAAACTCGAGCTTGAACAAAATATACCCCAGAAGACAATTCGTATCCATCAAACCGGTATTCAAATTGACCTACTTGCAAAGAAGCTTCAGAAAAAATCGATTTTACAAACTCTCCAGTTACAGAATATAAATTCAAATCAACAGTAGAAGCCTCAAAAAGATTTAATCGAATAGAAGTGGAAGGGTTAAAAGGATTCGGATAAGCAGATAATTCTATTAGATAAGGAATCTCCAATTCAATTTCTTTATCAGTAGAAGTTCTAACTTGATGCTCATTTAAACGGAGTTCAACACCCGGTATTTCAATAAGTGGTGTTTGTAAATCGCCCAAACTTCCGGTACCAACTTTGAGTTCATAGTCTAGTGTTTTAAATCCGCCAAATCCATAATTATCAGTATAATAGTAAAACTCAATAGGGTAAGAATCTAAGATTGGAAAACTTAGTTCAACCGCAGATCCAATAAAAGGTTTTATTTCTGCACTTAGGCTTAAACTCAAATTAATACTAGAACTCACTCGTTTTGATGGTGCTTGATCACTTAATAATTCTTTCTTTTTATAGACAGCTTGAAGTTTAATATCTGCACTATCTGGATAAGTGACCAAGGAATTAGGAGGAAAAAGACTATCAGGAAAAGGAATTCTGATTGTAAATTCTCTTAAAGGGACCTCCTCGTCTAAATTAGCAGATTCAATAAAAACAGGAACAAAATAGAAATCGGCAAGAAACTGATTTAATTCCTTAAGCTGCTCAAAAGGAAGATTAGGCAAACTAAACAGTTTAATAGAGATAGTATCAACCTGTAATTTATCGATGAATGTGTTCGGATAAGCAATGGGTTCAATTAAAGCCGTATCCAAAATGATTCCATTTTCGTGATACCCAACTCGTTCAGTACCCAAGGATTCAAATCGGGAATCACCAAATTGAATAGAACTTCGCAAGGTATCATTTACATAGAACCCAAAACGTTTAGGAACGCTTCCCTTAGGATAAAACAAGTTTTCAGAAAGCGTTTGAGCCTGCAAGGGAAAACAAGCAAAAAACGAAAATAATAAAACGAAAAACAACTTTGTCATAGGAACGTAAATGTATTCTTTTAATTTAATCGTTCCAAACTGAAATGTTCCCGAGCTTAAATTACCAGTCTTGACTAGAATGGTAATTTTCTGAAAGCGTTTTGAAAGTAAAAATCAAAAACTATCGAATTTATTTCAGCTCACATTTAACCAATAATTAAAAATTTGTATCTTAAGTCCTACAAAAGTTATAGGACAATAGAAAGTTTACTAAATGCTATTAGAGAAATTGAAAGAAATCGCTGTTGAAGCAGGCCATGCAATCATGGAAATTTATAATGCAACAGGCGATCAACAGATCATCACTAAAGATGATAATTCACCCTTAACCCTAGCCGATTTAGCTTCTCATAAATGTATTATGAAAGGCTTAGCGCAGATTACAGAATATCCAATTATTTCAGAGGAAGCTAAATTGCCGTCTTATGAAGAAAGAAAAGCTTGGACTCACTTTTGGTTAGTTGATCCTCTTGATGGAACGAAGGAGTTTATTAAGAAAAACGGTGAATTTACTGTAAATATCGCCTTAATCGCTGATGGCGAACCTGTTTTGGGAGTGATTTATGTCCCTGTAAAAGACATTCTTTATTACGCTGAAAAAGATAAAGGATCTTTTAAGCAAATCGGATTGGAAGAACCTGTTCGCATCTTTGCAACTCAAAAAGACAAGCCTGAAGTGGCAATTGTTAGTCGTTCTCATGCAAATCAAGCTTTGCAAGATTGGTTATCTGAAAAAGGAATTACAAAATCTATCGATGTGGGAAGTTCATTAAAATTCTGCTTAGTTGCAGAAGGTCAAGCTGATGTATATCCAAGAACAGGCCCAACAATGGAATGGGATGTAGCTGCTGGTGATGCAATTTGGAGAAATGCTAAAGCTGATGGCACTAATCCATCAGAAATTATTTACAATAAAGAAGATTTAAGAAATACAGAATTTGTAATCGGATATGTCTGAGATCACTAAACACGAAAACGAGAATATCGTTTGGGATGCGGGCTATGCCGATCAAGCTATTTATGAAAAGTTACTAGGACAAAAAGGTGCCTTATTGTGGTTTACTGGCTTAAGTGGTTCTGGTAAATCAACAATTGCGAAAGCGTTTCAAAAAGAAATGCTAGCTACTGGTAAGTATATTGTTGTTTTAGATGGAGATAATATTCGTCACGGACTGAATAAAGATTTAGATTTTTCTGAAACTGGAAGAAAAGAAAACATCAGAAGAATTGCTGAGGTTGCCAAATTATTTGTCAATCATGGTGCTTTGGTGATTACGGCATTTATTTCTCCGTACATCGAAGACAGACAGCAAGCTCGTGAAGTGGTCGGCAAGCAAAACTTTTTTGAAATCTTTATTGATACTCCTATCGAAGTTTGCATGCAAAGAGATCCAAAAGGCTTGTACAAAAAAGCACTAAGTGGTGAAATAAAGCACTTTACAGGAATTTCAGATCCCTACGAAAAACCGGTTCAACCAGAAATTCATATTCAGACAAAAGAGCAAAGTCTAGAGGAGTCTGTTGCCGATTTAATCGATAAACTGAAAAGTAAATCAATATTGAGTTAAGCTTAAGTTTTAGCGCGAGACTTAAGTCTCGTGCTAAAAGCAAAAAAGGAGACTTAGTCTCCAATCTGGCGAAAGCCAGCCATTAAAGAACAAACAAATAAATTCATAAATGTCACGAGTAAACACTCGCGATTTGCATCTTGGCACGAGTACATACTTGCTCCAGGAAAACCAGGAAAAAAGGCAAACCCCAGAAAACTCCCCCTTTGTTGCTCAGGCATCTTCGTACTCGAGTTTTCAGGCAAAAGGGGGATTTTTAAGTCCTATGCTCCACACTAATAAACCAAAGCAAGAGCTCAAATAATTAAAAATTAAGCATTAAGAATTCAAAATTTTTAATCATTACTCATTCATTCATTCATTACTAAAAAATGTTTCTCTCAGAAATTGAATCCATAAATATAATAATCACCTCATTCGTATTAATCGGTTTATTTACCGTATTGATTATGAATAAACTCGATACAGCACTAGCTGTTTTTGGTGCATTGATGATATTTCTAATAACTGGTGTAATTTCACCAGCTGAAGCATTTAGTGGATTCTCCAATGCAGGGATGTTATCTATTGGGTTCTTATATATAATTGCCTACGCTGTTCAATCGACAGGCTTGATGGATTCTTGGGGAAAAAACTTATTAGGTAAAGGCACCGATTCTCCCCGCTTAACCTACCTAAGATTACTTCCTCCAATTGCAGGGTTTTCGGCATTCATGAATAACACTCCAATTGTAAGTTTATTCATTCCAATTATTAAAGGCTGGTCAAAGAGAAATAATTTATCGACTTCCAAATATTTAATTCCTCTTTCTTACGCAACAATACTTGGTGGAACTTGTACCTTAATTGGAACATCAACAACCTTAATTGTTCATGGTTTATTATTAAGCGCGGGGCATGAAGGGTTTAGCTTTTTTGAACCAGGAAAAATTGGACTAATTTATTCTCTAGTCGGTTTAACATTTCTAATCCTATTCGGATCTAAATTACTTCCTGAACACAAAGAGATGATGGTTAACTTAGATGAATCAACAAGAGAATTTGTAATTGCTCTTAAGGTGACAGAGAATTATTCAAGTTTAGGAAAGACTGTTGAGGAAGCAGGACTTCGTCATTTACAGGGTTTATTCTTAT
Organism: uncultured Chitinophagales bacterium; assembly: GCA_964575925.1. GTDB lineage: Bacteria > Bacteroidota > Rhodothermia > Balneolales > M1805 > M1805. The sequence continues at coordinate 16,793 of CAZNTR010000028.1, forward strand.
TTCAAATCGTTAGAAATAATACCACTTTTATTTCACCAGTAAGTCCCAACGAAACTATAGCACTAGGTGATCGCTTATTTTTCACTGGTTTGCCTACGACAATTGTTGAATTACAAAAACAAGCTGGTTTAGAATTGATAAATGACTCGACTGTCAACTTAAAACAGTTTGATTCAACCAAATCAAAAACGTTTGAGGTGGTGATTTCTAATGGATCACGATTAGTTGGTAAAAGCGTAAAAAAGAGTGATTTCCGTGGGGAGTTCAACGCGGTTATATTGGCCATCCATCGACACGGACATCGGGTTAATGATAAAATTGGTGATATTGTTCTTAAAGAAGGAGATACGCTTTTAATATTAGCTGGGAAAGGATTTGCAAAACGCTGGTATAATTCTAAAGAATTTTTATTGGTATCTGAAAGCGAAGAAGTACTTTCTCGTTCTGCCAGTAAAAGTGCACTAATTTTAGGAACGGTTTTATTGATGGTTCTTTCAGTTGCATTGGAGTTTTTGCCAATGGTAACAGCTTCAGCAATTGCTGTTTCTATTCTTGCATTAAGTAAATCTATTACGCGTGAAGAAGCTATAAAATCAATAAATTGGAATGTGTTGATTGTAATTTCCGCTGCTTTAGGTTTATCAAAAGCAGTACAAAGCTCAGGAATTGCCATTTATATGGCTGAAGCTTTGCTTTATGTCTCAAATGAATTTGGAGTTTATATTGTGATTTTATCCGTTATCACAATGACCATGATTGCTACAGAAACAATTACCGTTGCCGCAGCTGCCGCAATTCTTTTCCCGATTGTTTTGGAACTTTCAGGCATTTCGGGTATCCCAATGCATACCTTGGCTTTATCACTTTTATTTGGAGCGATGTCTTCATTTGCAACTCCTATCGGTTACCAAACAAATTTAATGGTTCAAGGACCTGGAAATTATACGTTTAAAGATTATTTAAAAATCGGCGTTCCAATGAATATTCTTGCGGTCTTAACTTCCTCCATTTTAATCTATACACTAACAACTTAATACAACCTATGAGTTCATATACACTAAAACACCTCGACGAATTGGAAGCTGAAGCCATATTTATTATGCGCGAAACAGTGGCTCAATTCGAAAAGCCAGTTCTTCTTTTTTCTGGCGGAAAAGATTCCATTGTGATGGTTCATCTTGCTTTAAAAGCATTTTGGCCTGCAAAAGTCCCCTTTTCGTTAATGCATGTCGATACTGGTCACAACTTCGAAGAGACCATAACTTTTCGTGATGAATTGGTAAAAAAACACAACCTAAAATTGATTGTAGCAAGTGTCCAAGATTCAATTGACCAAGGAAAATCTGTTGAAGAAAAAGGCGCTTATGCTTCTCGTAACGCCATTCAGAGTATAACTTTGTTAGATGGAATAGAGAAACACGGTTTTGATGCTGCTTTTGGAGGTGGTCGTCGTGATGAGGAAAAAGCTCGTGCTAAAGAACGTTTCTTTTCACACCGTGATGAGTTTGGACAATGGGATCCAAAAAATCAACGTCCAGAATTATGGAACTTATTCAATGGTAAAAAATTAATTGGCGAACATTTTCGCATTTTCCCATTAAGTAACTGGACCGAAATGGATGTGTGGCAATATATTGCTAAAGAAGAAATCGATATCCCAAATTTATACTTCTCACACAAACGTAAAGTATTTAACCGCAAAGGTGTTTGGTATGCTGATAACGAAATTATGAGCAAATTAGATACTGATGTTGTGGAAGAAAAAGTAGTTCGTTTCAGAACAATTGGCGATATCACTTGTACCGGTGCTGTAATGTCTGAAGCAACAACGATGTCAGAAATTGTACAAGAAGTTGCAGCTGCTCGTCAAACTGAAAGAGGAACTCGCTCAGACGATAAAAGAAGCGAAGCCGCAATGGAAGAACGCAAAAAACAAGGCTACTTTTGATGGAATAATGATTGATAGATGATGAATGATAAATGATAAAAAAAACAATGCTGTTTTTATTTTACTTACGTGAAATTAGAAGAAATTTTAAAATCTTTGTAAGGTTTTCTTGTTTCCAGCGTCTTATTAATAAATAGCATTTTTTATCATAAATCAATCTAAAGCATCATGAAGCAAAATATAATAAGAGATAAATCATTTGAATTTTCTCTTTTGATTATCGAACTCTACAAGCAGTTACAAGCTGATAAAGAATTTATCCTTTCAAATCAGTTACTGCGTTCAGCAACTTCGATTGGAGCAAATATTGCTGAATCGGAAGCCGCATACTCAAAAAAAGATTTTGCCTCAAAAATTACAATCGCATATAAAGAAGCATTTGAAACCAAATATTGGTTGGATTTACTTGATATAAGCACATTGACAACCATTTCTGTTCAACCACATCTTGAATTAATCAATGAAATCATCAGAATTCTTAGTGCAATTACAAAAAAAGTGCATCCAAGAGACGATATTTATTGATTTCTCATTCCTCATTAATCCTTAATCATTTTTAAAAATGTCTTATTTAAACATGGATCTCCTTCGCTTTACCACTGCTGGCAGTGTCGATGATGGTAAAAGCACTTTAATCGGAAGATTACTTTACGATTCTAAATCTATTTTCGAAGATCAATTGGAAGCTGTTGAAGCTTCATCAAAAAATCGTGGCGACGAATATACAAACCTTGCTTTATTAACCGATGGTTTATCAGCTGAACGCGAACAAGGAATCACTATTGATGTAGCATACCGTTACTTCTCTACCCCAAAACGTAAATTTATTATCGCTGATACACCCGGTCATATTCAATATACTCGTAACATGGTAACCGGTGCATCAACAGCTAACTTAGCTATTATTTTGGTTGATGCAAGACAAGGCGTTCTAGAGCAAACACGTCGTCATACGTTTCTAGCAAATTTACTTGGAATTAAGCACGTAGCCGTTTGTATCAATAAAATGGACTTAGTTGGCTATTCACAAGAAACATTTGAAACCATTGTTGAAGACTATAAAAACTTCTCATCCAAATTAGATATCCCTGATATTCATTATATCCCGATTTCAGCATTATTTGGTGATAATGTAGTGGATAAATCAACTAAAATGGACTGGTATCAAGGCGCAACTTTAATGCATACCCTAGAAAACGTTCAAATCAGCAGCGATCATAATCATGTTGATGCGCGTTTCCCAATTCAATATGTAATTCGTCCACAATCGCACGATTATCCAGATTACCGTGGTTATGCAGGTCGTGTTGCAGGTGGTATTTTCAAACCAGGTGACGAAGTTATTGCGCTTCCATCAGGTTTAACAACAAAAATTACAACCATTGATATTGCAGGTAAACAATTAGATGAAGCGTACGCTCCAATGAGTGTTACCATTAATTTGGCAGACGATGTTGATATCAGCCGTGGCGACATGATTGCTAAAGTGGATAATCAACCAGCAACGGGTCAAGATATTGATTTAATGGTTTGTTGGATGACACCCAAGAAATTAGTTTTAAACGGAAAATATGGACTTCGTCACACTTCAAGAGATGCACGTTGTGTAATCAAAGAAGTGAAATACAAAGTTAATATCAATACACTTCATCGTGATGAAGAAGAAACTAGTATTGGAATGAACGATATCGGTAGAATCAAAGTCCGAACAACTGTACCATTATTCTACGACAGATACACGAGAAACCGAATTACAGGATCTGTAATTATAGTAGATGAATTCACCAACGAAACTGTCGGCGCTGGAATGATTCTCTAAGAATTAAAGAAATTGATTTATGAGAATGCTGTTTTGGAAAATTCAAAACAGCATTTTTTGTTTAAAAACCCAAATCTAGCGGCAAATCTAGCGCGAGACTTAAGTCTCGTGCTAAAATGCAAAAAGGAGACTTAGTCTCGATTAAGGCGAAAGCAAAAATTTAAACCACTAAATTCATATCTTCAAAAGAACCAACACGAAAGATATTTACGGAATGAAAATCATAGTTACCGGTGCAGCCGGATTCATCGGCAGTCACTTGTGTGAAAAACTGATTCAAGAAAATCACACAGTAATAGGAATCGATAATTTTGACCCATTTTATCCACGTTCACTAAAAGAAGAAAATTGTTCAAAACTGATTGAAAGCCCTCAATTTTCTTTAATAGAAGGCGACATAGCCGATTATCAATTTTTATTTGATACGCTACTTCCTATGGACGGAATAGATGGCATAGTACATTTAGCAGCAAAGGCTGGGGTTAGGCCATCTTTATTAGACCCAATGGGTGCTCAAAAAACAAATGTTGAAGGGACACAACACTTATTAGAGTTAGCAAAAGAAAAACATATTAAACAATTTGTATTTGCCTCATCTTCATCAGTATATGGAGTTAACGAAAATACACCTTGGTCAGAAAACGACTTCGTACTAAAACCAATTAGTCCTTATGCAAGTACAAAAATAAGTGCAGAGCTTTTAGGTCATGTTTACAGTCATTTATATGATATTCGCTTTATAGGATTACGCTTTTTTACCGTATTTGGGCCAAGACAAAGACCTGATTTAGCCATACATAAATTCATTAATCTAATGATGAAAAATGAGCCCATACCACTTTTTGGAGATGGCTCAACAAGAAGAGATTATACTTACGTCGGTGATATTGTTGATGGAATTATTTCTGCGATTAGCTACACCAAAACTAAATACGAAATCATCAACTTAGGAAACCATCAGACCGTTTCATTACTCGAAATGGTAAATGTACTAGAAGAAGTAACCAGAAAACAAGCTCATATTAATTGGTTGCCCATACAGCCTGGCGACGTTCCAATAACCTTCGCTAATATTGAAAAAGCTGGGGAACTACTCAATTACCAACCAAAAACGGATTTCAGAACGGGGGTAGAAAACTTGGTGCAGTGGAAGATGCTATGAGCTTAGTTCCCAAAACACCCCCTAACCTAGACAAAATAAGACTCTAAGACCCCATCGATGTTCTAGCGTCGTAGTACAGATACTTAGGCAAAATGGGAGTATAGCCTTGCGATTTGCTTTAAAAACAAAGCTTGATTCTAAACCGATTTCCTCATTTTTAAGCGTATATTGCACATTTTATGTCTGACTTGACTGTATCAAAATTAATTGACAGTGTTACTATTCACTAAATCGGCTTTCGTGATGAAATTTCCCGATCGTATTTGGATGTCTTTGCGCATATTTTGTTAGTTTTGGGTAAAATGGGGAGCTTTTGTGAGCTGCGCTCTGAGTTTTTTAGTGCGGAGCCATAGTTAGGGCAAACGACAATTTGTGCATTTTTGAATGACCATAACAATGGAGTTACGTATTATTTTTTTTGTATTATACCTGTATCATTTTTTTTAGGTATTGCGCATAACTGCTTTTACCCATGCTTGCTGCTAGTTTTTCAACTTGCTCTTTTGTAATATATTCCATTTTGAAGGCGATTTCTTCTATACATGCAATTTTTAGACTTGTTCTTTTTTCGATTACTTTCACATATTCGGTTGCTTCGTTTAACGCATCATGTGTTCCAGTATCTAGCCATGCGAAACCTCTACTTAATAACTCAATTACCAATTGATTTTGTTCGAGATATTCTTGATTTATAGTCGTTATTTCTAGTTCGCCTCGTTTTGATGGTTTTATCTTTTTTGCTATTTGAACTATACTGTTTGGATAGGCATACAAGCCGACTATTGCATAATTCGATTTTGGTTTTGATGGTTTTTCTTCAATTCCAATCATTTTGCCATTGCTATCAAATTCGGCAACACCGTAGCGTTCTGGGTCTTCCACATAATAACCAAAAACAACCGCTTGGTTATTCACCTCAACTTCATGAACAGCTTGTTTAAGCATTTTACGAAAGCCTGATCCATAAAAAATATTATCGCCTAAAATAAGTGTGACAGCATCATCTCCGATAAACTCTTCCCCAATTATGAAAGCTTGTGCGAGTCCATCGGGTGATGGTTGTTCTGCATAGGACAAGTTTAAACCAATTTGTGAGCCGTTACCTAATAGTTTTTTAAAATGTGGTAAATCGTAAGGTGTTGAAATGATTAAAATTTCACGAATTCCAGCTAACATCAAAGCTGACAAGGGGTAATATATCATCGGTTTATCATATACCGGTAATAATTGTTTTGAAACTGAGATTGTAATAGGATGTAATCGGGTTCCTGAACCTCCAGCGAGTATGATACCTTTCATAAGATGTCTGCTTATTTAAAATTTCTTTAGCTGAAATATATCAGGTTTGGTGGGAAGTATGACCAATAATGATAGATAAAGGTCGAAAAATCTTGAATATTTAATTCCCTCTGATTTCCCACATTTTTCAACATTATTAAAAAAGGGTAATCATAGGGAATTTAGGATCATAATTTATGGTATATACTTACACGATATTCACAAAATGATAGACTATTAGAATTAAATTAGAAAATTTATAAACAATATCATTAAAAATAGTCGAATCCATTTTTGGCGACATCAAACAAATTCTTTCAAAAAAGAGTCCACTCCGAAAAGTCGATTCTGTAGGTTTACACCCTACTAAATTCTCCGAATTCGACGAATATATTGCTAAAAACTACTTTTCGGCGTATGCTCAAAAGTTAATATGTCTTGAAATAGGTATATAAATGAAGCCTTAGACCATTATAATCGCATTCAGAAAAAAAAATGCTTGATGAAAAACTAAAAATCGAATCCGCATTAGTAAAGAATGATTCTATTGCAGTACTAAAGGAGTTCGAAGCTATCTAGTATGCAAGTTAAGCAATTTGAAATTAGGATAGCAGATTTGAATCCTCAAATCGGAACGGAGTCCGCTCGGACTATTTAAAAAAATCTAGTCATCTAGTTCGAGCGTCTCATCTAGTTCGAGCGTCCGCTCGGACTTTTTTCTAATTTTTTTTTCAAAAAGAATCAACTAAGTTAGTGTACATTTGTTAACGTTAACAATCGAATTACAGCAACAAGATTGCTGTTTCTCAAAGCTAAAAAAGTGGAAGAAATGTATCATGAAAAAAATAAGTTTACTTTATCTCGTCCTTGCCCTAACTCTGCTTCATCACCATTCTGCTAAAGCTGAAGTAAAACTTCCAGCAATTTTATCTTCAAATATGGTTTTGCAACGAAATACAACCGTTGTTCTTTGGGGTTGGGCAGACCCAAATGAAAAAATCTACATTAAAACGTCTTGGTCGAAAAAAACGTTTAAAATCCAAGCAGATGAACAAGGAAATTGGGAAATCAAAGTAGAAACGACGAATAGTAAAGAGCCACAAACCATTGTGTTCAAAGGGAAAGAATCGGATATCAAAGTAGAAAATGTATTATTTGGTGAAGTGTGGTTGTGTTCAGGACAATCAAATATGCAAATGCCATTAAAAGGATTTGCAGGGCAGCCCACATTTGGCTCAGCGATGGCAATTGCAAAAGCTAAAAATTCGAATTTGCGTTTATTCAAAATTGATACGGCAAGCTCAAGAACGCCGTTAAGTGATTTAGTGACTAATAAAACGTGGCAACAATCAACACCAGAAAGTGCAGCTGAATTTAGTGCAGTAGCGTATTTTTATGGCAATCAATTACAAGAGATTTTAGATGTTCCTGTAGGCTTGATTCAGAGTGCATGGGGTGGAAGTACAGTTCGAGCTTGGATTAGTCATGAAGCGTTGAGTGAAATAGAAGAAATAGATTTGAACACGTTAGATAGTTTCATAAAACCGAATTTAATTCCAACTGTATTATTTAATGCAATGATTCATCCCATAATTCCATTTACAATTAAGGGTGTACTATGGTATCAAGGAGAAAACAATAGAAATGAACCTGTTCAGTATAAAAAATTACTACCAACAATGGTTCAAGATTGGAGAAATAGATGGGAAATAGGCAATTTCCCATTTTATTATGTTCAAATTTCTCCGTTCAAATACAGCTCATACACTGCTTTTCAAGAAGTAGAAAATACTGCATTTATGCGTGAATCTATGTTACAATGCCTATCGTTGATTCCAAATTCAGGTATAGCCATAACTAGTGATGTGGGCGACGAATTTTCGATACATCCACCCAATAAGAAAGAAGTAGCTGATCGTTTGTTGTTCAATGCCTTACATAAAACGTATGGAAACAAAGCAGTCGATTTTTCAGGCCCAGTTTTCGATACTCTTATCGTTAGGAATAAAGGTATTATACTAAGTTTTAAATATGCTGAAAATGGTTTGTATTCTTTCCAAAAAAACATTGATGGATTTGAAATAGCTGGGGAAAATAAAGTCTTTTTTCCAGCTCAAGCTAAAATTATATATCGCAAAAATGTTCGAGTCGAATCGGACTCGGTTCCAAATCCTGTGGCTGTTAGGTATGCATGGAGAAATTGGGTAAATGCCACACTTTTTGATGTGAATTTATTACCAGCATCCTCATTCAGAACAGATAATTGGGAAGATGCAACTGTGAAATTATAATAGGAGAAAATATCTTCTATTTTTTCAAGTTAAAACGACACTGCTAATGATTCGATTTCTAGTTAAAGCGGAATTGATTTTTGATTTTATGGCTTTCATTTTCTTTGATTTTTGATTTTTGGTTCTTTATTCTATTAGTTACAGAGTAAGAAAATGTGACAGTTTATGTTAAAAAAATGGTTTTATTAATAATAGAATCGGAGAAGTCAAATTTCTAACTACGAGCTCACTTCAGAAAGTTGATTTTTTTCACCCTTCCAAGTCCTGCAAATATGCTGAAAACTACATTTGGGCGTAAGATCAATCTTTTTATGTGAAATGACAATGTTGTTAAGCTTTTGTGAATGACTATTTGCGAAACAATTATTTTCATTTCGTTCAGTTTCAGTCTCATTCTCATTCAGGAAATTGTGTTCTATTTAAATCAAGCGAAGCTATGGTTTTCAGGTCAGACACAGTAAGCTCAAAATCGACAATGTTTAGATTTTCAATCATGTGTGCCTTTTGTGATGATCTTGGATTTGCAACAACGCCTCGTTGGAAGTGCCATCTTAGACAAACTTGAGCAATACTTTTTCATGCTTTTTGCCAATTTCGGCAAGTGTTTGATTGCTAAAAATATCATTTCGACCTGCTGCACAAGAAGACCATGCTTCCATTTGTGTTGTGGAATTTTTCAAAAAATGGATAGGATGTTTGCTCTTGAAAGAACACATGGGTTTCAATTTGATTGATTACGGGTGGAGTTTTAGCATATTCCATCAGTTCTGTCAATTGTTCGGGTTCAAAATACTCACTCCAATCGCACTAATTTTACCAACTTTATACAATTCTTCCATTGCTTGCCACGAACCTTTTACATCTCCTCTTGGTCTATGAATGAGATAAAAGTCTAAATACTCAAGACCTAATTTCTTGATTGACATTTCGAATGCTTTTTTGTTTTTTCATAACCCGAAGCATCAACCCAAAGTTTTGAGGTTATAAACAGTTCTTTTCTGTCAATGCCACTTTGCTTAATTCCTTTTCCAACAGCTTCTTCGTTTCCGTAAATATGAGCAGTATCGATAAGGCGTTAGTCCACTGAAATGGCAACAGAAACGCTTCTAGTTCCGATTGTACCATTAAGAGTATTTGTACCAAATCCTAATCTTGATATAAGAACTCCGTTGTTGAGAGTTACATTCGGTATTGAAATCTTTTTTTTAGGGCCAAGTCCCGCAAAAAGTTTTGAGCCTCCAAAACCCATAAAGATTGATGTTGCAGCGAACGTTGCGATTCTTTTTAAAAAATCTCAACGATTTATTCCATTACTATCACTTTTCATATTTTTTGATTTTATGGGTTGAAAAAAAGCTTAACGAATTTCTATTCCTAACAATTTAAGCTAATAAAATTTGATTTTAATTATTCTATTCAAGTAAAACGCATGGTAATTGAATTTAAAATCATACTATTGAAAATGAGCAAAGTGAAAGATGTTAATGCCTGAAAACAGAAGCTCCCCATAATTTGATATTTTCGGTTTTTCCCCTTCCAAATCCTGCGAATTCACCGAATATGTTGATAAAACCTGCTTTTCAAATTAAACATATTTTTTGATTTAAAAATAATTTACCGATGTGAGGATGTTCAATTACTAAAAAATTTTGCCAATCTTAAATGGAAATATTATCTAATTTATCTGCATTTGCAAACCAGTTTATCGAGTGCAACTAAATCTAATTAAGTCGTTTATTCACTTTCCTATGTAGTTGAAAACACGTTTGATAAAACATATCTTTTAAGAAAAGACCCCAACCATAACACGTATCGTGAACCTTAAACAAATACTACAAACACCACATCCATTCATTTTTAATCGAAATAGTGTCATAATTCCTTTTGTGGTAACTGTTCTTGTCATTCTGCTTTACAAGCCGTTTTCTTTTGCTGCGTTTTCTTTTGCTGAATTAATTTCTTGGGCTTTGTTCTTTGGTTTTATTGTTGCATTAATGGTTTTACTTGTTGTGAAATTCCTTCAGAAAGGGTTTCTTAATTTTATGCAGGAAGAAAATAGGACAATTGGAAAGGAAATAACTTTAGTTTTTGGTGTGATTACATGCATTCTGACTGCCTTTTTTATCTTGTTTTATCTGCAAAACCCAGAAGTTAATCCTTTACTTTTGTTTAAGGAAATTTTCGTTAGAACAAGCTTCATCAGCATTTTTCCCGTTCTGACTTTAGTTTTATATGAACAATATTATCATCAAAAAATGAAGAGCCAAGAAGCTCAA
>CAZNTR010000029.1:0-26662 GCA_964575925.1 uncultured Chitinophagales bacterium
GGTAAATACCTTGACTATTAAATTCTATTTTTAACATATAAGTGGAGATATCTTCGTTTAAAATTCTGAATGCTCAATTTTGAATTTTAAATTAATCCCCAAGTCATCTCGACCGGTGATGAGCCTAAATCCTATGCCCAAAGCAAGAATCCAAAACGAATCAAGTGGAGAGATCTTCCTAATGAAATTCTGAATGCTCAATTTTGAATTTTAAATTAAATTAGAAAAATGAATCATCACCGAGCACAGTTCAATGATATTCACTCTATGTATCATTCCTGCATTAAAACGGAAGATTTCTCGACTTCGCTCGATACCGAAGGCACCACGAAGTGAAATGACTTTTTTTTCGCTACGCTTTATTCTAAAGGCAGTATGCTGTCACATTCCTTTTTCCACTCAAAAAAAAAGGAACTAGATTACTCTAGCTCCTTTTTATATAAATATTTTAATGACTAATTAATTCGTTTTATCTCTGTCGTTATATTCTTGATATAACTGAGTTTGACGAGAAATCATTGGGATTTTGAATCCATTAATAAATACAGCTTCTATCGTTGTTCTTGGCTCAAAAGGATCACCATTGGTAATCATTAAATTCGCCATTTTACCTTTTTCTAAGCTTCCGATTTTATCATCAGCGCCAAATATTTTAGCTGGATTTATGGTAACAGCTTTTAAGGCTTCTTTCGTTCCTAAGCCATAAGTTGCTGCATAACCTGCATTATAATTCAAGTTACGTACATTTTCTGTTTCTCCTGTTCTGATAGCAACTAATACACCAGCTTTATGAAGTTTCGCAGCATTTTCATACGAAGTTAAATAGCTTTCATACGAACGAGCTCTTGTTCGTAAAACTGGGCCAACTAAACAAGGAACTTTAGCTTCTGCAATTTTATCTGCAACTCTCCAGCCTTCTTGAACTGAACTTAAAACAAAAGAAGCATCTTTTTGTTTTGCAATCCATTTTAAGGCTTCAAGAATATCTTTTTCTTTATCAACTTCGATTACTACTTTGAGTTTGCCGTTAAAAACTGCTCTCATTGCGTCCCATTCGATGTTTTTATCAGGTTTGGTTTTGCCTTTTGAAGAAGCTTCATACTCGTTCATCATTGAATTATAGAATCGGGCATTTTCCCAGTAATCGTCTAATTCTTTCATGGTTTTTTCATACTCTTCTTTCATTTTTTTCTCGTCTCTGCGATCCCACCAACCACGTTTTCCACTTCTTGGCCAATACATCATCATTGCTGCGTCTGCGACAACAGCCATTGAATCTGGTAAATAACCATACAAATTAATGAGGGTTGCTTTTCCCGCAATTGTACCACCAATAGGATGTGCAATAACCGTAGTAACACCATTAACTCTTGTTACTGGTATATTAACACTAGCTGGATTGATTGCCGTAAATGCTCGAACATGAGGAGTAAACGTACCTAATTCCATTTGATCATTGGTTACGGGAACCGCTTCAACTTCTTTTAGTCCCAGTAGCGTTCCTGAATCAATAAAACCAGGATAAACAGATTTACCTGTTGCATCAATTGTTTTGTATCCAGCAGGAATTTTTGCCATTCCATCTACTACTTCTGTAATGGTTCCATTTTCGATAAGTACTGTTCCGCTTTCAATTACAGCATCTGATACGGTATAAATTTTTGCGTTGGTTATTGCAAATTTTCCGTACTCTGGCTTTTCGGTTATTTGAGCTGTAGCGATTTTGCTTGTTGATAGGAGAAGTACAAACAGGAAATATTTAAATCTATTTTTCATGGTTGTTCAATTTTTATTTGTTAGTCTGATTTGAATTGCTTATTCGAGAGTATGTGTTTGTTCACCTAGTAAATCAAAAACACCTTCCATACAGGAGTCCTTACTTCTACCTGCTGAAACTACTAATTCATAATCGTCTTCAGGGCTGATTACCAAACGCATATCTGCTGGATCTTTAGCTTTATTGAAATAGCTTGTTCCATCAACAAAAATCTGTTCACAAACTGCATAAATACTTAAGGGATGAGCGCTCCAAATTCCTAAATCTGCTTGTTTGCCTTTTTCGATGGAACCTACATATTTATCAATGCCTAATTGTTTGGCTGGATTAATTGTAATCATCTTTAAAGCTTCATTATCCGTTACGCCACCGTATTTCACTACTTTTGCGGCTTCATGATTTAAGTGTCGAATTAATTCTTCAGAATCTGAATTGATTGAAGTTACCACGCCATATTTATTCAGGATTGCAGCATTATAAGCCGAAGCATAATACACTTCAAATTTGTAAGCCCACCAATCGGAGAACGTTGATGCATACGCTTTGTGTTTTGCTAATTCTGGGGCAATTTTGAAGCCTTCCAAAACGTGCTGAAACGTATAATTTTCAACTCCATAATCTTTAAACACACGCATTAACATGCTAATTTCATCTGCACGATAACTGTGGCAATGCACTAATACTTTTCCAGCAATAATATCATTGATTACATCGTAACGAATGTTTTTTGCAACAGGATTTGGTTGATCTCCTTTTTTACGTTTATTCCATTTTGCAAATTCTTCTAAATACACATCACGCTTTGCTTTGTAATCAATGGCTGCATCAAATGTTTGTCTAACGATTTGTTCAACACCCATTCTTGAACGAGGCTGAACATTAAAACCTTGCCCATGTACTCGAGTTGGGTTTTCGCCTAAAGCAAATTTGATGGTTCGTGGAGCTTCAGAAAATTTTAATCCTTCTTGATCAGCACCATAGCGCATTTTGATAGTTTCTCCTTGTCCACCAATTACATTCGCAGAACCATGCAGAACATGTATTGTTGTTACACCACCAGCTAATGCTGCATACATATCAACATCATTTGGGTCAATAACGTCTTCCATTCTAACTTCAGCAGTTACAGGATTTGTCCACTCGTTTACTCCATTTGTGATGGCTAAGTGTGAATGAGCGTCTATGATTCCTGGCAGTACAAATTTTCCCGTTGCATCTACAACTTCTACTCCTTTTGGAGCTTTTAAATCTTTACCGATTTCAGAGATTATTCCATCTTTTACTAAAATATCGGTGCCTTCCATATCACCATTAGTGACTGTAATAACCGTAGCGTTTTTTATGAGAACAGAGCCTTTTTTCTGAGCAGTGGCTATGTTGACCATCATTCCAAATACAAATAAGGAAGTGATGAACAAAGCTGTTTTTATCGTTTTCATTTTTGATTTCATAAGTTCATCTTTCCTAGTTAAGTTTATAACGTTCGCCTTTTACAACACGTTGCAAAAGTTTTGCTTTTTTCTCGGTGAAAGGTTTTGTAAAGACAGCAAAATCAGCTAGATACCCTTTTTCTATTTTCCCTGTTTGATTCGACAAGCCTAATACTTTTGCTGTATTTGCTGTTAAAACAGAAACCAATTCATTTTCAGAAATTCCAGATTCTTTCATACTCTCTATGTTTTTTGAGAAATCAGCCCATTTTAAGCCTATCGATGAAAAGCCAGGATTTAAGCCGGCATCAATCAAGGTTTTGGTATTCTTAACAAAGTCATTGTAAGCATTCATTTGTTTTGCTCTGAATGCAGCAATATCTGTAGGAACTTCTTTTTCCACTTCTTTAACCGCTTTGGCTTTTGTAGAATCCTTTTTTGCTTCTTTTGCCGCTTTTTCTTCTTTTTCTTTCCATTCTGGTTTTTCAGGTAGATCAAAACTTACTAAAACAGGCACTTTTTCCTTTTTTAATAAGTCGGTATAACGGAAAGCTTCTTTCGCTGAAACGAGAACTAAATCAAAACCGAGTTCTTTTTTGAGTTTTAATATACGTTCGATACTTTCTTTATCATCTGCTTCAAAATAAAGAGGCTGTTTTTTGTTGATCACAGGATACAAAGCTTCAAGTGTTAAATCTCGCCCTGGATTATCGTATTTCGTTGGATTGCTAAGGTAGTTTTGCTGCTTAATTTGCAAGACAGAAGCATTTTCCCAAAGCTGACGGAATAGATACATGGTTCCCATCAAAGTTGATGGATATACGTTTCTTGTATTTTTGAAGGCTGCTTTTTGTCCTAAAGATGAACTCAATAAGTTAGCTTGAGCATCTTTTCTACCTAAATGAAAAAAATCGAGTTGACCAGGAAGCATTAAGCCTTTTAAGCCTATTAAAGCTGAGGTAAAACCTTCTTTTTGCGCATCCTTTACATCTTTTTTCGAAAAGTCGGCAGATGCAAAGGGAATTCGTTCAGGTTGAATTCCAGATCTGTCGTAAGGCGGTTCGCCTGGCTTTTCAACATTTTGTGTATTTGGTTTTTCGTCTGGAGTAGCTATTTCGCTGAAGCCATCAATGAATCCAGGATAAATGTGAAGAGAATCTCCACCGTCGGTAACTTTAGCATCAAAAGGAATGGAAATAGAAGTTCCATAATCTGTGATACTGCCGTTTCGCCAAACTAATGACGCTTTTTCTATTGTTTTACCATCATGAGTGTGAATTGTCACATTCTTGAAGGCGTGAGCAGGAAGTTGCTGGGCTTTGGTCTGTGAAAACAGACTCAGGCTTAGAAACAGTCCTAAACTGAGTTTATGCATAGTTCTCCTTGTTCTAGTCAGGCTTTAAATTTATTTCTAAAATCAAAGACACGAATAAACGAAGAAAAAAGAGAAGTAAGAAATCAAAAGTGCTGAAATATTGTAAAATTTTGCATTTGGGAGTGAGAATTCAGACTCTGCGTGACCGAAAATGAATTCGCTTTTACTTTAAAACCACATGAATATGCAGTGAAATTCTTCAAAATCTGTGCTATTATCTGTTCAACAAAACATGTTTAATTAACTAATTCGTTTAGAACTACAATAAGTTAGAAATTTAGTTTAATCAGTTTGATGCTAGTTTTTCCCATTTTCGTTTCTTTTAGATTATTTTTTTTTGAACACGAAAAATGGGGATTCATCTCTGCCTAGGGGATGAATGGGGATGCAAACATCTTGGTTTTTGGCTAGGATGTTTGCTTTTTTACTGCACTTTTTACTGATTTTTTTAGGAAGACATTTTTACCTATTCAGTCGAGATGACATTATTAATGTAGCGACTGCGTCCTCACAGGTGCTTAAAAACAAAAAGTCAGCGGCCACGCTAACATCCAAATTAAAATCTAGCTCAAGTTTTAGTGCCGATTTTCATCTCAAAGATCTCGCCACTCTTATGTACATAGAGCGTTAGCTCATCTTCAGTCGAGTTGACTTGATTAATATAGCGACTGCGTCCTCACAGGTGCTTAAAAACAAAAAGTCAGCGGCCACGCTGACATCCAAATTCATTCAAACTCAAAATGCGCCAAAAATAGTATCTTAGTATTTTATAAGTTGTGAATCACTTAATAGACACAATTATCCATTGAAAAATAGAATTTTTATAATCATTTTAGTTTTATCCATTGCATCGAATTGGAAATTAAACGCACAGGCACAACAACCTGAAATGCCAACTTATGATGAATTTAATAGAACAGAATTAATTCGATCTGTTTTAGATTATGATGAAAAAACATTTAATAGAGTACTAATAAGTCAAGTAAAATGGATAAATCTACGTGATCAATTCGGGATGACCGCTCTAATGTATGCTGCAGCGCATGGTCATGAACGATTATTTCAGCGCTTATTGAGATTAAATGCGAATCCTACATTAAAAGATTTCAATGATGAAACAGTGATGCATAAATTTGCTCGTGTTTCAATAATAGCGCCAGTTGGTTATTTAATTTTAAAAGGAGTTCCTGTTGATGTTGCCAATAAACAAGGACTAAATCCATTACATATTGCTTCAATTGGCTGGAATGTAATCCAAATGGAACGTTTTATTGAACATGGCGTTAATGTGAATATTCAGAATTGGCAATCTGAAACAGCTTTACATTTAGTAGTGAAGCAATTTAAAGCCGCTGATTCTTTAAATCGAATTGCTTTGTCAACACAGTTAAAACCAGTAAAAAAAGAAACAGGATTTTGGATTTTAAGCAAAGATAGAATTTATGCATTGGGTAATTGGATAAAAAACATTCCAAGTCGTATTTATCAGATTTATAAACCCAAACCACCCGTTTTAAGAGATGAAAAAGATGGTGTTAAAGCCACTGAACTGTTGTTAAATAAGCAAGCTTCTCTTAAACTTAGAGATAATCAGGGTTTTACTGTACTAGATATTGTAAAGCAGAAAAAAAATACTCAACTTTTAAAATTATTTATAACTCGTGGTTTACTCAAAGAATCTGATATTTAAGCGTTTACGCTGGATTCTCTTAATCATTTTATTGGCTTTATCTTCAAAAATGATGGCTCAAGTCGAAATAAATGATTTTTTTGAGTATGCTCGAATGGGAAATGCAGAGGCTTTAAGCTCTTTATTATCATCGGGTGTCAATCCCAATCAAGCAAATTCAAATAATCACACAGCGTTGATGTTTGCCTCAGATAATGGTCATTATGATGCTGCAAAAGCCTTATTAGAAGCAGGAGCAAACCCCAATTTGCAAGACAACTATGGCCAAACTGCCTTAATGTATGTAGCTGCAAATGGTTATGATCAGTTACTCGATTTATTGATTAAGTTCAAAGCTGATGTAAATGTGGTGAATCATAAAAAAAAGTCAGCATTAACATTAGCTGCTAGAGAAATCCGATTTGAAATGATTCAAAAGTTGATAAAAGCTGGGGCTGAAATCAATCACCAAGATGTTGTAGGTTGGAGTGCTTTGCATTTTTCAGCACACATGGGCTCGCTTACAGTGGTGAATTATTTAATTGCACAAGGTGCAGATCCTTCACTTCGAGATACTGAAGGCAAAATTCCATTATGTTTTTCTGCAAGTCTTGGTTATGATGAAATTGTTGAAACCTTAGTAAGAGCAGGGTCCGATATAAATAACTTGGATGATACGGGTTGGACTCCAATTCATTATTCAGCTTATAATGGTAGAGAGAGAACCTGTAAAATTTTGATGGATAAAGGCGCAGATGTTAGAAAGAAATTACCAAACGGGCAAAGCGTCTTAGATTTAGCTAAACAAAATGGGGATAAAAACACCATAAGCATGTTAGAATTTTATCTTAACTCAGGCAAAAGTAATTAAATTGGGACTCTATTATAAATCAATGTAATTGAAATGAGTCGCTTAATTTACCAAATGAGAATAATTCAAAATGAGAGAACCCAGAAAGTCGATTTTTAGTTTGCCCTCTTCGAAACTTGCAAACTAGCAGAATAGCTTAATTAATAGTACTTTTTTGGTAAAATCACATCAAAATTAGTTAGTTAAATTCTTCATCTAACAAAAACTCATTTAACCAATAAAATGAAAAAATTCGTTTTAGCCACTAAAAATCCGAACAAGACCAATGAATTCCGTGCAATGTTAATTCCACTTGGATTTAGTGTGATGAATGCAATAGACTTTCCGGAATTGCCCGATGTAATAGAAGATGGTGAAACCTTAACTGAAAATGCACTAAAAAAAGCAAGAACATTAGCAAAAATTACGGGGAAACCGGCATTGGCAGACGATACAGGTTTATTAGTAGAAGTATTAAATGGTGCGCCTGGAGTATATTCAGCTCGATATGCTGGCGAAAAAGCTACCTATCAAGATAATGTAATAAAACTTCTATCTGAATTAGCCTCAAAAGGAGAATTTCCTCACAAAGCTCATTTTGAAACCGTATTAGCCCTAGTTGATGGAAAAGATGAATTTTTATTTAAAGGAATTTGCGAAGGACACATTATTGGGGAACAAAGGGGCGAAAAAGGTTTCGGATACGATCCTGTTTTTATGCCATTAGGCTTTAATGAAACCTTCGCAGAATTGGGTTCGAAGCAAAAAAATGAGATATCACATAGAGGAAAAGCCTTAAAAAATTTCTTAGAATGGCTTAAAAAGAACTAGAAACTCATCATTTTTATTCAGGCACAAAATTTGTAAGTTGGAGTTTTGATTTTATATAGGTTAACAAACTTTGAGTCTGATGACAAAAACCCGAATATCAATAATCCTATTTATAGCGCAGCTAGTGCTGTTTATTGGATCTGCAAAAGCCGATAACGGTAAAAGTGAAAATAGTATTGGAAAAAGTAGTTCAACGGCTTTTTTAGTACCAGTTGCATCAAATGTCAGTATTACTGGTAATTTATTCCTAAACGAAACGCTAACAGGTAATTACACCTATTCTGATCCTGAAAATGATTTAGAAGCAGGGTCAATTTTTAAATGGTATCGTTCAGATGACGCCGTAGGATTGAATAAAACAGAAATTGCTAGCGCTTCAGCAACAACTTATAATTTAGTTAATGAAGATGTTGGGAAATTTATCAGTTTTGAGGTTACACCCAATGACGGAAATGGATTTGGACTTTCAGTTGAGGGTAATTTATCAGGACCTATTGTTAAATCTGCAACGGTTAGCACAGATAATGCGTTATCAATTACGGCAACATCTGCGACTTTAGGTGGAAATGTTACCGATGATGGTGGGGCTACAGTAACCGAAAGAGGAATAGTATATTCATTAAACGCAAATCCAACTACAGCGGATAACAAAGAGATTATAGGTGCAGGAACGGGTGTTTTCTCAAATTCAATTTCAGATTTATCACCCAATACGACTTATTTTGTCCGATCGTATGCTATAAATGAAGTAAGTACAGTTTATGGTAACGAGATTTCATTTACAACCTTAAAACAAACCCTTACCATAACAGGTAATTTTTCAGCATCCAATAAAATGTATGATGCCACACAAACTGCTTCAATTTCAGTTGATAATTTAAGTTTAGTCGGAATTATTGGTGCTGCTGATGTTGGTTTAACTGGTGTAAGTTTAGAATTTACATCAAAAACTGTTGGAGTTGGAAAAACAGTTAGCATTACTTCAGCAAGTCTTAATGGGGCAGATGCAACCGATTATGAATTAAGTTTAACTGGTGCGCCTACAACAACAGCAGCTATTTCAGCCAAACAATTAAGTATTGGTGGAAGTTTTACGGTATCCAGTAAAGAGTATGATGGAAACACAACAGCAACCATTTCTCAGAACAATTTATCATTAACCGGAATAGAAGGTGCTGATAATGTAAGTTTAAACTCATTCGACTTAGATTTTGCTCAAACGGCAATTGGAGTTGGAATCAGTGTAAGTTTATCGAATCCTACCATAAGTGGAACAGATAGTGGAAATTATACAATAAGTGATGTCGGTTCTCCAACAACAACCGCTTCGATTACCAGTAAAAGTTTAAGTATTGGGGGAAGTTTTTTAGTTAGCTCTAAAGTGTATGATGGAACAACCTCAGCAGTAATTTCATCAAATAATTTAACGCTTATTGGAGTCGCAGCTGGCGAAAACGTTGGAATTCAATCTGTTCAAGCAGCTTTTAATCTAGCAACTGTTGGCGCAAATGTAACGGCATCAATAACTTCGGCAATACTTAATGGCGCTGATGTCGCAAATTATACGGTTTCAACAGTTGGCGCTCCTACTACAACAGCTGCAATTACAGCAGTAAGTTTAACTGTTGGAGGCTCATTTACATCAAAAAATAAAGTGTATGATGGAAGCACAAGTGCTGAGATTGTTTCAAATAGTTTGACATTGAACAGTGTTTTAGCAGGTGAGTCCGTAGGTTTAGTCGTGAGTACA
Source organism: uncultured Chitinophagales bacterium (assembly GCA_964575925.1). Lineage (GTDB taxonomy): Bacteria > Bacteroidota > Rhodothermia > Balneolales > M1805 > M1805. The sequence goes on from CAZNTR010000029.1 coordinate 9,683, forward strand.
GTCGCTTTTACTGATAAAGCAATAGGAGTTGGAAAAACAGTTGAATTAGGAACTGTAAGTCTAAATGGGGCAGATGCTTCAAATTATGAACTTTCACAAATTGGTTTACCAACCACAACGGCAGATATTACCGCAAAACAAGCGAGTATTTCAGGAACATTTATTCCACAATCAAAACAATATGATGGAACTAAATCAGCAACTTTTGAATCAAATAACTTGATTTTAAATGGCGTAATTCCCGGAGATATAGTCTCGTTTAACACAATAGTGATTGAATTCAATCAAGCTGAAACTGGAGTTGGTATATCTGTTAATGTCACAAGTGCTGATTTAACAGGCGTTGATGCTCCAAACTATAATTTAACTTTAATTGGCGCTCCGACATCAAGTGCTAATATTACTGTTAAATCCTTAACCGTAAGTGGCTCTTTCACAGGAAAAACTAAAGTGTATGATGGAACAACAAACGCAGATGCCGAAAATGTAAACCTGAGTTTAAATGGAATTCTCGGTGCTGATGAGGTAACTCTTGGTAATCAAACCTATCAGTTTGATTCAAAAACAGTTGGATCTACGAAAACAGTTACGCTGGTTTCTGTTGAATTAAGTGGAGCGGATGCGGCAAAATACAGTATTTCATTAGATGGCGCTCCAGGTTCAAATGCCGCAATTACGGCTAAAGAATTAACGATAACTGGGTTATTTACATCAAAAAATAAAGAATATGATGGTTCAGTAAATGCTGAATTTGAATCAACTAATCTATCCTTGGTTGGTTCAATTGTTGGTGACGTAGTTGCTTTATCAGCATTAAATTCAGTTTTTGATAATGAAAATATTGGTGTGGCTAAAACAGTTTCTATTTCAAGTGCTGCATTAAATGGCTCAGATGCTGCCAATTACACGGTTTCAGTTAGTGGCGCCCCAACTTCAAGTGCTACTATTACAGCAAAATCATTAAGTTTGTCGGGTTCTTTTACTGCAAAAAATAAGGTCTATGATGGGAATGTAACAGCAGAGGTAAATGTAGCGAATGTATCATTGAGCGGAATTATTGGTACTGAAGATGTAGGAATTGCAGAATTCACCATTGAGTTTGATTCTGAGTCTATTGGTTCTGGTAAAAACGTATCAATTAAAAGTGTGAATTTAAATGGAGTTGATGCGGGGAATTATACCGTTACTTTACTTGGTGCACCAATAGCTACAGCTGACATTACCAAGAAAATTTTAGAATTGACAGGATTTTTTAGTGTTAAAGATAAAACGTACGATGCTTCTAAAAATGCCGAATTGGATTTGATAAATATTGCTTTAGCAGGGGTTCAAAATGGAGATATTGTTACTTTCGATAGTATTTCGGTTTCATTTTCGAATATTCTTTCTGAAATGGATAAAATTGTACGTATCGATTCTGTGTATTATTCTGGCGCACAAGCCTCAAATTATCAAATTTTAAATTCAACTTTGCCTCAAGATACAGCAAGTATTTTTCCAGCAGAATTGGCGATTCAAAATACGCAGGCAAACGATAAAGTTTACGATGGTTCTACCGAAGCTACATTGCTTCAAATTGGTGATTTAAATGGGTTTATTCAAAATGAAACCGTTGTTTTAGCTAATCCAAGTTCGTCAAGATTTGAAAATAAATCTGTCGGAACAACTAAAAATGTGATTGTAAAAGGGTTTTCACTTTCTGATGGAACAAATGGAGGTTTGGCTCAGAATTATGTTTTAGCTGTTGATTCAATAATTACTACGGCATCCATCACTAAAAAAGATTTAGTAATTACGGCAAACGATTCAATACTAATATATACAGGAGTTCCATTCTCTGGTGGAAACGGTGTTACATTTAATGAATTTGCAATAAATGAAGATTCTACTTTCTTAGATGGATCATTGGCATTTTCAGGAACTTCACAAGGAGCTATTGAACCTGGAACGTATGAGATTATACCACAAGGCTTTACAAGTAATGATTATGAAATTACGTATTCAAACGCAACGCTAAGCATTTTGGCTGTTCCATTTCCTGAAAATCCAATTCCTGATTCTGCTGCAATAGATGTTGCATTAACTTCGGAAGTAAGTATTGGTTTTTCCATTCCTGTTAATCTTGTTTCAAACGATTCTATTTTAATAATGGAAGACACCGTACAAGTTACAACATTCACTAGTTCATTAGTTAATAATCGTTTGGTATTGAGCGGATTCTCATTAATAAATGATAAAACCTATACTATTACCATAAAATCTGGTACCGTACAATCGGTTTCTGATGCGGTAAATAATGCATCGTTTTCTTGGAGTTTTAAAACCATTGTTCAAAAACCTTTAACACCACTTTTAGTTAGTCCGGTAAATTCGGATAGTATAGTGGATGTTAGCCCTTTGTTTACATGGAATTCTGCGGAAAGAGCAGAGGTATATGAATGGCAAGTTTCATCAACTGACAATTTTAGTAATATCGTTCGCTCTCAATTAAATTTGATTGATACCAGTTTTACGCCTTTGGTAGCTTTAGATCCTCTTACAAATTATTGGTGGAAAGTTCGCTCTAAAAATGCCGCTGGAGAAAGTGAGTGGTCTGAAGAATTTAACTTTACCACAAAAGCAGAAACTCCTGAAATCGTTTTCCCCGATACTGCTCTAACGAATTTATCAACCTCATTAACATTTAAATGGAAATCGGTTCATGCTTTAGTTCGTTATGAAGTTGCCTTATCATTAGATTCTCTTTTTATAAGTTCTGTAGTCGATTCCTTAGTTTCTGATACTTTATTACAAGTAAAGGGTTTATTAGCTGATACCAGTTATTATTTTAAACTCAGAATTAATGATGTGAGAGGTTTATCAGATTTCACAGAGTCGTTAGCGTTTAGAACACGCCCTGACCCCGCGGACGCAGAATCTGACACCATCACCGTTGCTTTTGAGTTTGGCAACAGTTCTTCAACTGATCCTGACTTAAAAACCGATCCGAAAGTAACGGATTACCGAATGATTAGTATGCCAGGAAATGATAATATCCGCTTAGATGCACTTTTTGGCGGTGGTTATGACCTATTATGGCGAGCTCTTTTCGAAACTGGAGACTCAACAGATTATTTTGTTGAATACAATAGGAGAGATGGACGCTTTGTTTTTGCTCCTGGCCGTGGATTTTGGGTGCTTAGTACTGAATCATTTTCTGAGTCGAGAACATTAACGGCTGTCACTCCCGATTCAAACGATGCTTTTGGAGTTGGGGTTCATCCAGGTTGGAATATCATAGGAAATCCATATCAATCTAATGTGGAATGGCAGATTATTTTGGATTTCAATGAAGTAACAGGCGATTTATGGACGTATAATGAACAATTTTTGAAAACTACAACCATGGAACCTTTTAAAGGTTATTACTTTTATAATGATCCAGTTTTTGATAAAGACACCTTATTTATCCCCTATGCAGGATTTAGTCAAAGAGGCTTGCAAAAACAGGTTGTTAGAGAAATTCCTGAAAATGTACCAACAGTAAAAGCTTTTGCTTCCTATCCTGATGGAACTATACTTGATGTAAATTGGGTTTTTGCCAGAGCTGAAGAACTTGAACTTACCATCAATAAAACTCATCCAAATCTCTTTTTTGTTGAAAAAGGGATGATTATGAAAGACGCAAATAATAGCTCAGTTGGTAAAGTGCAAAGTGAAGCAATTTATGATGTTGCAGGAACGAAATATCAATTAGAATTAAAAGCCGTTCCAGGAACTGTTGTTAAATGGCGTGCAGAAATGAAAAACATGCCAACCGATGCACGAATATTGTTAGTAAATAAAGTGACTAATTTAAATTGGTTGGCTGAACCTGGCGAACCAATTGATTTAAAAATCACTGAACCTACAAGTCAATATGAAGTTTACATCGGAAACGAAGAGTATTTACTTGATTTAAAAACAAGTTTATTACCTGATTCGTTCGAGTTATTACAGAATTATCCAAATCCATTTAATCCTACAACGGTAATGCGTTATGCTGTTGCAGAAGCGCAAAACGTAAAAATTGAAGTGTTTGATGTAATGGGTAGAAAAGTTTCCACCTTGGTAAACAAACAGGAGCAAGCTGGCTGGCATGCCGTTGAATTTAATGCATCAAAACTCGCTAGTGGAGTTTATTTGTATCGAATTCAAGCAGGTTCGTACTCTAAAGTGTTAAAAATGTTGATGGTGAAATAGGAGATTACAATGATGAATAGTTTAAAAAAAGAAACAATTAACATGATTACAAGAGCAAATAAAACAATGAGATATCGAATTGCATTTATAAGTTGTCTTTTTCTTACACAATTCGTTTCAAGCGGTTTTGCACAGCATACACAAGTTAATTTCGATTCTGAAATTGAACTTAATTTGAAAACGGTTTTAGAAACGAAAATCTCCAAATTATTAATGGATATTAATAAATATCAAACTGAAGGTCGCGATGATTTTTCACTAGATTCTGGAATTAGTGACGTTAAACAACTCGTAAACGATAATGATTTGTATTCCTCATTTGATTCTATTCGAGTTTCTTTGGTGTTAGATAATGATACGTATGAAGCAAGTCAGATTTATCTTCAAAAAATTAATAGCAATCCTTATCAGTTTGTTGAATTAAACTTGAGTTTTGATAAAACAACGTTAACTTTGAAAAAAGCTTCAATAGTTGCTCCAGAATATTCTTTTGAGAGAGTTTTAGCAAATGAAATGAAAGTGAATGTTGCTGAACAAGATTTAGCTAAAACATTTCTAGCTAAATTTGTTGCTTCAATTCAATCAAAGCAGGTTGATGACTTTAAAGCCTATTTCAATGAAAAAGCGTTAATTATTAGCGATAGTCTCCGTTTAGTAGAAAAAAAATTAACTGTTCGTTTGAAAAGAACAGTTGCTGATTTTGCTAGTGAAATTAAGTCAGAAATGTTTAATTCAGATAACGAAATCACTATTAATTATTCAGAAGCAATTCTTTTTAGACACCCTGAATTAAGCACAGTTTTTGGTTTTACGGCAAAAGAATCTTGGATTACCTCAAATTATTCATTTGATAGTTATATTTGGCTGTCTTTTGATTTAAGTAAAGAAAGTCAGCAGATTCTTATCTATGTTCGAAAATCAACGCCATTCGTGCATACATCACTGAAATCAATTATTCAAAAACCAATGATGATGAGGGCAGGAGTTCTCGCTGTTTCATCAGATACTTCAATTCATTATGCAAGACATGGAATTTTGATTAAATCTCAAAGCACTTATCCCGATGTTTTATCGTCAAGTAAGATTGTTGAAATGCTTCAAAAAGATAGAATTCACTTTAGTGATATTAAGTTAATTAAAGACTCTATTCGTGTTATTCAAGATGCTGTTTATGTTCAATATACTATTCCAGAAGAGTTACTTCCTGCTTTCAAAATCGAACAAACTATGTTTGTAGATAAAGGACTGGGAATAAAAGGTTTAAGTCAAAAAATGGATGTTTTCGCTGGAAAAGACACAGAAATTCTAATAGCTGCTGAAACGATAGAAGACGCATTGCCAAGTTTTCAGAATTTCGAAGATTTTGAAGACATTACATTTAAAAGTAAACCTCAATTAGTCAAAATAGTAGTTGCGGATAAGAATAATTTTACTATCGCTAAATTAACGCCAGCCAAAGACGGGGAAACAGTAAAGCTCACAGATGGTAAATATTCGTTATATGCCTATAAAGAGGGATTTTACACAAAGAAATCTAGTTTCGAAGTAATTAAGGGCCAAGACCGAATGGTTGCAGTAAGATTAAGTCCTGTAGAATCGCTTCTTTCAGATATGGTAGATTCTCCAATTAATAAACCTACTATAAAAAGAAAATGGAAAATTTTAGGCATCGCTGCTATTCTCGCAGGTTCTGCATATATCTATATGTTGTCTAATGATACATCAAGACCGAAAATTCCAAATCCACCTGGAAGACCTATTGGTTTATAGTTTTTCCTACTAACCTGAGTTCGGGATAAGAAATTAAAATAAAAACAGGTTAAAATAAATTTCGTCATTCTGGGCTTGACCCAGAATCTCTGCCTAATTTGGAATTAAATTCGAGATTCCACTATGAAGCATAGTAACATTCTACATTGTTTATTCCAGGATTAGATTAAAATTATTCTACTAATCCTTAACCCGAACTCAGGTTACTAAAGATTTGAATTAATCTGAAAAGTAGCTTTCTGTAAAATATGTAGCGATTATTCTTGTTTTGAACGAGAGCCCTCCTTTAAAAATATCGTCTCTTTGGTGTAAGGCAAAGACGAAACAACTCAAATTTGATTTTTTGGACTGAACTTTTCAAGGTAAACCAAAAATTTAATTAAATACGGTAATCAAAAAAAACACAAGCTTAAAATTTGTAAAACCATGAATTAAGACTACATTATTTTTGAATATAGGCTATCTGTTATTACATTCATCATGGCTTAAGAATATCTATAATGACAACAGGTTTTATTTATTTATTTCTGATTTTCTTATCGTTAACAGCAAAACAAGAATATCATTATGATTATCACAATGTAACAAATGGGTTACCCTCAAATTTCGTAAAAGATATTTATGAAGACCAATTAGGTAATAAGTGGATTTCAACTGATTTTGGTCTTGTTTTAATGAGAGGAAATTCAAAGAAGATCTTTAGGTCATCATTTCTTTCCCCTTATATAAAATCGGTTACTGCTTACGGAAATAAGGACTCACTTTTAGTTATTACAAACGGTGATGTCAAGATTATAAGTCCCAAAGGAGCCGATTATGAATTTAACGATTTATTGCCTGTTACATCAGAAGAGATTCAAACAGCGATTCATAGACCATTAAATGTGTTTGTTCATAGTAAATCTCGATTGTGGTTCTCAGAGCCGAAAGGGTTTTCGTTCTGGGACGGTAAAAAGATTCAACGTTTTAATTTACCTAAGGAGAGTTATTCTGGAAGTATTTACAGAGGGTATCAATTCAAAGCTGTTTCTGAGAATGAACTTTTAATTACATCTCAACAAGGGTACATCTGGAAATTCAATTACAAAAAAAATGAATTAAGTTTAATTTTAAATCCAAAAAATGGCGATTGGCAGACCATTGATGCTTTATATGCACTTAATGACGTTAATAATTCGGGTGAGTTTTTATTTGGGGGTGAAAAAGGTCTTTACAAACTCTCCATGAATGAAAAGCCAACAACTCAGAAGGTGTTGCCATTAAAACAAGTCATTTCGATTGTAAAAGCAGAATATAAAAATGAATTTTGGGTTGCAACAAAATCAAATGGGCTTTATTTAATTAAGTTGCATTCCTCAAAAGTTGAAATACTTGAATCTTTACCGCCTATTAATAAAGTAAAGTGTTTGTTAGTAGATTCAGATAATAATGTCTGGGTAGCTTCGGATGAAGGTATTCATATTCTTAGAAAACAATTATTTACAAAAAATGAATTGCCTTCTACTGATTCATTTGCTGGGCAAAGTACTATTATTAATGACAGCACATTTCTACTGTCAACAAAAAAAACTATTTTTAAAATACTCGTAACTCAAGAAAAGCATAAATCTGAAGAACTTGTAACTTTAAAAAAAGGAGCTATTGCTTCAATCGCCTATATAAATAATGCGATATACATGGGTGATTATAATGGAACTATTCATGTTGTTGATAGCAATAATAAGGTTTCTTTTTTTGGCTCTTTAAAGAACGGAAATGGCTTATCGAAAAACTCACCTATTACACAAATTATTGAAGGAAATGGAATATGGGCAATTTCTTCAGGTCAAAGTGAAATACATCATTTTGATTATTCCGGAATTCAAACCATTTATACCTTAAAGCATAATAATGTGCTAGCGGATATTAGAATCGGTGTTTTTGATTCTTTAGATAATCAACTAATTATAATTTCAGATGGTAATGAACCTCGAATTTTTTCCATCAATTTAAGTTCTAAAGAGATTTCATTTGTATCAGATATCAAAAAATTAGATAATCAAGAATTTTTTTTGATTCAGGATGCAAAACTTGATTCAAATAGAAAACTCTGGATTTCAACGTCTCAGGGAATGATTACCTATGATTTAAAAAATAAAAATGCTCCTATACAAACAGTTCATTTTCCAAATGATTTTAGACATTATTTGGTTCGGTCTATTAACCCATTTAATGATAAATTTTTATGGATAGCCGCAGAACATGGCTTGTTTCTATTTCACGAGGGTAAATTAATAAAATACTCTAACGAGGTAGGTTTATTATCTGATATGATAACTACATTCTCACTTTCGAATAAATCTATATTAGCGGGACATGTTAACGGCTTTAGTTCTGCCAGATTTAAGAAAAAGGCAAATAAATCTTTAGATATGGAAAACTTATTAGTAAAAAGTTCCGACAATACCTTTGTTCGAATTCAAAATCAAACGTTTACTGAACATAATCCAATTACGTTTTCGTTATTTGATAAGACCTTTCCTCAATACAATTTTTCCTATTTCTGGAAAGTTAATAATCAAGATTGGCAGGAAATAAATGATTTAAATTCGATTGTTTTTACACCTCTAGAAAGTGGAGTTGTTCATTTAGAGTTTTGTAGAATGCAGAAAGATGTTTTAGAAAAAACGAAATTCTTGCTCACATTGAATGTTCAAAGAAAATGGAATACTTCACTCATTTATGGATTTCTGATAGGAATTTTAGGAGTACTTTTTGTTTTCTTGGGCATTAATTTCATTCTTTTAAAAAGAAAAGAAAATTTTGCTTCGAAAATATTAAATCAAACACGTGAGCAGATTCAGCAAATCGTTAATTCGTCTCCAGTGTTTTTATTTTCAACAAATCCTAATGGATTAATAACTTTGTTAGAAGGTCGGGCTTACAATGAAATGAATATTGATAAGAATTCTTTTCTGAATACGTCTATATTCAATATTTTTAATCACGAATTATTTGAATCTGCTTTCCATTATGTATTAAATGGACATAAACAAAATCTTGTAATTGATAGAAATAGCCGATCTTATGAGTTAAATATGCTACCAATTTACAAAAGAGGAGTGGTTGTAGCTGTAACTGGTATTGGGGTCGATATTACCGCTCAAGTTCATTCTGAACGCTATTTACGACTTGCTAATCAAGAAGCTGAACAAATGCGACAACAAGCAGAACAAGCCAATAAAGCGAAATCTAAGTTTTTAGCCAACATGAGTCATGAACTCAGAACGCCACTAAACGCAATTATTGGGTATGCTCAATTGCTAGATGTTGATTTAGATTTATCTGTTCGTCAGCGTCAATTTGTGAAAACAATGCAAGCAAGTGGGCATCATTTATTGAATATGATTAACGATATTCTAGATTTATCCAAAATTGAATCGGGCCAATTGGAATTAATTGATCAAGTATTTTCAATAAAATCTCTGATTACTGAGTCAGAAAGTATTTTTAAGTTACAAGCAAAAGACAAAGGTCTAGCATTTACTATTGATATAGACGCTAATTTACCCAATTTTGTAGAGGCAGATGACCATAAAATTCGTCAAATATTAATGAATTTAATTGGAAATGCAGTTAAATACACAGAAAAAGGTAGTATTAACGTTAAGGTTTGGGTTAAAGAAAAACATATTAGATCTAAATTAAATTCATGTTTATTTGTGTTTGAATTTCACGATACAGGACGGGGAATTCCTGAAGATCAATTAGCTGAAGTGTTTTTACCTTTCAGGCAAGTTCGTGGTCATTTTAGTAAGGGTACTGGTTTAGGACTTACCATTACAAAAAATTTAATAGAATTAATGAACGGAACAATATTGGTTAAATCTGTGGTTGGTGAGGGATCCCTATTTAAAGTCGAAATTCCGCTAAAAGTAATAAGTGAAAATACGAATGGTTCAGCATCGAATATTAATTATATACTAAATCCAGATAAAGTTTACAAAGCCTTAATTGTGGATGACATAGATAGTAATCGAATTCTACTAGATGAAATGTTGCAATCGGTTGGTTTTAAAACAGTTTCGACCAATTCAGGTAAAGAAGCTTTAGTTTTAGTTGCAAATCAAGAATTTGACATTATTCTTTTAGATTTGAATATGCCCATAATCTCAGGAGAAGAAGTCTTAAAAGTAATTCGTGATTCAATGGGACTCAATATTCCAGTTATTGCTGTAACTGCGCAAACCTTTTTTAATGATGAGAACTATCTAGAGAAAAAGGGTTTCACAGGTTATGTTTCTAAACCATTTTTAATCAATACTTTATTAGAAGTTATTAGGCAATGTAACGAAAATATGTTAATCCCTGTAACTGATACATCAGAAAAGTCTGATGTTGTAGAAATCTTAGATAGTCTCGATCAGTCATTCGATTATTTAAATCAATTATCATTAATTAGTAAACAAGCTTGGTTAGATGCGCTTGAAATGACTGACATGGATCAACTTTTTGAGTTAACAAAAGATAATGCCATTCCAACATGCTTAAAGAATGCTATACTGAATAACGATTTTAAGTATTTACTTCAATTAGACGAAAAATTAAATAGTAACTAAGATTTTGATTACACTGAGAGTAGTTTATGCATATTATTCGGCCATTTCATGGGTGTTTGAAGGGGTCAAACCGATAAAATCGACAAACCTAAGGGGACTCAAAATTTATAATGAACATTTAGAAGCAATCTGAACTCATTTAAAGAAAGAAAATTTCCACATTTACTCAAAAAAATTGCAAAAATTAATTTTATCTTGTAGTAGAACGTTAGAATCATTTTTTTACTTGGTTAAATACTAATAAATTAAAGCGATTGTCGTGTATTTTAAATTGAAAGTTATTTTATGAAGTGCTGTGTGTTTTTATTTTTTCTAATAAGTTCTATTTTTTTTACTAATAATTCAGTTAACGCTCAAAAAGCTGATGTACCCATTTCTTTTCAAATTGCAATTATTAAACAAATTATGATTGCGGATCGCATCATTAAAGCGAAAAGTGATGGATTAATTTTAATTGTTAAAGATGCAGATTCAGAAAAAAAAGCTGAATTAATGGCAAATGCTTTCATAAAACAAGGTATAAAAACGGAGATAACAGATGACCCAACTCCATATAGTGGAAGATCTGTAATGACCATCTATTACATGACAAATACGATAATAAAACCAGATTTTATTCAAAAAGAAAAAGTCTTAACAATTGCATTAAATTCAAAATTTGTTGAAGATGGTGAAATTTCTCTTGCAATTCGAAGTACTGAAAGTGGAAGACCTGAAATTGTGGTAAGTAAAAGAGAGCTTGAATTAGAAGGACATGGTTCTTTGATTTCTCATCTCCCAAAAGCGGTTGTTTTCTAGGTTAATAAATAGCCTTAAAATTTATTTAAGTGACTATTTTTAATCCTAACTTGTGTGTGCTACAGTAATTAATATTGAATTTTTTCTTCTATTGCTGCAATAGCAAAATCAATTTCGGTCTTTGATATTTTTTGTAAAGTGAATGACTTTGATAAAGTTTTTTTAGCATAATTACTCAAATGCGGACTTAGACCTTTTGTAAAGTTTAATAATTTTTAAAAAAGGTTCAATTTTGCAAATAAAATAAAAAAGAAAACCTATTCGCAAAATACTGTTTTTATTTCACATACGTCATTTCGTCATGCTTGGCTCCGACCCAGTATCTCAGTTTCAGAACTTAACCTGTACAAAAGAAGTGTTTACGGCGTAAAAAGATTTTAACCGTGATAGCACTTCATGGTTCTTCGAATCGTTTCAGGGTGTGGGATGCCCGTTTTTTTTTCAAAAACCACTAACTTTTTTATAGAAACGAAGTCCGAAGTTGAGTAGCAAATAAAAAAGTACTCATTAATTTCGGTAAATATACCTAGTTGAATTTAGGTACTTATTTTGTTCCTATTTTCTAAAAATAGCTACAAATAATAGAACGCCAATAAGTTACAGCTAATGTAGTCTTAGCTATTAAATTACGTCTTTTACGCTATATCTTCAGTTTGAATGACTTCATAACTTTACCATATCGACCAATTAAGTGTTGATATTCTAAACCTCTATTTTTATTAAAAGCTTGTTATGAAATCTCAATTAATCTTACTCACTATATTTTTTAGTGCATTTTTTTCAAAATCAACTGTTTTGGCACAACAAACAGAAGTTCCTATATCTTTTCAAATTGCAATTATCAAACAAATTATGATTGCAGATCGCGAAATTAAATCAAGCAGTAATGGAATGGTTCTTATTGTTAATGATGCCAATACCCTTAAAAAAGCCGAATTAATGGCTAATACCTTTAGAAAACAAGGTATTAAAGCAGAAGTAACTTCAGATTTATCGGCATATAAAGGAAAATCGATAAATGTAATTTATTTTATGTCAGATACTATTATAAAACCAGCCTTTATTAAGGAAGAAAAAATTCTAACCGTTGTAGCAAATTCACAATTAACGGAAGATGGTCATATTTCAATATCAATCCGTAAAACTAAAGGTGGAAGACCTGAAATTGTTGTGAATAGAAATGTTATTGAAAATGAAGGACATGGAAGTTTAATTTCATCGTTACCTAAAGCCGTAATTTTATAACTGAAAAGAAATTTTCCCAAAAATTAAAAAGGCTAAGTGTTTCTCTTAGCCTTTTTCTGTTTATGAGTTTAGAATGCTTATTTCGTAAACTTAAACGTAGGTAAAACAGCAGTGACACCATTCATAGGGCGTTCGGTCATAGATTTTGCTTGTAAGAAGTACAACAAATAATCTTTACCACCAGCTTTTCCATCCGTTCCACTCATATTAAATCCACCGAAAGGTTGCCCACCTACTAAAGCTCCAGTGTTTTTACGATTGATATATAGGTTTCCAACATGATGCTCACGATAAGCTTTTTCTAAGGTGGCAGGATTGTTAGAGAAAAAGCCACCAGTTAAACCAAAGTCAGTATCGTTTGCAATAGCAAGGGCATGATCAATGTCTTTAGCTTTGATGAAAGCTACAACAGGGCCAAAAATTTCTTCTTGAGCAATTCGAGCATTTGGTTCAACATCACGGAAAATAGTTGGTTCAATATAGAAGCCTTCGTTTTCAGTTTTTGCAAGTTTACCACCTTGAATTAAAGTAGCTTCTTGCTTTCCTAAATTTATGTAATACATAATCTTATCTACAGCTTTTTGATTTACAACAGGAGTGACCGCAAAATTATCTTTAGCATCGCCAATTCGCAAAGCTTTTGTTTTTGCAACTACTTTAGCAAGCATTTCTTCATAAACGTCTTCAAGTACAATTGCGCGAGAGCAAGCCGAGCATTTTTGACCTTGGAAACCAAATGCTCCTTGCACAATTCCTGTAGCGGCCGCCTCAAGATCAGCATCTTTATCAACAATGATGGCATTTTTTCCACCAAGTTCACAAACAAGGCGTTTCAAAAATTTTTGTTTTGGTTGAACTTTTCCTGCAATTTCACTAATATGTAATCCAACGCCTTTAGATCCAGTAAAGGTGATAAAACGAGTGCTTGCATCGGTTGTTAGCGTTTCGCCAACATCCATATTATCACCTGTAATAAAGTTGAATACGCCTTTAGGTAAGCCTACATCTTCAGCAAGTTTTGCAATTAGATAACCCATCATTGGAGTATCAGGAGCAGGTTTTGCGACAACGGTGTTCCCAGCAACTATTGGAGCGAAGGCCATTCCTAAACATATAGCAAAAGGGAAATTCCATGGAGAAATAGATACTCCTGCTCCTAGTGGAATATAAATAGTTCTGTTAATATCTCCCCAAGTATCAATAACTTCCATGCCCTTATCTAAACGAATAGCTTCATTGGCATAATAATTCAGGAAATCAATCCCTTCGGCAAGATCGGCATCGGATTCAAGATAATTTTTCCCAGATTCTGAAATCATCCATGCATTAATTTCATCTCTGCGCTCTTGAATTACTTCAACCATTCGGTACAAATATTCAGCACGTTCTTCAGCTGGAACATACCGCCATGTTTTAAACGCTTCCCAAGAATCTGCTAGTGCCTGTTTCGCCTGATGAGCACTAGCCATCTGAAAAGTACCTATCACTTCTTTTATATTTGATGGGTTTATACTTGTAAACGTACCATTTTCGCCTTTAACCCATTCTCCATTAAGATACAAGTCGTATTCTTTTCCGAATTGAGCTCTTATTTTATGTAGGGCTGCTTTTTGATTAGCAACTACTTCTGGATTTGTAAAATCTTTGTAGGTAGTAACGGTATAGTTCTTTTGAATTTCTCGCATGAAATGCTCCAATTATTTCAAAAATTAAAAATTAGTGTAAATTATTTCTCAATTATTACAGAAAGATAAAAAATATACTCCTGCAAAACGCTTCCATAAGATACCAACTATTGAAATATCTTGCAGGTATTCTTAGATTTAGGACTAAAGAATCTTATTTCCTACCAAAACGTCTGTTTTACGTTTTGGTAAAACCAAAAAAAACAAACCAATAGAAAGGTTAATATATCATGGCAAAAATTAGAGTTGCGATTAACGGATTTGGACGTATCGGTCGTCTTGTAGCTCGCAATATTCTCATTCATTACAAAGACGCGTACGAACTCGTTGCTGTTAATGATCTTACAGATACCAAAACTTTAGCTCACTTGTTTAAACACGACTCTACCCAAGGTAAATATGCTGGTACCGTTGCTGTAGCAGAACAAGGTTTGTTAATTGATGGAAATCTTGTCGTTATTTCGGCTGAACGCGATCCTGCTAATTTAAAATGGGCAGATCTTAAAGTTGATGTTGTTGTTGAATCAACTGGTATCTTTACAAAATCTGAAAAAGCTATGGCTCACATTACAGCCGGTGCAAAAAAAGTAATCATTTCGGCTCCTGCTACAGGCGATGTTAAAACAATTGTTATGGGTGTAAATGATGAGCAAATTGATGATGAAACCTTGATTTATTCTAATGCTAGTTGTACAACTAACTGCTTAGCACCAATGGTAAAAATTATTGATGATGCTTTTGGAATTGAAAAAGGTTTCATGACTACTATCCATGCTTACACAAACGATCAAAATATTTTAGACTTGCCTCATAAAGATTTACGTCGCGCTCGTGCTGCAGCTATCAACATTGTTCCAACTTCAACTGGTGCTGCTAAAGCAGTAGGTTTAGTATTACCTCACTTGAATGGGAAATTAGACGGTGGGGCAGTTCGTGTTCCAGTTCCAACAGGTTCTTTAACTGATTTTACTGCTATCGTACGTACTACTACTACTAAAGATGAAGTGCATGCTAAGCTTAAAGCTGCGGCTGATGGTCCATTAAAAGGTATTCTTGAGTATTCTGAAGAGCCTTTAGTAAGTACAGATATCGTTGGTAATACACATTCTTGTATCTTTGATTCCGGTTTAACTAAAGTTGATGGAACAATGGTAAAAGTTATTGGATGGTACGATAACGAAGCAGGTTATTCTGCTCGTACAGCTGAGTTAATCGGTAAAATTTTTAAAGCATAAACTTTATTGATTTTTAAATTAGTTTGAGCCCTGGAGTTTTACTTCTGGGCTCTTTTTGTTTTGACACATTGAGTATTGTGAATCAATATGAGCTGAGTTTTGATGTTTTATCCCAAAGCATTGGATTAGAAACCCCACTTTTGTACCTGGGCTTGACCTAGAATCCTCGCCAAGTGAAGAATGAAAAACGTGGCAACACATCAAGCATAATTACAAATAAAACAATGGGCTAGGCCAGGATCCTGAATCAAGTTCAGGATGACCGTGAGATTTTGTTGTCCCTTTGGCTGACTTTTTGAGGTAAATGACTTACCAAATAGTTTTTACAGAATAGCGCTGAATATGTTGATCTTTAGTAACAAGAAAAATATTGTCAGAAATACTTTGAGCGATTAATAATCTATCAAAGGGATCTCTATGAATAAACTCAAGTTCAGATAATTGTAGGGCGTGTTCTATCGATATATTTAGAATCTCAAATCCATTTGAATCAATTAGATTGTAAAATTCATTTAGACCCAAAGCGAGGCTAAATTTTTCCAAGGCTAGATTTTATTGCTATCTCCCAAATAGATGCTATGCTCACAAATTTTTGATTGTTCTCATCTTCAATTTCAGCTTTTGCCTTTTTAGATAAATTAATATTACCGTTTAAAAACCAAATTAATGCGTGAGTATCAAGTTATAAGTCCACTTACATATATTCTAAAAAGCCTTCAAGTGGTTCATCAAAGTCTTAAGAAATGGTGATTTGACCATTTGCAGATCCAAATATTGGTTTCTTTTTGGATATCTTTTTTTTCTTTCGACTAATCAAAAAGTCAATAAAATCATTTACCTCAGTTTGCATTTCGATAGGTAAGTGATTAAGCTTTGATAATAATTTTTTGGTGTTTTCCATTTTCATGAGATTTTAATATAAGATTCTTAGCTCAAATCGTCTCTAACAATTTAAGCAAACAATAATTCATTTTAAATTATTACCAATTGGAATTTGAGTCTGATGTAAAAAAACGAGATTCGGTAATTCAGTAAATAAATGAAATTCTATTAAAGAATGTTAAGCTTAAGTTTGATTTCAAACGAACAATCTAGCGTTCATCTCTTAAAAACTCATGTATTGCTGTCAGTAAAAATGCAGTCTCTGTCATTTTGTCGTTTCGCTTTCAAACTGTCATGCAAAAATGGTTTGGCACGCAGTTTGTCAACAACTCTACATAAATTTCTAAGTCAACTTAGCAAAATCAATGAAAGAATGCAATTAATAAAGTATTCAAAATCGGCTAAAATGACTACTAATAATCGAATTGGAGTGCGTAGTTGATTAACAATACTACTTTCCAAAAACTAAACACAAACAAAAAAACAAATATAACGGAGTCAAAACTATGGCAAGTATCCAACCTCTTGGTGATCGCGTTCTTGTAA
>CAZNTR010000030.1:0-26640 GCA_964575925.1 uncultured Chitinophagales bacterium
TCTCTCAATTCCTATTGTTGACTCAAAAAGTGGCTTGGTAAGGAACGACTAATTACATTTGAAACGAAGTGTTATCTAAATATCTACAAATCAAGGATTTATATTTTTTAATATGAGCAGAGGGAGAATTGAATTATCAAAGCATAGTTTGTAATAACTATCAAAATTAACTAAGTATCCTTAACCCGAACTCAGGTTAATAATGTTCACTCTGTGATTTGGGATATCAGCATGAATTAATATCGTTAATACAACGAGATTTGTTATTAGTTCTCAATTTTTTGATATCACTTTTCTCTTTATATATTTTAGAATCTCAGTGTTTCTAAGTGTGACAAACTGAAAGAAATGATTTAAAGTCTAAGCTCAATGAGTTAGCTAATGGCGTGTTTAAACAGAGAAGATCATGAAAGTGTGTTATCAATAAATGGTTAAACTTTTCTTGAACTCTGGTGATTAAAAATATTCCAGTCAAAGAGAGTTATTTTCAAGCAAATGAGATTTAAAAAAACCTAATGAATTATTTAGGACAAAAAAAGTTGAATTAAAAAAATGAAACTATGCTAAAATAAAAAAGCCGAATAAGTTTCCTTATCCGGCTTGAAAATTATTTAATACAACTCGAATTATTATTTACGAGGAGTGTATTTGTAAGGATTAATTGGAACTGAATCAGCACGTCTATTTTCACGACATCCGCGTCCATTTAAATCATCTGATGCGCAAGGATTAGGATCTTTACCTAAACCACGTGCTTCAATACGTTCTTCAGAGATACCATTTTTCTTGTAGAATTTAAGAACTTCATTAGCTCTTCTTTTGCTAAGTCTTAAATTATATTGATCTCCACCAACATGATCAGTAAAAGCATCAACACGAATAGTGTAACTAGGTGAAGCAAGTAATTTTTCAACATTTTCGCTCAGACTTAGTGCAGAAGCTTTGTCAATTGATGATTTGTCAAAGTCAAAATTAATCGGGTTTAATACAGCTAAATACACAGGACTGTTATTGTCAACAGGGTTAAATCCCATTTCGATTTCTTGAGCATCATTAAAACCGTCACCATCAGAATCTGGATTATTTGGATTAGTTTTGTGTGTGAAGATTTCATCATAATCAGAAAGGCCGTCACCATCTGAGTCGGCACTATTAGGATTCGTGCGATGTGTTTTTACTTCATCATAATCAGAAATACCATCACCATCTGTATCCTTGTTTAGTGGATTAGTTCTATATGTGAGAACTTCTTCGCCATCTTTTAAGCCTTCTTCATCGGAGTCAGCAACTAATGGATTTGTATTGTATCTGTTAATCTCGTCAAAGTCATTCAAACCATCTTCATCAGTATCTGCTTTAAGAGGATCAGTACCGATTTTTAATTCTTCCTCGTCTGGAATCCCGTCAGCGTCAGTGTCAACAGGTGTGGTGTTTTCAACAACCGGTTCAGGTGAGCTGCATGATGTAATTGTTATTGTCATTCCTGTGAATAGGAATAACATTATTAAAAGATTTAAATGTTTGCGCATTTACTTTTCTCCGTGTGAAATTTGCTATTCAATTCAAATATGAATATGATTTATTTAGACTGTGTAAAATAAGAAATATATTGTTTTAAACACAATATATATTGAACGGAAACGAGAGTCATAAAATTTTGAATTATCACAAAAAGCATTATATTTGCAAACCAAGAGGGGATGTAGCTCAGTTGGCTAGAGCGTCGCGCTGGCAGCGCGAAGGTCTGGGGTTCGAATCCCCGTATCTCCACAAAAAAAATATAAAAGTGATAGGTAGTACAGAAATATAGTTTTGCAGGGTTTTTCTTCATTATTTTTGAGATTTCAAAGTATAAATATTAGAATAGTTTCAACATATTATGTAATATAGGAACAAGCACTTGTATATCGAGTTTATCGTTTTTTGCCCATGTTTGGAATTGTTTTTTAGTAACCGTGTCAGATTTAACTACAATGATATATTTTCATTTTTTACATAAACTCTTGATAAAACTGAGTATAGTTTGTTTAGTATTCGCATCTACTCAAATTGTATCAGCGCAAGACAATCCTATTATACCTAATGTTGATATTCAAATCCGTGTTTCAGTTTCGAACAAAATATTAGATGCTGAAGTGTTAAATTTGCAAACTTTTGGTGTTGATATTGCAGCAGGTACAACTTCAGAGGCTCTTTTTTGGATTGAATTACTAAATACTACAACAAGAAATATTGATAATTTAAAAATCAATATCAAAATTGAGAGTACTAAAGATGGCTTGTTACTGAGTGCTGCACAAACAAATCGTGGTTTTACCTTAGGTGCTGGCAAAAAAGTTTCAGGATCAAGTATAACTTTAAAGGATCAAGGATTTCCAGGCATAGATGGCGAAATAAAATTTGATGCTTATACTGAAGTCGAAGATGTAATGACTTCAAAAGGAAAAGAATTCTTCAATAAATTAACTGGAGATGTTCCAAATGATGTTTACAAGATCACATTATTCTTAACAAGAGATGGCGTAACAGTAGCAAGTAACACTCAATTTTTAGGCGTCAAACCGCTTGAAGCTGCTCAAACTGTTGACTTTTTTCTAATTCAGCCCGGAGCTGAAGTTGGTGCGAATCAAACAATTATGACGACAAACCCTAATTTTAGGTGGGATGGCCCTAGAACGGGTAAATACAGATTAGTTGTTGTCAATAAAGCAAAAAATTCAGATGAAACAGCTGAAGGTTTGATTCAAAATGCACTTTCTTCAAGTCCAACAATTGAAGATGGACGAAGTATTGGTGGTAGTTTAATTGATAATGAAATTGTAGATGCGATTGTTAATGGTGTTGATTTTACACTTCCACCACAAGGTGTCCAAAAATTAGAGGAAGGTCAATTGTACTATTGGCAGATATTTTATATTGCAAATGTAAAAGGCGTTGAAGAATTAAGAGGATCAACAATTTGGGAGTTTACAGTCGCCAGACCTGGTGAAAATACTGCAACTCAAGAAATTGATAATGATATGTATCTTGTATTAAATGGTTTGATTGATGATGGCTTAGTAAATGAGTTAAAAGAAAGTGGTTTTAAACTAATGAAAATTGAATATGACAATAAAACTGTTACAGGTTCAGCAATGATATTAAGAGAAATAGAGGTCATAAAAGAGAAGTTTATGGCTGGACAATATAAGTTTTAAGGATAATAGGGAAATGAAGAACACAAGATTTATACTTCTTACTGTATTTGCATCATTTATAGTATTTTTTTCTTCTGAGTTTGTAACAGGTCTAGTATTTGCCTCTTATGGAAGTGAAAGACCACTTGCTATTATTAGAAGATTTAAACCTGATGTGAATATCAAACATGCTGAGTCTCAAGATTGGGAACTTGCAAAAATGGCCGCAAAATTATATGACTCCGATACCTTAAAAACGGACAACAATGGGTATGCTGCTGTTCAGTTCATGGATAATAGTTTAATTAAAGTAAAACCAAAGTCTTTATTGATTATAAGAGGTGAGGTTCTTGATAAAAATAGTACAGCTTCTAGAATTGCAGTTGAAATTGGTGAAGTCTTTTTAAATGTTACAAAAAGACAAAGTCAGTTTGAGGTACAAACTCCATCTGCGGTCGCTTCTGTAAAAGGTACAAGTTTATCATCATCTGTAACCGAAGATGGTTCAACAATAGTAACAGTTTTCTCAGGCTCAGTAGAGCTAATTGCTACTAGAAGTGGTCAAAAAGTTACTTTAAAGAGGAGAGATAAAGGAAAAGTTGATTCCGAAAGTTCAACTTTAACTGTTTCAACTGTTACAAATAATGATTTAAATACAGAAGAAACAACTTATACTACACTTGATACTAGCACTAAGCCAAAAACCATAAAGTTGAGATTTAGTAATGATGCTGGTCAAGTAAGGGAAGTTGAAATCGAATACTTCGAGAATGAAGAAAACGATTAATACTAGAAAATTAACGTACTAAGGTGTCATTTGGGATATTAATGTCTATGAAAATATATTTAAGTATTATGAAAAAAACTTTATTGTGGGTCATTCTTTTAGTAGTGTTTTTCACCACTAAAGGTTTTGCTCAGGCATCAATTAATCATAATCAGCCAACTGTAATTGAAAGAATGTCAGAGAGCGAATTAGAGTTTGAGGTTTTGGGCTTGAATATTCAAGATATTCAAGAAGTGTTTTTCAATTATAGGTATGATGATGGAATAGCATACCAAAGTATTCGCGCAGAAATCGTTCAAAATAAAGTTGTGGTGAAAATCAGTTTTAGTAATGAAACTGCGAATAGTGTTCAATATTATTTAAACTTTACTATGGCGAGTGGAAATGAATTCACATACCCTTTAGATATTAAAGAATCTAATAAACCAATTAGTGTTGTATTAGTTGACCCGAAAGAGAAACAAGAAGAAGTTAAAAAAGAACCTGAAGAAATCTCAGGCTCAACTCAAACAATGGATTTTACCATTCTTTCTCCACTACCAGATGAAATTATCGTTCCTGAAGATGCTTTAGTTGCTTTAACACTTTTTTATAATGAAGGTGAAGCAAGTGCAGACTCAATTAAAATTATATTTGATGGGGTCGATGTGACCACTTTAGCTGAAGTTACACCTTACCTTATTACGTATAAACCGAAAGATTTACTTCCTGGTGATCATAAGGTGTCAATCGAGTACTCCTATAATGGAGAAAAAATTATTTTATCTGATTGGGTTTTTCCAACTGCCGATCCGAATAAAGTAAAGAAAACCAATTTGGTTGAGGGAAGAACATGGGCTAAAGGGTTTGCTGAATTGTCAGCTAGAAACCAATCAATATTTGGAAATACACAGGATATTTATAAAGCAAGTTTCCGTGCTAGTGGAACTGAAAAATGGTTTAGATATGCTTTAAATGGTATGCTTACAACGCAAGAGGATCCTCGTTTACAAGCTCAAAACAGATATGGAATGGAAGTTTATCTCGGTAAATGGTTTGAGTTACAAGCAGGTCATATATTCCCTCAAGTAAACCCCTTAATTTTAGCAGGAAATAGAATTTTTGGAGTAAATTCATCTGTTCGACTGTTTGATCGTCTTATAAACTTTCAAGTAACTTATGGCGAAATGAGACGATCTATTGAAAATTTGTATCAAGATGTAACACTCGATTCGGTAGTTTTAGGTAGAGATATTAATGGTGTAGAATTAAAAGAACCCAAATATTCCTTAAAGTTTCAGGAGTTAGGAACGGGATCGTTTAAACGTGAGGTTTTTGGAGGGCGTTTTGCCTTGGGTAATGGAGATCATTTCCAATGGGGATTTAACTCCATGAAAGTAAGAGACGATGTAAACTCTCTTACAACCATTAATGATTATGATGATTTAGTTTTGTACAAACCTGAATTATTGAACGGTTTAACTGCTCAACAAAGAGCAGAACTTGACTTAGCAAAAGATAGTTTGTTTTTAGCACCAACAGGAGGAGCTCCACCAAGAGATAATTTCATGTTTGCATCAGACATGGTAGTAAGAATGTTTGATAAACGTATTACACTCAGAAGTGATGTCGGTTTTTCTTTATTGAATAATGATATTTCAAAAGGGGTGTTAAATCAAGAAAGAGCAGATGAATTAGGAATTGAAATTGATTCAAAAATAACAAACGCATTAGATGCATTGAGCAGAATAATAATTATTAATGAAAATTTGAGTTATTTACCCGTTACTATTGATACTACAGGTAAAATAGGTCCAGTAAGTAATACCTTTTTATGGATGAAAGGAACAGCAGTTCCAACAGGATTAATGGCTTCACAGAATAGCTTAAACATGCGTTTCTTTGGCAATAATTTCCAAGCGAGATATCAATGGGTAGGGCCAGAATATCAGACCTTGTCTAACACTGCCATGAGAAGAGATATAGATGGATATTCTTTAACAGATCGATTTAGAGTGTATAAAAATCAAATCTATGTTACAGTAGGTTTTGAACGATTTAGAGATAATTTAATCAATCAAAAAGAATCTACAACAAGAACACAAATACTAAATAGTGATTTTAGTATTTATCCTAACGATAGAAGATTCCCTAGAGTTTCAATTGGTTATAGAGTTCAAAATAGAAATAACGGATTTGATAAATTCAATCCATTTTTAACAAATGATAAACAATTTTCTGCTGTTAGAAACTTAAGAATTGTTTCTGGTGACACTATTGTTGTAGCAACACCTCGAAAAGATTTTACAAGACAAATTAGTCTTTCACTTTCTCAAGAAATTATTATTCAAGGTATTCGCAACGATTTAAATATTAATATCATGAATATTAATACAGATGATAGGGTTTATCAATATGGTAGTTTCGAATCTGAGATTTATAATGTTGGTTTTACAACAAATTGGTCTAGTTTACCATTAAAAACATCATTGAATTTTACCTATAACAACTCAACAGGTGCTGACGATTTATCAAAAGTTGAAATAGTTGGGATGAATATAGGTGCTAATTATTTCTTATTTGATGAAAAAATGGTAGTATTTGCTGATTTAGCATTTAGTAATAATACTATTAATTCAACATCATTAACAACATTTGATAATAGTACAACAGATAATTTATTAGATGATTATTATGTACCAGATTTTACATCCACAAATAGTTCAGAACAAACTAGTTATATTATTCGCGGTGGTGCATCTTATAATTTCAATAGATCTCATTCTTTATTATTTGATGCCTCATTTACAAATGTATCTGTTAAAACCGCTGGAATAAGTATTCCAAACGATAGGGTAATTCAATTACGTTATGTTTATCGTTTTTAGTAGAGTAAAATGGTAAAAAAGAAAACTCGAAATCGTATTTTTGTTGGTCTTTTTCTTGTAATTGGAACTCTTTTTCTATCAATGGCCGTTTCTGTAACTGGGCCCTTTCGAGTATTTGAATTAAAATGGTTAGATCAGTTATTTCAACTTAGAGGTTCTTTAGACACACAAGAATCTCCGATTGTATTGGTTGCAATTAGCGAGGAAACAGATTCTGAGTTTCCAGACAAATATCCTTATCCCACCTCTTATTACGCAAAGTTAATTGAGAATTTAAACAAAGCCGGTGCTAAAACAATCGGAATGGATATAATTTTCAATAAAAATGATATAGAAAATCCAAAGTCAGATTCTTTGTTTTCTGCTGCAATAAAAAAAGCTGGCAATGTTGTTTTATCAGGCAATATAAACAATGAAACTAGAATAAGTTATTCTGATGCATCATCCGCAAAGTCAAATACAATTTCTTTAGTTGAACCTATTGATTTATTTCAAAAAGAAAACCCAAACCCTTGGGGTTTTGTATCAGTGGTTACAGACCAAGATGCGTTCATAAGGCGCTATTTACCAAAAAGGAAGCATTTAAGTAAAGAATATTATGCCTTCGCTTTAGAAGTTTTAAGGAATTACAAAGACATTCCAAGTTCAGAAAGGCTTTTAGAAACAGACCAATATTTTCAAATAGGTGATATTAAGATGCTCAAATCTAGAAGTGGTTTGATGATTATCAATTTTTACGGGCCACCAAAAACATTTTCACAGTATGATATGTGGCAGGTTGTTGATGATAGTGAAATTACAACGCTTTCTGAGCTCGCTTTTGAGGAAGAAGTAAACGGATTTGATGATCCTGAATTTGGGTTATTATATACTGATATTTTTAAAGACAAAATTGTATTAGTGGGAAATATTCAAGTTGAGGCGCATGATTATTATGCTGCACCTTTTGCATCAAGTGGAAATTTACCTGGTTATGAAATTCATGCTAATGCGATTCAAACGATTTTAGATCAATCATTCATTTATGATGTTGATTTTACTATTGAATTAGCTGTTTTAGTCTTCCTTGCTCTACTAATGGTATTTGTGACACAAAATGTACGAGCTGTTTTTGGAGTCATTTTATTACTAACTGTATTTGTGTCATTTATAGTTCTAAACATCTATTTATTTACGTTTAAATCCATTCATTTTGAATTAACAGCACCCTTGTTAATCCTATTTCTAGGGTATTTAAGTACAACAGTCTATGATTTTCTTATTGAACAGAAAGAAAAGCGTAGAATTAAGAATATGTTCTCTAGTTATGTTTCACCTGAACTTGTGAATAGAATGATTGAATCTAGTGAAGAACCTCAATTAGGTGGAGATGAATTCGAGATATCTGCATTTTTTAGTGATATACAAAGCTTTTCAACATTTTCTGAAAAATTAAAGCCAAAAGAATTAGTTGACTTAATTAATGAGTATTTGTCTGCAATGACAGATATTCTTACTAATGAAGGTGGAACATTAGATAAATATATTGGTGATGCGATAGTCGCATTCTTTGGTGCTCCAATTCCATTTGAGGATCATGCTTATAAAGCGTGTAGGACAGCTGCAAGAATGCAAAAAAAGCAAGCAGAATTACGTGATAAATGGGCAAAGGAATCTGAATGGCCAGAAGTAGTTCATTATATGATGACTCGAATTGGTGTGAATACTGGAATGATGGTAACAGGAAATATGGGTTCATCAAGACGATTTAATTATACCATGATGGGCGATAATGTGAATCTTGCCGCACGTTGTGAAAGTGGGGCTAAAAGTTTTGGTGTTTTTATTATGATCACTGAAGATTCTAAGATAGAAGCAGAGAAACATGGTTCAGATTTACTTTTTAGATATTTAGATAAAATTGTTGTAAAAGGTCGTTCTCTTCCTGTAAAGATGTATGAGCTAGTTGGCTTCAAAGAAGATTTATCTCCAGATGTCTTTAAATGCGTTGAATTATATGAAGCAGGAATGCAAGCTTACAGTGAACAAAATTGGGAAAAAGCGATTGATTTAGTTACTCAATCTTCAAAGTTAGAGGTTTGGCGTCCAGGAATGTTGCCAAATGTGAAAGAAAATCCATCTATAATTATGCTTAAACGATTTAAGGAAATGAGAAACAGAGAATACATCGAAAATTGGGATGGTGTATTTGTAATGACATCAAAATAAAACAAGTTTATCAACTCTCTATTAAACTAAGGTAATATTTTCTAGAAAAACTTAGCAATACTTACACCGCCATAAAAACCAGGTTGGTCAAGTCTTTGAATTAAGTCAATTCGGAATAAATCTAAGATCCCGCTTACGGATAAGCCAATTTCATGATAAACAGAGTCTAGTGCTCTATATTGTGGCCAAACCTTCTTAACATCCGAAGAAAACCAGGTTTTCCCATGTCCACCAAAAACTAAAATACTCGTACCTTTTTTTGCAAATGACTGTAATCCAAGAATCTCAAAAGGAACTGTTCTAAAATTGTGTTCCCAAAAAATACCAGCTACTTGACTTCCCTCAACAAAGTGATTTCTCAAAGATCGAAAAGAGCCAAAAGGAGTTGCGAGGCTCATCGATCCATCTATAGAATGAAATCGTTGAGGTGGTATGTCTCCAAAAGAAGTTCCAGCTAATAGTTTTATATCAAGTGTATTTGGAAGAAAACGTCTTTTAAATAAGGTGTTAATTCTATAATCTGCCTCTAAAAGTAGTTTGGTAAATGATAAATCAGAAGCTAGTATATCTTTTTTTGATGTTTCAAGCGATAATTTAATTCTATTAGCAACCAATGGAGAGAATGGAATAGGATCATCTCCAATTTGAGCACTAAAAGAAAAGGAGTTTATATTTCCATTATAAACAGATGGATTTTCTCTTTCATTATGCTTGTATCCAAATAGATCATAATCAGTTTTTTTTGTAACAGAGGAGGACTTATCAAAAATAAGTCTAGACTTAAAATTCACTTCAATTCGGTCTCTTCGTCTTCTTTTTTCTTTATTTAATAAATAAACATAGTCGAACTCGACTCCCCATTTTTCTGAATGATAATAGTCGAAATAATCGTTACCACTAAATAGGAAATTTGCAGAACTCATTATTCTATTATATTGCTGTGATTCAATTCTGGGGACAATATCGTCGTTATAATAGAGCTTCGTTAATAAATTCTGTTTGTTTTTTTTGCCATTATATTCAATTGATGTTCCTTTAGCTAGCAAAGACGAATTGGTTTTATATCCACTTCGAACCGCAATTTTAAAGCTATTGTATTTATAAAATAATTCGCCACCAAAATGTCCACCTTCTGTTCTTGTGTATCTTATTTGTGGTGAAAAGTAATCTGTTATTTTATCAATTATTGCAAATCCTGTCGATTTTTTATTGTCGTCATCATCTGAATCTAGGAATCGTCCGACGGCACCTTTAGGTTTAAATGCTTTATCAATACTCATTGTACTATCTATACCAGAATATGCTTTTTGCTCGGTATCAGAAAGTGGAATCATTACATGTTTGAAAAGGAAAAGAGAATCTGATCTTTCACTAACTCTAAGGCTATCAACAACTAAGCGTCTGCGAAAATTGTATAATGAGTCTGGAACTGTTCCGTTTACTTTATAATTGGTCTGTCTTGAAACCTGATTAAAAATGATTTTTGGTATGTTTATTCCCATCATTCCGATTACTATAGAACCATTTATTCTTACATCAACAGGAAACCAAAAATCACCGCCGAAATTATTGAATTGTTGCTTATAGGCAAGATTAAATTCTTTAACTGGAGGTGGAAACATAATTGACTCATTTGGAACCAAATCAACCTCTAAAATGGCATAATCTTCGTCTAAAACGGAAATCATTCCTTTAAAAGTAGTTGCTAATTTATTTTTTGGTCGAACAGAAATATCAAACACAACTTTATCGTCAAGTTTGCGATATTTTTCTAATTTAAATGCATAGGTATCGATAGCATCAGTATGAGTGACACCCATAATTATAAATCCTGAGATGGTTATGTCATCATCATAAAAGTTTGGGACATAACTAGCGCCAGCAAAATTTTCAGCAGCTTTTAAATTATTAGTTTGTCGTTTTGCTTGAATAACTTCTCTAAACCCGTTTTTATAATGCCAAAATGTTTTCGAAATGCTTTCATTGATACTTACTATGCCCGTATCGTTAGATAAAACTTGTCTAGTATAGGCTTCGGCCTCAAAAGTAAATAACTGACTTCTCCATTTCTTTTTCTTTTCAATTACCTGTTTCATTATATATACAGCAGGGTCTTCGCCTGTAACTTGAATATTTTCCATTTCATATACAATGGGTTTCAATTGAACTTCTAAAGGTTCTCCAGGTTTAGTTTTAATGTGAACAGAATTGGTTTCGTAACCAATGTATCTGAATAGAAGTGTGATAGGAAGTTTTTTGGTTTGTAATGAAAACTGACCTTCATTATTAGAAATTGTACCTGTATATGTTCCTTCTATTGCAATATTAGCAGCAGGTAAGGGTTCTTTTGTTGTGGCATCAATAACAATTCCTTTAATTTCAATAGATTGAGCAAATATGTTTTGAGTCAATAAAATAAAAAAGGAGAAAAAAAGTACTTTTTGTGCAAACATGTTGAAAACTGAAATTAGTAATTTCTTTATTTAAAGATTAATGAAATTTATTCGACTTTCGACTCTTAAGTAGTAAATAGTAAAGTGAAGAATCAATCATTTTAAAATGGATGTTGTCGAATTTACGAATTGAGCTCACTTCGAAAAGTGGTTTTCAATAAATAATCGGCTAATTTGCAATATTTAGAAGGGTGTAAGCTGAGAATATCAACTTTCTGGTGTAAACTCATAATTTAGGATTCAAATTTTTCAATTAAGTAAATGTACAAATTAAGAGAAACTTTTCTGTTCATGCTAAATTTACAACGGAGTCACATAACGTAAGATGCAAGTTATGGTTACAAATTGATAAATAATCACTAAATTTCACATGATATTTAGAATGACCTTATAGTTCAACAGGATAGAACGAGCGCCTCCTAAGCACTAGATCTGGGTTCGAGTCCCGGTGAGGTTACTATTTTATTTTGTAAGTTATTTAAAAAATAATGATCTAAAGCTTTTGTGAGTTGTGATAGGTACAACATGTTTACAACATTGAAAAAGTAAATGAATTAATCTTAGTTTTCGGTTTTTGGCTTGAGATACGTAAAAAAAAGACGAATTCGGATTACAGTTAATGAATGATTTACTTATTAGTTTTGCTTATCTATTAAACTTTGTAATGTTTTTGAGTTTTTACTTTGACGCTTAAAGAGTATAAAAGAAAAGTTTAACTCGATTCAAAATAGCTTCACAATAATTAGTATTCGCTTTTGCTTCCGTTACAAATAATTCGGGTTCGATTACTTCTAATTCTATTAATGTTGGTTTTTCGTTCCAAAGAACATAATCAACGCGAGCGAAAAAGGGTTTTATTGGGCATGCTTTTAGATATTATTGACCTTGTATTTTCCATTCTTCTGGCACATCAACATAAGTAACCATTCCGCCGTGATCTGATTGTACTCTGAAATCGCCTGGTTTTGCTTTTTTTAAGACGGAATGAGAATAAAATCCATCAAAATAAATTAAAGACCATTCTCCTGCTTTCGGAACACTTTCTACAAATGGCTGACAGATGTAAGTATCTACTAGATTATTCGAAAGCCATTCTTCTTTTGTAAGTTTTAGCAAACCTCTTGCTCCGGCTGAGAAAATTGGCTTTGCAATGATTTGTGTAGTTTCAGGGAATTGATTGATTAATTCAGTTTTTTCAAAAGGATGAAACGTTGGTATTACAGATAAATTTTTATTTTGAAATTCGAACATATAGTGTTTGTTCATATTCCAAAGCATTGTTTCTACGAAGTTTACTACAGTTGCTTTGCTGTTCTTTAAAGCATTTAAAAAGCTTAAAAAGACTTGTGGTTTTTGGTCATAATTCCATGTTGATCTTAAGAAAACTAGGTCGTTTTCGGTTAACAAGTCTGTATTCCATTCATCCCAATTCACAATTTGAGTTTCGAACTTGTTTTCTTTCAATAAGTTAATGGCGTTAATTTCTTGTGGTGGTAAATTGGGTAATTTTGCACAGGTCAAAAAATAGATCATGGATTTTTTATTTATTGTTCTGAAATCAAGTTTCATGATTTAGGAATTAACCAGAGTTCGAGTTTGTTGTTTTCTTTTGAAAACGGGTAAATATACGTTGGTTCTTGGAGCTTTATTTTGCTGAAATTCTATTTTGATAGTAACTTTTATCAGTTGCAACATGATATTTTAAAAAGATTGCTTTAGTATAGTTTGTTTAGTTAATTTTGTTTCGTTTGATAAGATTTTTGTACAAAACTCGCAAGATTGTGCGAAATTCCCTGAACCCACTTTAAATTTCTTGTGTCTTTTTTAGCATTTTAGAACTGTGGTGAAAGGGGGAGTTTATTTTCGTGGTTTGATTTAAAGGTTGATTTTAGGTAAATTGAAGTATTATAATGTTATAAGCGAGACGCTTATTCTTTTATATAGTCACTAGCGGACGCTAGCGGTAGGGGAGCCAGGAATTGAGTTATACTGTTATAAGCGGGACGCTTATTCTTTTTATATAGTCACTAGTGAGGATGCTAGCGCCATATTTGCTAGCGCCATGTTTGCTATTTCTTGCGCCATCTTTTATAAACAAATGTAAGAACTATTTCTTGAATTTATGTTCCATGTCACTTATCTGGATTTCTAGCGCATCGACAGAGATTTGAATTTCTCGAATGGTATAGATTAAAGAAATCATTAGTAGAATAAGTGCAATTCCTAAAGTCACTTTTCCCCAAAGTAGAAGTCCGCTAAATAGTAAAAACATACACACAACACTAATTAATAGGCTGGAAATGCCATATAATTGCATGTTTTTAATCAAAAAGACTCTGTCTCGTAAGTTTTGAATTTGATCGAGTAAAACGGATTCAGGATTCTCTTTGTATTTCGAATAAAGTGATCGTATTAATCCGGAAATAGTTAAAAATCGATTGGTATAAGCCAAAAGTAGAAGTGAAATGGCGGGGAATAGAAGAGCAGGAGTGGTTACGGTAATTTCCATTTTTCGATTTAAAAAGTGCTTTTGAATGGTGAAATTAAACGATTAACAGATCATCTGTTAATCTAAATATTTTGATTTGATTATTTTTAAAACAATGTATTTGGATAAAAAGTCTTGTAGTCTAATGAACTTGACGAATGTTATAAATAATTGACTACTAATAAGTTAATCAAAATCTACTGTAAATAAACTTTTAAAAAATGAACTCTTATTTTGTATCATGACTTAATTAATCATTGAATCTAAATTATGAGCTTACTCTGAAAAAGTAGTTTTCAACAAAATAATCGGTTATTTCACACTATTTGAATGGCTGCAATCAGACAAAATCGAATTTTGGAGAGGGTTCAATTAATTAGCTTCGTGTTTTACCATCACTAGTTACCAGCCATTTATAACTAGTCAGTTCTGCTAATGCCATTGGTCCACGAGCATGTAATTTTTGAGTGCTAATTCCAATTTCTGCGCCAAGTCCGAATTGAGCGCCATCTGTAAATGCTGTAGAAGTGTTTACATAAACGACCGCTGCATCAACTGCTTTTTGAAAATAAGTCGCATTGTCTTTTTCTTCAGTAATAATGGCTTCACTATGTTTTGATGAATATTTTGAGATATGATCTATGGCATCTTGCATTGAATCTACCGTTTTTATCGCCATTTTATAGGAAAGAAATTCAGTTCCGAAATATTCTTCTGTTGCTTTAAACAATAATTCGTCAGGATAAACGCCTTCTAAATGTGAATAAGAGGCTTCATCGGCGTACAATGTTACTTCATACGAAGATAGCTCACTGATTAACTCGTATAAATCGATAAGACGTGAAGAATGTATAATTAAGCAATCTAGGGCATTACAAACACTTACGCGCCTAGTTTTAGCATTTGTTACTATTTTTGCCGCTGTTTGTAAATCCGCAGATTCATCAACAAATGTGTGCACAATTCCTGCTCCAGTTTCAATTACTGGAACTTTCGAGTGATCACGCACAAAATTAATTAGACTCTGAGATCCACGAGGAATAATCACATCAACATGATTTACGGCTTGTAATAATTCTTCGGTTGCTGATCGATCGTTTGGTAATAATTCAACTATACTTTCGTCTATTTTATGTTGATAAAGAACAGATTTTATTAGTTTTACAGCAGCGATATTCGAAAATTCAGCATCACTTCCTCCTTTTAATAAACAGGCATTTCCTGATTTCACACATAAGGAGAATACATCGTAAGTAACGTTAGGTCGAGCTTCATATATGATTCCAATAACTCCAAGTGGAACGCTAACACGCTTGAGTTCCAATCCATTCGGTAATTCACGTTCGTCTAACTCCATTCCTAAAGGACTTGGTAATTCGGAAACTGATTTAATATCAGAAGCAATTCCCTGAATTCGTTCTTTTGTAAGTTTTAGTCGGTCAAACTTTGGGTCATTTTTATCCATTCGATCTAAATCTTTCTGGTTCTCAGAAAGTAAATCAGGTATGGATTCGTTTATTTTATCTGCTAAATCGATAAGCATTGCATTTATAGCTTTTTCGGATAGAAGATTTAAACGGCGACTTGCTTGTTTTACAAGATCAAATTGGGGATTCATGAAATCAAAGTTGGTTAATGAACTACTGAGAATAAATGTACGTGTTGAGGATTGATTATCAAACGAAAAACACGGTTTAATCTACACTTTATGCTGGATTTAGGTATAAATAATCGTAGTGAATACACTCTTTTTGATTTTTTTTGCCCCTTAATTCGCGAGCAGTACTTGAATCATAGGCTGCTTTTCCCAATCCTATTACATTTCCTTTTGAGTCATCGATTCGTATAATGTCACCTTTTTTGAAATTACCTTCTACTTTTTTAATCCCGATTGGTAACAAGCTAGTTGGATTTTCCGATTGTAGCGCATTTTTTGCACCATTATCTATAGTTAAGGATCCAGAAAAAGCGGTATGTGCATGAGCTAACCATTTTTTAGTATTGGAAGCTTTTTTTCTGGCTAAAAATTGTGTTCCAATAGCTTCATCAGAGAAAATGGAATGTAAAATGAAATCTGTTTTTCCGTTCGCTATATGTACGGGAATTCCAAGTCCAGCAGTTTTTCTGGCTAAATTGAATTTTGTATGCATCCCACCGCGTCCAAAACTTGATTTTACAGGTGAGATGATATTCGGTTGAATGGAGTCGGAATACGCAATTTGTGGAATAATTTTAGAAGCCGCATCGGTTGGATTTCCAGAATAAACACCATCAATATTGGATAGAATAATGAGTTTCGAAGCGTCTAGCATACTTGCTACTAGTCCAGCCAATTCGTCATTATCAGTAAACATAAGTTCTGTAACTGAAATTACGTCGTTTTCATTAACTATGGTAATCACACCGTTTTCAAGTAAAGTGGTGAAACAGTTCTTCATGTTGAGATAATGAGAACGGTCTCGAAAATCTTCTTTAGTAACAAGAACTTGTGCAGTAACTAATTCCTGTTTTGAAAACAGTTCTGAATAAGTTTGAATCAGTTTTACTTGACCAATAGAAGCCCATAATTGACGTTGTGAGATACTGTCTAGATTCTGTGCTATTCCTAATATACTCTTGCCCGCTGCAACTGCACCTGATGAAACTAAAACAATGGAGTTTCCATTTCTGTGTAAAAAAGAAATTTCTTCGACCAATTTTGAAAGTCTGAGGGCATCTAATGTCCCACTATCGGCACGAAGTACATTTGAGCCGATTTTAATTACTGTTGGTTGTTTCATGCTGATGATTTAATTGCCTAAAAGTACGAAAACGAAAGGAGATGATGAAAGGGTAGCAATGATTTCAATTTGAAAGAGTCTCTAAAAAGTATTAACCTAGTTAGATTTTAAAATAATTATTCAGAATGGTATATAGTAAAATCATCATTCCATTGGAAAGAGGGTGTCTTTATCCAAGTTAGGGTTAAATTCGAGATTCACTTTTTAGTGAAATGACGTTTTCCTTTGTTTTTTTGAATAGATGCTAACACTATCGATACTATTCATACCTCGATTTTAGATTACTAATCAAAAAAAATCAGTGTATTTTAAGTGAGAATAGTCAATATTAAGAAGCAATTATAATGAAAAGTGAAAAACATCGTGAACTACGTGAAGCAGAAACAAAAGCAACTTATTTATTTAAAACGGTTGAAGATCGAGGATATATTACAGCTGGAAAAACCGAAACAGATTTGAATTCACAAGTTTATGAAACGGCTTTTGAGTTATATGGTATCAAAAAATATTGGCATAAACGAATTGTTCGAGCCGGGAAAAATACTTTATTACCCTATCGTGAAAATCCACCAAATTTAGTAATTCAAGAAAATGATATTTTGTTTTTTGATTTTGGGCCTGTTTTTGAAGATTGGGAAGCAGATTTTGGGAGAACGTTTGTTTTAGGGAATGACGAGAAAAAACTGAAAATCAAACATGATATTGAATCAGCGTGGTATTTGGGCAAGATGTGGTTTGATGTACATCCGAATTGTAAAGGAAAAGAATTGTACACGTATGTTTCAGGATTAGCAGTTGAATTTGGTTGGAAATTTGGACAAGAACATTGTGGTCATCTTATTGGTAATTTTCCACATGAAAAAATTCAGGGAGAAGAAGTATTGAATTACATTCATCCTGATAATCCTTTTAAAATGTTAGATCCAGATAAAAATGGATTAAGCCGAGATTGGATTTTAGAAGTTCATTTTATTGATGAAAAATTAGAAATTGGTGGCTTTTTTGAACAATTATTAACAGTAGAATAGAAATTAATTTAAATATCAATTCACAAATAGTTCATAAAAAACGGCTATTTTTTTCCGATGATGAAACGAAAAATACGAATAGGAACTCGCGATAGTAAACTTGCAGTTTGGCAGGCTGAGTGGGTTGGTGCTCAATTACTTAAACATCAAATTGAAACCGAATTAATCTTTATAAAAACAGAAGGTGATTTAGTTTTAGACACGCCTCTGCCTTTAATGGGAGGAAAAGGAGTGTTCACAAAAGCATTAGACGATGCACTTTTTGATGGAAAGATTGATATTGCCGTTCACTCGTTCAAAGATATTCCAACGGTTATGCCTGCGAGAATGATTATCGCAGCTGTTTGCGAACGTCATGATGTTCGTGATGCACTTGTTGTTCGTTTCGATTCAACATTTCTAGAAGATGCTGATTATAAAGGAATTATAGCGACAAGTTCAAACCGAAGAAAAGCTCAATGGTTAAAAAAATATCCCAATTTTGAGATTTCTGATATTCGAGGAAACGTACAAACTCGATTACGTAAATTGAATGAAAGTAATTGGGATGCAGCAATTTTTGCAAGTGCAGGTTTAGAGCGTTTGGGTTTGAACGAGATAATTGCTCAAAAATTAGACTGGATGATTCCAGCTCCTGCGCAAGGTGCGGTTGCCGTAACTGCTTTGGAAACTGAAACGGAGGTTTTGGAATTAATATCCTTGGTTAATCATGAAAAAACAGAGATTTGTACGAAGATTGAGCGTCAATTTTTAAATGTCCTTGAAGCGGGTTGTTCGGCTCCGGTTGGCGCTTTAGCTGAATTCATATCTGATACAGAAATTCGTTTCTCTGGAATTGTACTTAGTGTAGATGGAACCGAATCTGTTGAAATTAATCAAGATATTTCACTTGAGGAAGCTGAAGATTTTGGTAAACTAGCTGCGGAATTAGCAATTAAAATGGGCGCATCAGAATTGCTTGTTTAGTTATATAATTGGAAGGTTAAGTATTAAGTAAATGGTGAGAGTTCGTCAAAACTACTTCATTTTAGTTATTTTAGTATTGCACTTTTCCAATATGACTAATTTTTTTTAAAAATTATGACAATGGAATCACTTTGAAAAGTCGATTTTTTCGGTTTGTACCCATTTGAATGTTGTAAATTCACCGAATATTTTGCTGAAAACTACTTTTCGAAGTAAGTTCCACAATAGAACAGAATAAACGATGAATTAAAGAACTCAAGTTGACCCATTTATTACTTTAAAATTTGAATTGAAAACCAATTTTATAACGAATTAAATAATGAACACGATTTGGATTACCAGAGAATTATCGAATGATGAAATTATATTTTGTCGGAATCTTGGTGTGAATCCAATTGAGGTGCCAACCATTTCAATTCAACTACATACACATGAGGGCGTTCAGATTCCACATTCTTCAGCTTGGGCATTTACTTCGCAACATGCGGTTGATTGGATCTCAGAAGTCATTAAAAGTGGAAATCTTTCACCAGAATTATTACCTGATCAATGGTTTGCAATTGGGGCAAAAACGGCTGAAGCCATTCGAAAACTTCATTTTGAAGCAATCATTCCAGAATCATCTTATGGAAGTAATTTAGCAAATTTACTCGATGTTCATAAAGTGAGAACCGTTTTGCATTTTACAGGAAATTTGGCTCGCCCTGAATTAAAACAAGCATGTTTGATTTTGGGAATTAATTATCATTCTTTGGAAGTTTATGAAACGCAAGTCCATAAGCCTGAATCACTTCCTGCAGAAAAACCAAACGGAATTATATTTCTAAGTCCTAGTGCTGTAGATGGATTTATTCAGGCGCAAAATTCAATGAATGTTTTGAAATCAACAAAAGTTTTTGCAATTGGAAAAACGACAGCAAGTGAATTATTGAAACATAGAATTGAAGCTACGATTCCACCAAAAGCAACATTTGAGGCCTTAATTAACTTTGTAAGTAAAAGCATAAATAAATAAGTATGAGAACTTACAATCAAAGTAATAAGAACAAATCGCAGCAAAACAAAACCCCAAAACTCCCCCTTTTGCCAAGAAAAGAACAATCAAGAGAAGTCGAGCATCAAAGGGGGCAGGGGGGATGTCACGCACAAACCCGAACCCAATTTAAGATTCCACTTTTCAACGGAATGACGAAAGAAAAGTAAAACACCAAAATCGAATTTCAAAAATTAAATAAGTAAGAACCAACACTATGAACTTTCCAGAATTAAAAAACGATCTATTCTTAAAAGCACTAAAAGGTGAAACTGTCGAGCGACCACCAGTTTGGATGATGCGACAAGCAGGTCGTTATTTACCAGAATATCGAGAACTTCAGGCAAAATATTCATTTTTTCAGCGTTGTGAAACGCCAGAATTAGCCACAGAATTAACTCTTCAACCAATTGAACGCCTTGGAGTTGACGCTGCAATTCTGTTTTCGGATATTCTTGTAATGGCTCAAGCACTTGATTTTCATGTATCGATAGAAAAAGGTGAAGGACCACGAATACATAATCCAATTAAAACTGAAGCAGATGCCTTTGCCGTAAAAATGCCCGATGTTG
Organism: uncultured Chitinophagales bacterium; assembly: GCA_964575925.1. GTDB lineage: Bacteria > Bacteroidota > Rhodothermia > Balneolales > M1805 > M1805. Next base: position 20,359 of record CAZNTR010000030.1, read on the forward strand.
CAGACCGATTACATTATGTAATGTCAGCAGTTACTATGATTCGCAAAGAGCTTAACGGAAAAGTTCCTTTGATAGGTTTTGCGGGATCTCCATGGACTATTTTCTGCTATTTAGCTGAAGGTGAAGGCACCAAAGATTTTGCAAAAGCCAAAGCATTTTGTTTTTCCTATCCAAAAGCGGCAGCTCATGTCTTAGGAATTTTAGCAGATGCAACAGCAGCATATTTGAATGCTCAGATTGAAGCTGGTGCACAAGCAGTTCAGGTTTTTGATTCTTGGGGGGGATTATTATCACCAGAAGATTTTAATGTATTGAGTTATCCGTATTTGAAACGAATTGTGGAACAAGTTTCTGGCGCTCCTGTTATTTTATTTGCAAAAGGTGTTTGGTATGCAATGGAAGAAATGGCCAAATCTGGAGCGGCTGCTTTGGGCTTAGATTGGTGTTTAGAACCAGAATTAGCTAGAAAACTTACTGGAGGGAATATAACTTTGCAAGGCAATTTTGACCCTACACATTTATTAAAATCACCAGAGGAAATCAAAAAAGAAGTTCATTCTATGATTTCTCGTTTTGGAGTAAATCGTTATGTTGCCAATTTGGGACATGGAATAATACCTGGAATTCCAGTACAACATGCTCAAGCTTTTGTGGATGCTGTTAAAAGTTACTCTCCTATTAAATGAAATTATGATTTTGAACTCAATTTATAAAATCGATTTTGTCGGTTTAATACTTTTTAACAAGTGAGCTAGTATTTAACTTAAATTCATTTTAGTAGTTAGCTTATTAATAAACTGAGTTCTGGATGAGGATTGTGGACATCTATTTAGCATCAACAAATAACTAATGAAAACGTCATTTAGCTGAAAAGTGATACTAAAGGCAACGTGAAAAAAAATCTCGAATTTCCTTCCAATTCGGTAAAGATAGCATTTCAGGGTTTTTCAAATAGCTTTACGGTCTCTGTATATTAATCGAGATCACATATTCGCTTCATGGAGCTTTGAGAGTGTTAACGATACCGAAGCCACTTTGGCCCCAAATGACGGTAGTTTTTTTTTTAATTATTTCTTAACCCGAACTCGTGCAGATAAATTTAATTATTGGAAATAATTTTTAATATTTTTTTTTATTGATAATAAAGGGAGTACTTATTTGATAGGAATGTTAATTAAATTGTACATGATTCAATAGGAAATCAATTTTTCAATAAGTATTTCTTCACGAAATCCTTCGTACCCCTTTAAATTTCTCACTTATTTTTTTTGTATTTAGGACTTTGGTGAAAGGCGGATTTTTTTTTGCAAGAACTTCAGTTGTTAATTTCTTACTACAATCTAATCTGTAATCATAAATCAACTGCTTTTTTATAAATAGTATAAATAAGACTTATAAGGATTATTTTAATTCATTTTTATTATCTTTTGACATATCAAAAAAAGAAACAAAAACAAAATACTCAAAGAGACGCTATTATGTCAGTTGAACATTTAACACTTGAAACCTTTAAGGAAAAGGTTTTTAACTTTGAAGAATCAAAAGAATGGAGTTTTAACGGTCAAAACCCTTGCGTAATTGATTTTTATGCTGATTGGTGCGGACCATGTAAAATGATTGCTCCAATTATGGAACAACTCTCAACGGAATATGACCAAAAAGTAGATTTTTATAAAATTGATACTGAAGAGCAAGTTGAATTAGCTTCGATGTTCGGAATTCGTAGTATTCCTTCCATTTTATTCGTTCCCGCTGAAGGTCAGCCACAAATGGCTTCTGGTGCATTGCCAAAGGCATCCTTTAAACAAATTATAAATGAAGTTCTTAAAGTTGAGCTAAATTAATAAACAATCAGAGTCCGTCTTTTGTGTAAAAAATTCGGACTCATTATTTAAGGTATGATAATGATAAAAAGCAAATAACCTAAGTTTTAAGTAAGTGTGATTTGAATTTCGAGATGTGTAGTTGCACTTTTACCCAATTAGGAACATATTATTAGTTAAGGTGTAGAAATGGCTAGCATAACATCAAAACCTGTAGGAGTTTCTTTCATAAAGTAACTTAGATAGATTTCATTGTATTGTAGGGTAAAAAAAAGATACAGACCAGATTATTATATTCAAAATTTAAATGTATTTATGTAAGGTAAAAATATAGTGTGATATTACTCATGGATGAGTGTACTCCGAATAGTAGTTTTTAGCAAAATATTCATCGAATTTGTAGGATGGATTTATGAATTAATTTATTATTCTTAAACTTATCACTAAAATACTATTCAGTAAAATATTAGGTAAAAAGCAGGATTTAAAATCCTTAAAATATTGACTTTATGAATTTTACGTAATTACTAATTTCAACAGAGGGAGCATTATTAATGCATACTTAATAAAAACAAAACTACTTGATTACGAACTCTGATTGTAAACTAAAGTAAATAAATAGAGTAGATTTAGAAATAAAGTTTTTGGCAAGAATAGTAGTTAAAAATACTTTATCACATTGTAAACTAGTAAGTAAATTAGCGACACAGAATAGTAGAAGGTTTGAAAAACAATAATAAAATGAATTACGATTTCTGGTTTTCAAACACATAAAGCCTTAAATACAAGTTTAACTTTCGAACTTCAATAAGTAAGACTGACTATTAAAAGAACTTTTAAGATACCGAATTTATGATATAGCTAAATTTTAGCCATCTAAAGATAATTTTGGACTAATATGCTAAATTCATCGAAAATATGATTAACATAGATAATTATTATTGGAATTCTATAAACATCTTTTTTAAGTCTGAAAGTTGAGTACTCGTCTAAGTTTTTTATATTGATTACGAGTAGCTGGAAATGATACCATTATTAATTTAGAACACATCTTTTAACAAAAAATAATTTGGATTCTGAATTCAAATGAGTAAAATACATTGTTGACTTTATTTATCATATCAGTTTTAAGAGGAACTTAAAATTTATTTCATCTTAATAAAAGTGGAAAAGTGTCTATGATTGAAATCCTTTTTTATGCTGGGAAAATGTTTTTCGCATTTTTGGTTGGCTCGTTAGTCATTTATAAAGTGAATGGGAAAAATATAGTTTCACGTTTTGTTGTTTTTGCCATTCCCTTAGTGTATTTAGCCATGATTATTGTGTACGCCGTTCACACCATTTTTAGAGGTGAATTAATTGTGACTTTAATAGGCTATACACTTTTCTCGGTATTTGCCATTTTAAGCCTTGAAGGTTTAGGCAGATTATTACTTAGAAAAATCATTAGACAATTAAAGGTAATAACAGATACAAGCACAGTACTTGAAGAGAATAGTGCAAATAATGCACAAAATTCATCTGAATTAAGAGAATCGTATGTTCATCAGGTAAGTGAGATTGAACATGTAAAAACTATGTTGGATCAATTGAATGAAGCGTCTAAAAAGAATATCTCCTTAGTACAAAATAACTCCGTCGTTACCAATTCTATTTCAAAAATGGCCAAAGAAGTTGAAAATTCATCAAATACTGTAAAACAATCGATTACTAATCTTGAGCTGAGTACGACTGAGATTTCAAAAATTGTAAAATCGATTCAAGAAATTGCTTTTCAGACGAATCTTTTAGCCTTAAATGCGGCTGTTGAAGCGGCAAGAGCAGGAAATGCAGGTTTAGGTTTCGCAGTTGTTGCCGAAGAAGTGAGGAATTTAGCAATAAAAGCCTCATCAGCAGCAAGTCTAACGCAAACAATTATCGATAAAAATTTGGTTGATATTCAAAATGGAATTCAGTCAACGGAGAAAATGAGTACATTGGTTCACGAATTGAGCGAGGAATTAGAGAAATCGCAAGAATTAGCAGAACAGGTTGTTTCAATATCAAATGAACAAACTTCCTTGATAAAATCGGGTCATAACGGTTTAGAAACGATTTATCCAATTATTCAAAAAGGTGCAGAAATGGCAGATGATTCTCTAAAAAGTACTGAAAATGTAAAACATGAAATAACTGAATTGAATGCAAGTTTAGATGCACTATATACTATTGTTCGGGGATTTTCGAAGAGAAAGAAGAGTTAAAAATAGTTTTGTAAATAAAGATGATCCTTATTCTAGAAAATGATATTAAATTAAGAATACGTTCTTAATTTAATACGACTAAATAATTCAGCAACCAAATTTTCTAATAACCTGAGTTCTGGATAAAAAAGAAATACATAAACTGGTATAAAATAATTTCGACATTTTGGGCTTGACCCAGAATCTTCGCCTGATGAGCCAAGAACTTAATGCTCTACTAAAGGTAAATCGGTGGTTTCCTTTGCTTTATCTTGTAAATGGCTAAAAAACTATTCCCCAGTTTTCATTCCGAACTCATGTTAATAATTTATTTGATAAATGATTAACTATCAATAAGATAAGCCCATTAAAAGTTAATCTAAACATGAAATTGGTATTAAAATTTGTAAGTATAACAGTTTAAAATAAATTCTTATCTTATCTTATCTTATTTAAGATAAGTTAGTTAAGTGAATTATGTCTTTACTGAAATTAGAATTAGTTAAGTCGATAAGTGCACTTGTTCGTATTGGTGAATCATAAATAGATGAACATTATTAATAATTTGAAATATACTTAAACAAGATTTTATTAGCCAAGCCATTCTTCTTTGTCAATTCAAGTTCTTCGTAAAATCGTTTCATGATTTCTTCTTTATTAGGAAAGCTGCTTTTTTTAGAAAACGCAAGAGTGTAAGGCTTAACGATGAATTTCTTGGGGATGTAACTAATTTTACTGTCAAGATTAGAGTTATTTAAAGTGTATTTACCAATCATTTTATCCATGAAAAAAACATCAATTTCATTGTTTAATAACTTATTAAAATTGTCATTATAGTCTTTTCCTTCAATGATATTTAGGTTTGCTGCAAAGAATTCTGGTTCGTAAGAGAAGCCTGCAATAACTCCAACTCGGATTTTATTATCCTTCATATCTTGATAATTACTTAAGGTCTTAAGTTCATTTTCGCGATTTTTATTATAGAATAAGACGTATTCAGAAACCCACATAAAATTTTGGAAATCAGAATCACGGTTAAAATTCTCAGGAAAGTCTAAATCTTGTTCTCTTTTTTTTGCATAAGAAATAGAAAGTATTGCATCGGCTTTACCGTCTGTAATCATTTTGTAAGCTCGGTTACCTTTATATCCAAATTGAATAGAGTAGGGAACTTCCATTTTCTTGAAAATAGCATCAACCAATTCGACACAATAGCCAATGGGTTTATCGTCAGATAGAAATTGAAAAGGAATTTGAGTTTCAGTGGCAATCGTAAACGACTGCTGTGCAATGGATTGGAATACTATACTACTTGAGAAAGCAAAGAAAAGAAATACTATCTTAATCATAAACTGCCTCGAAATAACAACAACAAATTTAGTTCGCAGAAACTTAGCATAGGATCAATTCGCATTCAAATTAAATTTTTTGTGTGTTGATTGTAAAAGAGAGAAATGATGTTGTACTAGAGATTGTTTCTTGAATTATGTTCATTTAGTGTTTTAGTACTAAAGATCAAATAAGATTACCTCAGTTTTATACCATCAAAATTAAAAATAATGCAATAGTTAATGTTATACATTGCAACTACTCCAAAATTCACTTCTAATCTTTCATTCTCATACCGAAAATAATTTTAATAGAGATTCAATTTTTTTTGGAAACTGATTCTTATGGAAGTTGATAGTAATAAATTGAAAGTAATAGGCAAATATGTATTGAAAGAAATTACTTTTTAGAAATGAGAAAATAGTAAGACTGCTATTTTTAGAAATCCTCTATCATTGAGTGATGTAGCAATAAAGTGTAACGTTAGGTATTATTAAAAAAAAATGATGTGAATTTAAAAAAAACGTTAGGCGTGAATATGGTGAATTCTTTTAATTAAGAAATATATGTAAAAAATGATATAGTGCAGTTATGTACGATTTATGTAGAAATATTAAATCAGCATAATAATACATGAAGTCTCGCAAGTCAATACATATAAGAATTAAAAAAACTTCAGTTGAGTAGGTAAAGATATAAGTTATTTAATAATAATTATATAGAGTAAGTTAATATACAGAAATGAATATTCAAAATAACATTTAAGCACTATAGTTGAAAATTTACTCAAATAGCTAAAAATATTTTTTGATTTATGTCATATGTGAGAAAAAATAGAAGTATATCCTATTGCTCGAATTGCAGATTAATTATAATAAATAGTTAAATATGAAAATAATTGTGGGGGG
>CAZNTR010000031.1:0-1402 GCA_964575925.1 uncultured Chitinophagales bacterium
TAGCATCTTTATTTAATTCATTCTGAGGGATATTTCGAATAAACTGCGCTACTTTAATTGGAAAATCTTTCCTAACTGGTGAGGAAAGAAACACTTGTTCAGTTGTGTTATTTACTTCATTACCTTTTGCCTGTAAACTGTTACTATCCAGCACATTATCAGAAAGCTGATCTGAGGTATTAATCATTTCTGTATTTTCAGAAACCGTATTTTTTGCGCCTGAATCAGCAGAATATTTACTCGAATCAACACCTGATGACACGATTTCTTGTTTATCTGTTTTTAAGGTAAACGACTTTTTATCAGTATCTGCTACTTTACTGTTTTTGGAAGAGTTGTTCCCACCAGTTTGAAGATCTGAATTCTTACTTTTTCCAGAGAACAATTCACCAACTTCATTTTCAATCGTTTGACCTTCAACTGTTGCAAATTGATTAGCTCTTGCGTTCGAATCTAGTTCCGTTACAGGAACTTTTATATCCGTGTTAAATAAACGTACTTGTGCTTGAACATCTTTTTTAGAATCAACAATTGAATCATTTTGAACAGAGCGACCAAAATATCTGTTGTTCTTGATGTGAGAAGGTTTGCTTTCAACTTCTTTTTCATCAGAAACGGACAATTTATGACTAAATACTACTTTCGGTAAATCCTCAACCGATTGTTTAATGGCATTCGTTTGTACGTTTACTGGTTTTGCAATCGAATGATCTACACTAAGTTTTGGTGCTTCAATAGATTTATCTTGCACATGATTCAATACACTTGAAACTGCCGCTACAATTTCGGTTTCAGGGCTATTAATTTGTCCACTTTCTTTTAAATCTATCTCTGCTTTTTCAACAATTAATTCTTTAGAAACTTTATTTGGATTTTTGACTTCTGTTTTCAGCTTAGTTTCTACAGATTTTATAGACTCCGTTTGAGTATCATCATGATTTGTTTGAACATCATCAACCAGAGTCGTTGATAATTCTAAACTTACATCTTTATTCAAAATCACTTCTTTTGACTCTAAACTATCTTTTTTAGTTAAAATTTGAGGCTTTGAAGTAGTAGAATCCGCTTTTTGAACTGTTTGTTTTTCTTCTGATTTTATCTTTTCAATTCCTACATTTTCCGTTTTTAGATCAGTTGTAACTTTTGAAATATCAGCTTTAGGACTAATTTCAGGTTTAACTGATTTTGCTTCCTGAACCGGACTTGCACCTTCACTTTGACCTTGCTTTATAGATTTTAGTGAGGTTGTTTCTTTTGATTGTTCATTTGAAACAATTTTCGAAGGTTTTAATATCGTTTTAGCCTCAGTAAGCTCTTGCTTTACTGATAAATTTGGAGATACACCGGCTTTTTCACTAACATTTGACTTATCAGCACTCGGTTCAGCTTTTGTTGTTTTTGT
>CAZNTR010000031.1:1502-26312 GCA_964575925.1 uncultured Chitinophagales bacterium
TTCTTTTGCACCGTTTACAGTCGATTTGGGTAATTCAGACTTAACAACAACTTTTTCAGGCGAAACTTCTTTTGAATGTATCGCTTTGGACGAAACATGACCTTTTTCACTAACATTTGACTTATCAGCACTCGGTTCAGCTTTTGTTGTTTTTGTCTCTGATGAAACGGCGACTTTAATTTCTGGTTTGGCAGAAGTTTCTACTTTGGCACTAAAGGATTCCACCTTTGGCCCTGCATTTACCGATTTGGTTTCAGCAGCTGTGCTTTCTGTTTTTACAGAACTAGTTGCTTTTAAATTACTTTCTGATTTTTGAGCAACATCTTTTGGAGTACTTGCTGTTTTTGATTCAACCTGAACATTAAATGGTTTTGACGAACCAAGCTCTTTGGTATTTAATTCTGCTTTTGGATGATTATTTTCTGAAATTGTCGAAGAAACAGTGTTAGAAATAGTTTCTTTTGCACCGTTTACAGTCGATTTGGGTAATTCAGACTTAACAACAACTTTTGCGGATGAAATAGCTTTTGTATTTACTTTTTTAACAGAATATTCTGGTTCATTGCCAACAGCAACAGATTCTCTTGCAATTGATTTTATCTCCTGATGTTGAGTTAAACCACTTTTCTGTGAAACAGTATTCCCAACATTTAAAGGTGATGAAATCGAACCATTTTGTCCAATATGAGACGTTTTTGAATCTGGTTTTGAAACGAAAGAATTTGTTTCCATGTCTGTTTCATCTGCATCTAAAGCATCAAATGAATAGGCATCTAAGGATTTAATAACAGGTTTATTTAGTATTTTTTGATCAGATTCAGCTATTTGTGCCTGTTGAAGAAAATCGTGTGTTGCTGATGTATTTCCTTTTACTTTCTTCGCCGTTACTTTCGTTTTGTCATCTATTGCAGATTCATCCACTCTTTTGTGTGAAAAAATACTCGATTCTGTTTTAGATTCATCTTGTTTATTAGAAAATGCAGAACCATTTATAAGTGACCTAATAGATTTCTCACTTTTAGTACTAGTCAATATTTTTTTTTGACCCTTGGGTTGTGCTCCATGTGATTTTTCATCTATAGTGTGTTTTGCATTAACTGAACCTACTTTTGATGTATTAACATGATTCCTTTTAGAATCTGAAGCCACTATTGACCCCGTTAATCCTTTTTTTATCGAAGAAAATGAAATCGTTGAAACTGTATGAATTGGTTTAGCTACTGTTTTTTCTTGAACAGACTTTAGGCTTAGTTGATTCGTACTTGATACAGAATTTGGAAATACATTTACCCCAGCTTTAGGCTCAGCTTTTGGAGGATGTTTTAAAACAGATTTATCAAAACTAATCGCTACTTCTAAACCATGTTGCTGTAATATCCCCAATTTTTGACCAAATCCATTCACTGTAGCAGTTTTATTTGGATCGCTTAATGGACTTAATGCCGTCTCTAAAACGGATTTAAAATTTTTGCTTGAAACGGGTTTAATTAAAAGAGCTCCAACAGATTTAGAGCTAGCATCAGCTTTTGATGTTAAACCTAACCATGAACGAATCGTTGCTAAACTCATGACATTATCCTCTTTAGAATTGAGGCCGCTTTTAAAGGTTCCAGAGAACGTAATAGTTTTTCTCGCTGAGAGTTTGATGCCGTGTTATAAATTTGAATCAAATTACTTTCACTAAGAGGGCTAAGAATCATTCTCAATTCCTCTTCATCTAAACGCATGAGCGATTTTGTAATTTCCTCTACTTTAGGATCTTTTTCGAATAATGCATCAACATTATTTGAAAAAGCGGTATTGCCTGTACTGTTAATCTCAGGAATAGCTGAATTTATTGCCAAAAGCTCGTCTTCCAATTGCATACTTACTTGAAAAAGGGAATCAATTAAGGCAATATCTTTCATCTCTTTTGATTTTCTCTTTGATAACTCATTCTCAAGTTCTTCAATTTTATTTTTCATATCTGAAAGATTTTGCGGACCAAAACTGGCATAATCATACAGATAAATCTCGCCTCCGGTATAACTTAATTTTGCATCAGGATTAAACGATGGGTACAAATAAAATGAAATAACTAAGAAAATTAAAAAGGCCAATATAAAACCAATAATTGTAATAATAATTCTTCTAGGTTCCATGCTTAGCTCCTTTCGCGATTAAAACGTTGAGTTGCAATTTCGTTCATAACAAGCTGTTCGGCTTTGTCTAAATCTTTAATAAACTGAATCTTTTGCTTAGATTCAAGGTTTTCTAAAGCTAGTGTTTTTCTTCGGGCTTCCATCATTTTTTTTCGTTCCCGTTCCACATCATGAGTAGCTTTATTAATTCTGTTTGCCAAATTAAATAACTGATTATGCCTTCCTTGCATGTATTCAAAATGTAATTTGTTTACTGCAATATGATCAGAACTTATGTACTCATTTAATTGCTCGGTAACTTCTTCTTTATGCTGTTCTAAAGTTGCTTTTTTTTGCAAAACTTTTGCAAAAGCTTGCTTTTGAAGAAATTCTTGATGCTTTCTTACTTTCTTAACGGTTTCTAAACGAAACTCAAATTTATTTTTCATCTTCTACACCAATCATCAAGAAATTAATTGTGCTAATTTTTGCCAAATGGCCACATCAAAATCATATTCATGCATATCTTGCTTCAAAAAGTCATTTAACGCTTCAATTTTGGCGATTGCAAAATCAATTTTGGCGCTACTACCTTTAACATAAGCACCAATATTAATTAAGTCTTCAGATTCTTTATAAATCGCCAATATTTCTCGTGTTTTCTGAGATAATTGCCGTTGTTCTTTCGTAATTACTTTTGGAGAAACGCGAGAAACGCTCTCTAAAACATCAACTGCTGGGAAATGATTTTTATGAGCTAATGATCTGGATAAAACAATATGACCATCAAGAATGGAGCGAACAGCATCAGCAATTGGCTCTGTCATGTCGTCATTATCAACCAAAATGGTATAAAGACCTGTAATGCTTCCTCTTTGAGTTCTTCCTGCTCTTTCTAATAATTTAGGTAGCAATGCAAACACACTTGGTGTATAACCTTTCGTCGTTGGTGGCTCACCAGACGCTAAACCAATTTCTCGTTGAGCCATAGCAACACGAGTAACAGAGTCCATCATTAACATAACATCTAAACCTTGATCTCTGAAATATTCAGAAATGGCGGTGGCAATATATGCTCCTTTAATTCGGCTCATTGCGGCTTTATCACTTGTTACAGCTACAACTACTGATCGTGCTAAGCCATCAGGACCGAGCGCATCTTCAATAAATTCTCTTACTTCACGCCCACGTTCACCAATTAATGCAATCACATTTACATCAGCTGAAGCATTTTTGGCAATCATTCCCATCAGAACACTTTTACCAACTCCAGAGCCTGCAAAAATACCCATTCTTTGACCTTTACCAACCGAAATAAACGCATCAATTGCTCTTACACCTGTTCGCATCATTTCATCAATATTTTCACGCTCGAGTGGACCTGGTGGAGAATTATGCACCGGATAAGACTCCGTATCTTGTAAAGGGCCAAGTCCATCTATTGGCTGGCAATTTGCATCAACAACACGACCTAACAACGATTTACCAACCTGAATAGTTAATGGCTGTTTTATAGGCTCAATCCACATTCCTGCTTTCAAACCCTCTGTTCGGTCTAATGGCATTAATAAGGTTTGATTATCACGTAAACCTACAACCTCAGCCTGAACTTTGGCATCATTATCCATGTGAATGGTATACAAAGAACCCAATGATGCGTTTAAACCTTTAGCTTCTATCAATAAACCAACCGCAGAGGAGACTTTGCCGTATTCGGTTGGGTCTAATTCTGTTTTTACAATATGCTGATTTATATGACGAAGTAATTCTAACATGTAATTCTTTTTAGGTATTTCCCCAGTCTTGTAAGGGAATAGATTTTCGTAAATCTGCCATTTTTTTAGTGAAATTATTCACCACAGCATCATGCGGTGTTTCAACGTTAAACTCACCAGGTTGAAATGTTTTGGAATAACTAACCTTTATTTTTTCAACTCCTGGCATTTTCTCCATTAGGGCAACAATTGCCTCATAATCGTATTCAGAAACTACAATAGAAATTTTTGTGTTCTCAGAAATTGAATCCAAGGTTTTTTTAACTGATTCTTTAACCCATGTTTGGAGTTGTTCATTGTGAACAGGGACACCAATAACTTTTTCTGCCATGTCAAAAACTAAAGAGGTGACTCCAGGTTTAATTTCTTCAATTGTAATACGAAGTCGTTGATCCAGTTCCATTAAAGCATTTTCAAAATGATGCAATTGTTCATCAATTCGTTGTCGAGCTTTTGCTTCCCCATCGCTAAAACCGGCTTGATAACCCTCCTTAATTGCAGCCTGCCGAGTATCGTTTAAACGACGAGACCATTCCAAGTTATTTCGCTCAATTACATCTTGATAATCGATTTCTTCTGTTGGTTTTTCCTCAAACAATTCCTCATAACTAAGCTTGGTTTTATCTTTAGCTTGATATTTGAGTTGTTCCCGATAAATTAATCTTACATCAGCCATATAGGTTTTTCGTTCTACCTTGATTAATCAACCAATTGTTCATCTGAAGTTTTACGAACACTTATCGATCCAGCTTCTTCCATAATTTTTATGCGTTGAATGATGCGTTGTTGTGCATCTTCAACCTCTTTAAGACGAACAGGGCCAAGAGCATCCATATCTTCCATCATAATTGAACGAGCTCTATTGGACATATTCCTAGCAAATTTATCAACCAATTGCTTATCTGCACCTTTTAAAGCTACGACCAAATCTCGTTTATCTACCTCTGAGATTACTTTTTGTACTATTCTATCTTCAAGACCTAAAATATCTTCGAATAAGAACATCAGATTTTTAATTTCATCAGCTAATTCAGGATCTCTTGATTCAATTTCTTCAAGAACCATTCTTTCCGTAGAAATAGTTGCCGCATTCAAGATATTTGCAACAATATGAGCCCCACCAGATGAAAGCCCCGAATCGTTATCGTAACCTCCCATTTGCTCACGAATTACAAATTCAATTTCTTTTAGAACTTCAGGTGCAACTTTTCCCATTGTTGCAAGGCGATAAATTACATCACCACGAATATCTTCCGTCAAGTTTGAAAGTACTTCTGCAGCACGATCCGTTTTTAAATTACCAAGAATGAGAGCAGCTGTTTGGGGATGTTCATTTTGTAAAAATTGAACCATTTGTGAGGTTTCTGCCGTTTGGAACAAAGCAAAAGCACTCATTTCTGTAGCCGCTTCTAATCTACGAATTAAATCTCTTGCTACTTTTTCGCCTCGTGCGCTTTTTAAAATATCTCTAGCATAATCTAACCCGCCTTCCATTACATATTGTTTGGCAAGCATTAAATCGTGAAACTCTTGGAGCACGTCGTCCACTACTCTTGGAGATACATTTTGCATACCTGCAATTTCGAGTGTTATTTTCTCGATTTCGTTATCAGTTAGCATTCTAAACACATTAGATGCTGGTCCAACTCCAATTGCTATCATAATAATAGCAACCTTCTGAACCCCTGAAAGTTGAATAGGATCGTCAATAACTCGATTATATGAGTAACTTGCTGGCATTGAATTAAACCTTCCGGATATTTCTTATTTCTTTTGTTTTACCATAAAGCTTCGCACCAAATTGGCAGCTTCATCCGGTTTAAATTCTGCGAAATTTTTAATTTCATCAAACATTTTGGATTTCATCTTTAAACGACGTTGAGCCTCAGGCGAAAGTTTGCGCTGATAAACATCAGTCGTTTCAAGATTGATAAAATCGGCATCCTCATCATAATTTTCTTCAGATTGCTCATTATCTGAACTTTGATTCTGTTGATTTTTAGGAAGAGTTTTTTGATCACCTACTTTATCTCCTTTTATTTCTGGCTTCATATCGAAAAACAGAGGTGGTGTATCAGGATTAATTCGTTTTACAATTGCATAAAGAACTACTAATGCTAAACCTAAGCCCAATAATATTAAGCCCCACTTAATCCACTGATTCAACATTATTTGCTCTTGTAGATATTGCGTTTGGTTCTGCATGTCAACTTCAAGTTGATCTTCAAATCTGATTTGAGTAATGTTTACATCATCTCCACGATTTGGATTTATTCCCAATGCGTTTTTGACTACACCCCCTATGTCTTTCAATTCAGCTTGCGTGTAGGGGAAATAAACTACAGAATCTCTTCCATCAGTAGCTTTTAATCTATTCGATTTATGATTTAATAGAACAGAAACCGTAATTCTATTTATTGTTCCTACTGGTTTTTCGTATTTCTCACGAGTGGTACTAACTTCATAATTTCTGAGTTTAATAGCAGATTCTTGAGTGTTATTCGATTTATCAATAGATTGACCTCTAAGTGCAGGTGGGTCGTTAATATCTATTGGTAAAGGTTCTTTCTTAACATCACTCATCGCTTCTTGTCTCGACTCTTCAGAAATAACAACTCTTGATTCTGGATCAATTAATTCCGAATCTCTAGATAGCCTTTCAAAATCATGCTCTGTTGAAACCCGAACTATACTGTTTCCTGTCCCCAAAACTCTATCGAGCATCGATTGACCTTTTTGAGTTAAATAAACTTCGGCTTGTTGCTTCACCTTAAGTTGCCCATTCGATAACCCTACATCAGAACCAGAAGATTCATTATTTGAAATTTTATTTCCTCTTTGGTCTAATATGGTAACATTTTCAATGGTTAACTCTTCAACACTATGTGCTACTAATGCAGAAATTCCTTCAATTTGAGCTGGAGTTAAACGAGTACTTGGGTTCATATTTAAAATTATAGATGCAGAAGCATGAACAGACGATTCTGTAAATGGTGAACGTTCTGGTAAAACCAAGTGAACACGAGCCGCTTCAACTTGATCCATAGCACTAATTGTTCGCGACAACTCTCCCTCTAAAGCTCTTTTTAAATTTACACGCTGCATGAAATCGGTCATACCTAAAGTATTGCTATCAAATAACTCGTAACCACGATAATCAGCAGCACGCGCACCTTGTCCTGCAAATTGTAAACGCAACTCATAAACATCTTCACGAGGAACCATAATTGAGGTTCCACCATCTGTTAACTTGTAAGACACACTTTTCTTACGAAGTTCTTCAACAATATTATTTGCTGAAGAAGGTTCTAAATTTCCAAATAATAAGGTGTAATCAGGTTGAGTTGCCCAAAGGAATACACTTGTAACTCCCGCTAATATAACAACAGACATAAAACCAAATAACACGCGTTGAGCCATATTAAGTGGTTTAAAAAAGTTGTTAAGAATGTCCGAAAAACGTGCCATAATAGGGTAGTTTTATGAAGATTAAATTTGCATTCTAGAGAGTTCTTGATAAGCTTCAATAGCTTTATTTCTTACTTCAAGCATAAGTTGAAAACTTAATTGTGCTTTTTGAAGAGAAATCATTACCTCATGAATATTTTCTGACTTACCCGAAACAACGTCTTCTACTTGTTTATCCGCTGTTTTGGAAGATCTATCGACAGAATTTATAGCATCGCGAATCATTTCACCGAAACTTCCACTTTGGCTGTTTACAGATACTCTTTGAAGCGATTTTCTGTTTTCAATAACTTCATCAGTTGGAGATTGTGAATTATTTCGAGGCAAAGTTTTCATTGCGCTAGAAACATCTTTAAACGTATTTAAAGCAAAAGTTGTCGGGTTTATTGGCATAATAGTTCTGGTTTATAATTAAACTCTAAAGTCATAATTGCGACCTTTTGATTCGGGCATTTCCATTCTAGCATTTCCGTTAGACAGATACAATTCTAAGCGGCGATTTGAACCAAGTGGAAATTGCTCATGAATAAGGGCTTGTTCGTCACTAGACAATGGTTTTAAGTTGGACAAACCATTTTTACCAGTTTTGTACAAAGATTGTGCATTTTCTACAGATTGAACGTTTTGTAACTTCATTTTAGATTGCTTTATTAGATTTCGAATGCTCGTTTTATTAGTTGCTTTTCGGCTTCTACAACCGAAATATTGGCTTCAAAAAGCCTATTTGCGCTCACCATATTTGTCATCTCTTCTGTCAAATCCAAATCCGGATATTTCACCATGCCATTTTCATCAGCATCTGGGTGTGTCGGATTAAACTCATATCGGAATTTTTCCTGTTCAACGATTTCTTCCTGTGGCCCCATTTCAGCTAAAACTCTATTTTGCATATTCGAGCTTAATTGACTGTTTAAGTGTCCATTTCTGGTTTCTTTTAAGCCCATTGTTGTTTGTTCCAACTTCAACTTAAATTGTTGATCATCAGACAAAGAAGTTCTTAATGTTTTTGGTCTATAGGGTCCATCGCTACCTTCTATTCTAGTAGTTCCTGCATTGGCAATATTTTCCGCACTTATATTTAAGACCTTCCTTTGAAGATCCATGCCTCGAGAGGCCGTTTTAAAAACGGAAAAGAAACGGTCTATTTGCATATTAGTTCACCTATTGATTCCGACCTGTAATACCGGCTTTTAATAATTGGAAATTATGACGCAACGAACGAGTTACTAATTGAGCTCGAATTTGCGTATCTGCTAAAGCCATCATCTCATCTTCAATTAATGGCGTTTCTTCGGTTTCCTGCAATGAAGGCTGAATCTTAGACAAATCTACTCCGCCAGAACCCGAATTTTGTGCTTTTTGAAGTTGCGTTTCGAAAGGAACTTCAAGTCGTTTATAACCTTGGGTGTCAATATTGGCAACGTTAGAAGCAATCGCTTTTTGTCTAAGCGCATAAGCGTCTAAAGCTGTTTTAAGTAAATTGGTGTGGTTGCTATCAACTAATTTCATAACACAGATGGTTTAATTAACGTCTATAAAACAAGCATCGTGCCAAAAACAAAATCTTATAGCTAAGTTAAACACTTTCAATTCTAGCTTCATCAAACAAAGATTTTCGAAGCAGCTTTTACAATCGAAACAAGTTTTAAGTTCGGCATAATTTTTAGTATTAACTTTTGTACTACTACGAATAACCTGATGATGACTATGCCTCAGACCGAAATTCAAACAATCATTTCCATATTTGACAATCACATTATTCCCGTAATTGGCGTAAACCTTACAGCCGATTCGATTAGTTACGCAAATAAAAAGGCTGAGAATTTATTCGGATTCTCTCCAGTTGGAGAACATCCATTTTCACTACTCTCTGGAAAAATAAAACCATTTGGAAACGAAGAACGGTTCGTTTCAACTAAGGGCTTATTTCGCATTTTACGCTTAGCTTCAACGCAATTCAACGATCAAATCATCTTTTTTGAACCTATAGAAGAAGAACCTGGTAAAAAAGTTATGGTTGCTGGTGAATCTGCGGCTACTTTAATCACCCATTTATTCCGTTCACCGCTAACTGCATTATTTGGTTTAAGCGAGATGATTTCAACCTCAACAGATGCAAATAAGGAACTTATTGCACATTCGATAACAGACGGTCTTACAAGAATGTCTGATTTTCTAGATCAGTTAGAAGCATTTACCAAAATTGACCAACCTGATACGCAAAGTGCGCACCTTGGCGCTCTCATTCAAAGCTTTATTTATAAACTTCCTGCACATCAACGGCAAAAAATTCAGTTTACAATGGCTCCTGGAATTTCTGAGGTTAGAACAGACGCCTTATTTATTCATGAAATTCTTTCCGAATTAATAAAAAATGCTTTTGAACACGGCTCTGATGTGCTTTCTCCGATAGTAATTCAATTATTTGATTCAAAAACATTCCAAGTTAGTAATACCGGATTTATCTCAAATGAAATTGTCGATGGGCTTTTTCAGCCATTTTTCTCCACAAAATCTCAAAACTGGGGACTTGGATTAAGTAGATGCGTAAAAAAAGCGCAGGCTCTTGGGGGAACGCTGCGCTTAATTGAAAACTCACGAATTAAAGGAATTAGTATTGAGCTAAAACTCCCTTAATCTGTAATTAAGATTTATTAAATCCACACAGAAAATTTGAATTTGAGGGTTTTATTCATTCAAATAGTGGGTAATCGCTGATTATTTTATTGAAATATTTTTTTCTATATAGGCTCAATTATTTATTTCTTTGCATCAATTAATTCGATGGCTTCTTGTCTGGTAATCGCTTCAGGCTCAACACCTTTAGGTATTTTCACATTCAATTTTCCCCATTTAATATAGGGGCCAAAGCGCCCTGTTAAGACTTGAATTTCATCACCTTTTTCTTCAGGATATTTTCCTAATTCTTGAATTGGTGCAGAGCCTCTTGATTTTCTATTTGCTGCTTTTGTTAGCAATTCTAATGCTCTTGGCAATTCTACTTCTAAAACATTGTCAGCGGCTGCTAAAGATGCAAATGTTCCATCATGTACTACATAAGGTCCAAATCGACCAACACCAGCTTTAATTTCCTTACCTGATTCTGGGTGCATACCAACTAATCTTGGCATATCTAATAGTTTTAGAGCTATTTGTAAGTCTAAATCTTCTGGTTTCATTCCTTTTAACAAAGAACCGCGCTTAGGCTTTACTTTTTTATCTTCACCCAATCCAACTTGTACATAAGGCCCAAATCGACCAGTTAGAACAAAAATATCATCTCCACTTTCTGGATCTTTGCCTAACGAACTTGGGCCATCTTTAGAATCTTGCAATAACTCTTTTAATTTCGCCTGAGTTACATCACCTGGATATAAATCAATCGGAAGAGAAGTTGATGCTGTTTCTGCTAAATCTGTTGTTTGAACATAAGGGCCAAATTTTCCAACTAAAACTTGAAGTCCTTCCAAATCACGAATGGGTAAATCTATTTTTCTAGCTTCTGCTGGATCAATTTGAACTTCTTGAATCAATATTTGTTGCAAAAGACCTTTTTCGCCTTTAAAATAACTTTCCAGATAATTCAACATTTCGTGTTCGCCTGCTGCAATCTCATCTAACTTTCCTTCCATTTCAGAAGTAAATTTTGTATCAACTAAATCGGGGAAATGTTTTTCTAGCAATCCGGCAACGGCAAAAGCCATAAACGATGGAATTAAAGCATTGCCTTCTTTTTTAACATATCCGCGATCTACAACGGTACTGATAATACTTGCATAGGTACTTGGCCGACCAACACCTTCTTTTTCCATCGCTTTTACTAAAGTTGCCTCTGTAAAACGAGCAGGTGGTTTTGTTTCGTGACCTTTTGCTTCAATATTTTTTGCATTAATGGTATCACCAACAAATAATTCTGGCAACATCGATTCTTGATCTTCTAATGCTGCTTCAGGATCATCTGAACCTTCTACATAAGCTCTAAAAAAACCTGGGAATACAATTTGTTTTCCAGATGATTTGAACATTGCACTTGTTCCGTTGTTTTGTGCAACTATTTCCGCATTGGTGAAATTTAACAAAGCGTCTGCCATTTGAGTCGCCATGGTTCTTTTCCAAATTAAATCATATAATTTGAATTCTTTTCCACTTAAACCCGTTTCTTGCGGAGTTTTAAATTGATTTCCTGCAGGACGAATTGCTTCGTGAGCTTCCTGTGCGCCTTTTGCTTTTTTATTGTAAGAACGAACAGTGTGAAATAAATAATCTTTTCCGTAAATGGAAACCACCGCATTTCTTGCCGCTTCAATAGCTTGTTGACTCAAATTCGTAGAATCGGTTCTCATATACGTGATATAACCGTTTTCGTATAACTTTTGAGCTACTTGCATGGTCTCTTTGGCAGAAAATCCATACTTACGATTGGCTTCCTGTTGCAAAGTAGATGTGATAAATGGAGGAGCAGGAGAACGTTTTTGATTGGTTTTTTCAATAGCCTGAACAGACCACTTTGCAGATTTTAAGGTTTCTACAAGTTCTTGAGCTTCTTTTTCATTCAGTAATAAAACTTTGGATTTTGTATCTAATAATCCTGTTTCTGAACTAAAATCTTTACCTGTTGCAATTCTAGTGTCATTAACTCTAGCAAGCTCTGATTTAAAACTAACTTTATCGCCCGATTTATTTAATTGAGCAAGAATATCCCAATACGAACTCGTTACGAAACGCATACGTTCACGCTCACGCTGAACTAAAACCTCAACCGCTACTGACTGAACACGACCTGCGGAAAGACCTGGAGCTAATTTTTTCCACAGTAATGGAGAAATGGTGTAGCCCGCTAAACGATCCATAATTCTGCGCGTTTCCTGCGCGTTTACCAAATTCATGTCAATTTCACGGAAATTCAACAAGGCTTTTTTGATAGCATCTTCTGTAATTTCATGAAAAACCATACGCTTTACTGGCATTTTGGGTTTTAACACTTCTAATAAATGCCAAGAAATTCCTTCCCCTTCACGGTCCTCGTCAGTCGCTAAAATGAGTTCATCAACATCGCTTAATTGTTTTTTAAGTTTATCAACTACCTTTTTTTTATCAGCTGAAATCACATAAAGTGGTTCGAAGTCTTTATCGATATTAATTCCAATATTTGCCCATTTTTCTTTTTTGTATTTAGCAGGAATTTCTTTTGCATTTGCAGGTAAATCCCGAATATGCCCCATGGAGGAGTCTACGGAATACCCCTTTGGAAGAAACTTCTTGATTGTTTTTGCTTTTGTCGGCGATTCTACAATTACTAATGCCTTCATAGTGTTTTTCTTAACAATAGATTGTTTTTAAATAAGTTATGCTAATCATTATTCCAAAACATGAAATGGAATTAATGAAATAAATGTCTGTTATGCTTACTAAGTTAGGTAAAATAAGGTGAGAAATGGATAAAGAAAATTTGAATTAACGGTTTCTTTCAGATTTCTAGATAGAAATTTATCGGGCTTAACTTTTATTATTTGAAAATTTTTAGATTTATCTGAGCATTTTATTATCATATTAAATGAATTTCAGACCGTTCTATTCTATTCTTTTATTTCTTTTTTGCTTTAGCCTCAATCTTACGGCTCAATCTCCTTTCGATTTCCCTTATACTGTAAAAAAATATACAGTTGATGATGGCTTAACGGCTAACTCAATAAATCATGTAATACAAGATAATCTAGGGTTTATTTGGATTGCTACTTCTGGTGGTTTAAATCGGTTTGATGGACATACTTTTGAAACTATCGACCTTCCAATCGATTCCCTAACAAACTCATCAGATACCTATATTGCATCCATTCAAAAGTATAAGTCTAATTTATTTTTCAAAACCAAATCAAACTGGTATCTCTATGATACGTTCACACAAGATTTTACTCGTTTACCCAATGAGAATTCAAGTTCAGAACATTTTTATTCCTTAACCGAATTTTCCGAGTCCTTAATTGGAAAAAGTGAGCTAGTTAAAGGCAATCTTTCTTTGATTAATAAAAAAAACTGGTCTGCAATGCCACTGATACCAGACCTAGTAACAAGTTATTTTATTCATAATGATTCACTTTGGACGGTCTCTTTAGAAGAAGTTATCATTATTGCACCCGATTTTTCTGTAAAACGAATTAAACATAATTTCCCTGATAGTAAACACATCACCTCATTGTATGTTAAAAAAAAACGGAATGGAAAAGGGTTTTGGGTTTATAATTTTGCACTAATAGACCAAAACTTAGCAGGTAACTCAACTCATTTTTTGCAAGCAGATTTTTCGAATCCAACACTTTTTTATCCACTCGAACAATCCATAAATGAAAAAATTAAACACATTTATTTTTATCTTTTCCAAGAAGATGAAAATAATCGATTATGGATTAATACGGAATTCGAAGGTTTATATATTGCTGATTTAGACAAAAACATCCTAGTTAACGCTAAGCAGATTCCTTCTTTAAAACCTTCTTTTGAACAATTTCTAACAAGAGGTGTTAACGAAATTGAACAACAGCTTTCTTTGGGTTAATGGAAATGGAACAGGCTTAATTCAAATCGATTTAAAGTCCAAACCATTTTTAACCATTCCTGCCCAAACAACTATTGGGCCTATTACTGTTTCAACCTTAACGAAGAGAGTTTGGTCTCTTAAAAATCAATTATGGTTTGTAAACCACAATAATCCCTATAGTTTAAATCACATCGATTTAGAGAAATGGACGGGCGAATCCTTTCAGTTTACAAACGAAAATAAAAAGTTACTTATATCGGATGCCTATTCATTGGACAATGAAAATTTTTTTGTGGGTAGTATTGAGAACCAAATAATCCATTTTAATGTAAAAACAGGCAAACAAGCAGAAATTGACGTTCCATTTTCAAATAAAGTTGCATCTAAATTTTCGAGTCAGAACCTTTCAGGTGTTGCAAGTCGGAGCAAAACCCGCTCTTTGTGGTTCGGGAATAGATTTCAATTCTTTCAGCTTTCCAAAAACCATATAGCCAAAAATTCTTTTAGTATAACCGATACTTCTGGTTACGGAAACTATATGTGGCAAATGAATGCCGTTTCAGATTCACTAAGATACGGTGTTTGGTTCACCATGGGCGGCAAATTAGGATTTCATTCTTTTTCTACCCAACAAAATGAGTATATAACTTTTAAAGAAGTGGGAAAAAGTGATAATAAGCATATAGAACTGATTCAGCGAAACGACGCATTAAATCAAAACCTCTGGATTTGCACAGAAAATGGTCTTCTCTATTTTGAACCCGAAACAGGAAGATCTCGCTATTTTGATAAACGAAAAGGTCTTCCCGATAATTTTACTTACGGCTTGCTTATAGATAAAAATGAAAACCTATGGATTCCAACAAATAGAGGTTTAGCAAGAGCTAGCATTGAAATCGACGCTCTAGGTCTTCCAGAGCTAATATTTAAAAACTTTACCGTAAAAGACGGACTCCAAAGTAATGAATTTAACACTTTTGGCTATTCTGAAGATGATTTTGGGCGATTTTGGCTCTCAGGAATTGGCGGAATAAATATGTTTTATCCTGATTCCATAATAGATGATTCAAGTCTTCCTAAACCCATTATCAAACAACTTTTAGTATCTAACCAACCTATTGAAACCGATACTGTCGTTTCCTTAAAAAAACATTTCACATTAAGTCACGAAAACAGAGATCTAACTTTAGAATATACAGGGATTTATTTTAGAAGAGCCGAAGACGTGACTTATGCCTATAAACTAACCGGTTTTGATGAGGATTGGATTTATTCAGGGAAAGAAAATCGAGTTCGATATACGAATCTAAAACCTGGTGTTTATAAGTTTTCATTAAAAGCGGCAAATTATGATGCGGTTTGGTCAGAACCGATTTCTGTTTGGATAACTATCTTAACCCCATTTTGGTTGTCTTGGTGGTTTATTAGCTTATTTGTTCTTGCATTAATTGGGATAATCTTTGGCATAATTCGGTATTACTCTTTTTTAAAAGTAAAACAACTATTGCGTGAGTTAGAAAAAAAAGAACTGATAAACAAAGAACGCTCTCGAATTGCTCAAGATTTACATGATGAAATTGGAGCGAATTTAACTCAGATTGCGATGTTGAGTGAATTGGTTAATCAAGAAAACTCTGACTCTTCGTCTGGCAAAGTAAGCTTAACAAAAGTAGCAGAAGCCGCAAAATCAGGGGTAAATAATCTTTCTGAAATCGTTTGGTCTTTAAATCCTAAACACGACAATCTCGAAAAAGTAGTCTCTTATATTCAGGAATACACAGAGAATTTTTTCAAATACAGTAACATTCGTGTTTTGTTCGATATTCAAGAAAACGTTCCTGATGTTACTATTGCATCAGACATTCGCCATGCTTTGTTAATGTGCATTAAAGAAGCCTTAAACAACGCTTTAAAATATTCGGAAGCTACCACAATTTGGCTTCATATTTCAACAGAAAACAATCGCTTACGCATAATTATTCAAGATAATGGTATTGGTTTTACTTTATCTGAAGAGCTCAATAAAGGAAATGGAATTGGTCATATTTTATCAAGAATCCATCGTTTTAATGGAACTGCGCAGATCGAAACAAGTCCAAATAATGGCTGTGAAGTCAAATTTGAACTTTTATTAAGAAGCTAGAATCTTATATATGCTATTAATCTGAGTTCGAGATAAGAATGAAATATAATAAAGGTTAAAAATAATTTCGTCATTCTGGGCTTGACCCAGAATCTTCGCCTGATGAAAAAAGAACTTAATGCTCAACTAAAGGTAAAACGGCCGTTTTTTCTGTTTTTTCTTGTAGATGGCTAAAAAACTATTGTCCCAATTCTTAGCCCGAACTCAGGTTATTATACTGTTTGAACCTACTCCAATAATTCGATTTTGTTGGTTTTTACCCTTTCAAAGCGTGTTAAATCACCAATTATTTTGCTGAAAACTATTTTTCAGAGTAAGCTCATGTTTTAATAGCTCGATTTCAAATTATTTGCGAATTGCATTCAACGCATCTAAAACTTGCTGACCGTGATTTTTCGAATCCACTTTTTCAATAAGCGCTAAAACGGTTCCATCCGTATCGATTACAAATGCAGATCGGGAAGCACCAAGATATTTCTTACCATACATCGATTTTTCAATGATTGAATCTGTAATTTCTGGGAATTTTTGATCAGGATCGGAGGCTAAGACATAAGAAATTGCATGCTTAGCTGCATATTTGAGATGAGATCCACATGTGTCTTTTGATAAAGAAAGTATTCCATAGCCTTTTGCTGAAATCTGCTCTGTAAACTCAACCAAACTTTTGTTTTGATTGTCACAACTACTTGTATTGTTTTTCATGTAAACTGAAATCACAAAGGGTTTTGTAAGGATTTCAGCTAATGAAACGGTTCTTTCGTTGCCATTTTCAACGACTTTTAGAGTAAGTGAGGTATCAATTTTTTGACCAACTTGTATCATAATCGTGTTTCTTGTAATTCTTTTTTAATGGTTTTAGTGCTAAATATCTTTCTTCGAATAATTAAAAAACAATTCTCTTGATGATATAGGCACAAATTACTCAACTTTTTATCCTGAAATGATATAAAGCTTAAAACAAGCTTATCATTACTCTCTATAATTGAATAGAACCGATTTATTTAAGGAAGGTAACAAAGCTACCCACAAGTTTCGATATGGAACCTAAATTCAAAACGCAGTAATCCAGTTGTCAACTAAATGAAATTAATTTTTTTTAAACATTAATCTGCTAAACAGATTGATACAACACGAATTATCAATTTAATTAATATCGGTATTTAAATAAAATATTTTTAACCGATATTAAAATAAAGTTTAATCTGAACTCAGATTTAATAGTTAACGCCAAGGTTTTTGTTAGTCTCCTAATTCCCAAAAACAAACTGCTGCTAATATTAACGAGTGCGTAATTTCTCCGTTTCTGATTTTATCTAAGAATTCATCTCTTGTTATAAGTTTTACCTCAATATCTTCATGCTCATCTAAGTCTTGCTCTGCAATTTTTTTACAGTTTCTAGCAAAAAATAAATGGGTGTGATTATTTGCAATAGCAGGATTAACAGCTGTAACTCCCAACAATTTCCATTCATTCGACTCATATCCAGTCTCTTCTAAAAGTTCACGCTTTGCCGATTCTAGCGGATCTTCGCCTTTATCCATCACTCCACCAGGAATTTCAAGTGTAATTGTATCTAGCCCATGGCGATATTGATAAATAACAATAACTTCACCTTCTTCGCTTTCAGCTATTATATTAATCCAATCTGGCATATTTAGAACAACGAAATTTCCGCTTTTATCATCTAATCTTGCTTCATGTTCAGTTACTGTAAATACCCGCGTTTTTATCAATTCTACCGAATCGGAGGTTTTCCATTTTCTAATAATTCGTGTCATAATAAATTTTTTTGTTGTTTTTACTAAGTTAAAAGATATTCTCAATTTTGATTGAATTTATTTGAACTAAAAATATTTGGCTTTTCCTAAACTGTGATTTCGCAAAATAATCGTAAATGAAATATAATTTAACAAGGTACATACCACTAAATTCTACTTTTAATACTTGGTTCAATTATTGAGTTCACTCCAAAAAATCGATTTTTTCGGTTTACACCCATCCAAATCCAACGAATTCGATGAAGATATTGCTAGAAACCACTTTTTGGAGTACGCTCATTATTCAAAACTTAAAAAGTGCTATCAAGTTCAATTAAATTGAAGATTCGTGAAGGTGCTTTTTAGATGAAAAAATAATTTCATAACAATGTCCTGCAACTTACTTAGTTTTTGCGTGTTCTAGACCATCATTACCTAATTAAAATTATACTCTATTGGATACCATATATTTAACCGAACAATTTAACGTATCGGCTGATGCTGTATATAAAGATTGGCTTGATAGTGATTCTCATACAGACATGACCGGCGGTGAAGCCGAATGCTCCGACCAAATTGGCGAAACCTATTCAACTTGGATGAATACATCACTGGAAAAAACATTTCACTAACCCCTTATTCTGAAATCATTCAGTCTTGGAGAACAAGTGAATTTGCAGATTCAGACCCAGATTCCAAACTGACAATTCTTTTAAAAAACACTGATTCAGGTTGTGAATTAACACTAATTCACGAAATGATCCCTGAGGGTCAGTCAGATTACAAAAAAGGCTAGATTGAACACTATTTTGCACCAATGAAAGAGTTTTTTAATGACTTTTCGATTTAATTTTCTGAAATAATTGCTTGTCTTTCATAAGCGAGCCTACCAAAAAACAATAAAAAGAGCAATCATAAGTATTGCTTTTTCTTTTCATATCAATCAAAAATTTGTTCTAACTCCAAAAAGTACCTATCAGAAAAATAATCGTCAAATTAACGCGATTTAATGCGCTCTCAATAATCGACTTTAGTGTTTGACTCCTAATTTAATTTTTTGACTTCAACCATAGGAGATTCGAAAAAAACCCTTTTTCTTTTCAACTGAACATCATTTACATTTATAATTACTTTCCCAACCTTTATCTCCATTTTTGTATCTTGCAACGAAATTAATCTTTTAATTTCTTGGCTATGCAAACAACATTTTCGATTCAGCCCGATCCTAATTATTCCGATGATTATTTATCCCGTTTAGTTTCCCACGCCTGTGATGTAATGGAGGAGATGTATCAAAAGGGTTATTATCCTAAAATGACCATTAAACGTGTTTGGTCCGAACACAATCCAATTATTGAAGGCGAATTTGCAAAACCAAAATCGTATCGTTGGTATCTTACTAGAGAAATTTTCAAATTAGTAAAACGTGGAGCCGAAATAATAGTAAGTTCTGAACGTAAAGCTGTTGCACTTAACAATCCCATTTTACTTGATTATTTGGATGAAAACGATTGGGATATCACTCAAAAAAAATTATTTCTTTTCAAACCAGAACGTATCGATTTGTCTTTAAATCGTTTAGAGCATTATACAGGAACTAATGCCGAAGACTTTCAAAGAAATATTTTATATACCAATTATGATATGCACGTAGAGGTTTTTCAAGAGAAATACCCAGATTGCATAACACCTACTCGTAAGGGGGTTCAAATGCCAGCCTACCATCACAAGCTTCCAAATAATGAAGGCCTAACTTTAATCAACATTGGTGTTGGTCCGTCAAACGCAAAAACGTGTAGCGATCACATTGCAGTGCTTCGTCCAGATTTAATGATAATGGTTGGTCATTGTGGCGGGCTTAGAAATCACCAAGAAATTGGGGATTTTGTTCTTGCATCGGGTTATATGCGAGCTGATGGTGTTTTAGATGATTTACTACCTCTTCATGTTCCAATTGCGCCTACTTTTTTACTGAATTTGCATTTACAACAAGCTTTACGAGAATACCAACTTAATTATCGCATTGGTTCAGTTTACACAACTATGAACAGAAATTGGGAATTTTCAAAAAAAAGTACCGTAAGTGATATTCACCTAAGTCGTTCTATTGCAATTGATATGGAATCTGCAACTTTAGCAACAAACGGGTTTCGTTATAGAGTTCCACATGCAACACTTTTATGTGTTAGTGATAAACCCCTACATGGAAAACCAAAACTAAGTGGACCTGCTCAAAACTTTTACGAAAACTCAAAAAAGCTCCATTTAGATGTTGTGATTCGTGCTATTGAATTAGCAAAAGAAGTCTATCCTGGTGGTTTACCAAACTCAGATATTCGAGCTTTAAACGAACCTCTTATGGGTGGGCTCGGTGACTAGTTTTAAACTAGCAACTTTGGAAGATATTATTCCCATAAGACATCAAGTTTTAAGAAAAGGCCGCCCCATAGAGACGGCTTCTTTCATTGAAGACCAATTGGAAAGCACTTTACATTTTGGAATCTATACTGAGCAAAACAAGATTATTTGTTGTCTCACTATTACTCCAAATATTTACAAAGGAATCGAAGCTTGGCAATTACGAGGAATGGCAACGCATCATGATGCTCAAGGAAAAGGTATTGGTTCTCAATTAGTTAAGCAAAGCATTGAATTTGTTCAACATAAAGAAAATAAAGCCCTAATGTGGTGTAATGCAAGAGAATCTGCTGTTCGGTTTTATGAAAAATTAGGTTGGGTAATCGATTCCAAACGATTTGATATTGAGCCTATTGGTCCCCATTTTAAAATGAAAGTTGATTTAATCTAAATCTGCTTTTTGTAGCCTTATTAACTATTACCTCTAGTTCAGTTTAAATAAAATCATAAAAATTACCATTATATTTCTTTCTACGGCAAAAGATATTGATTACAATATGTGTATAAACTTGAGTTCAAAAAAAGAAATAACTATGAAAATGTACTTATTTGAATGGGTTCTGCACCAGGTAATGCTATCTTTGCAGAATCAGGTGCTAAATTCGCTTTGTGAACACTATTTTATCTAAACCAATTTTTGTCTTAAAATTCTACTCGTTCGTAAATTAAAATCTTTGGAAATCTGATTCATTTATACCAAATAGTAAGTCATTTCATAAGCTTCCGCAATCAGTTCTCATCAACATATTGTGCTATTTTGAACAATTTAGAAGAGTAAAAATCCCAGAAAACGACTTTTAGGCATGGATTCCTTTCATGTATTTTCATTTTTTACCACTTATTTAAAATAAATTGAATCAATAAAAACTATATCTTACATAGATTATTGTGAATTATTCCGAAAATTTTCATCTTTTTTTTTAAAAACTCTGTAAGATTTTAGCTCCTCATGCGTCTCTCTTTTGAAACAACAAACAGATTTTTGAAAACGCATGAAATATCTAAACTCAACTTTAACAAATAGTGTACCCACATTAAGACTCAAAGAACTTCCAACCGATGAGCAACCTAGAGAAAAATTACAACGATTTGGCCCAGAGGCATTAACTGATGCTGAATTATTGGCAATAATTCTACGCACAGGAACTAAAAAATTAAATGTTCTTGATTTATCAAAAAAACTACTTGCCGACTCATTAGGTTTACCGCTTCTATTTCGAAAAAAATGGCGTGAATTGGCAAATTATCCAGGAATTGGCCCTGTAAAAGCGATTACTTTAGAAGCCGTTTTTGAGCTTTCAAGACGCTCTCATACTATGTCGATTAACAATCGTATGCAATTTAGTGAATCCAAATCTGTTGCTGATTATTTTAGACCCCTTTTACGTGATGAAGATCACGAAAACTTTTATGTTGTTGGCTGTGATAATCAATTGAAAATGTTATTTCACAAAAAGTTAGCTAAAGGACAAAAAAATTCCGTTTCTGTTGATTTAACAACATTAGTGAAGGAGTTAATCTTGGGAAATGCTTCAAATGCGTTCATTCTACACAATCATCCAAGTGGCGCAAGTACTGCTTCAGAACCAGATAAAGTATTAACCAGAAGAGTTCGGCAAGCCTGTGATTTAGTTGGAATCAAACTTCTCGATCACATAATAATTTTCGGGAATGATTATCGAAGTATGGCGGATAATGGCGAACTATAAAACAAAATCTTTTATCTTTTTTGATTCAACTACTTAGTTTTCGGACTCCAGTTATAGAATAGTTTATCCCATATTTTATGAATTGCTTTTTTGCGATAACTCCTAAATAGCTTATAAATAAGACTTCCGTTGATATTTATTGGCTCAAATGAACACATAAATCCAATAGATTGAACTAAATTATTGTAGAATCCATTTCAAAAAGTTGTTGGTAACTCAAATTCGGACTTTGACCTTTTGTAAAGTGAATTATTTTGTTAACGGTTTTATGTAGCAAAATTAATGAGAACAAGAGCTTATTCGCATCATTTTGAGCTTAATTCATAGATGTGATTTGGTCATGTTGGGCTTCGACCCAGCATCTGAGCCTAAGAACCAATCTATTCAAAATAAAGTGATTGTTGCGTAAAAAGATATTGGATAGAGATAGCACTTCGTGGTTCATCGAATCGTGGCAGGGTACGTAATGACCTTTTTTTTTGAAAAACCAATGCTTTTTTATAGAAACAAAGTCCTAATTTGAGTTCGTTAAAAATATTCGTTGAGAGTTCAAAATTTGAAGGAATGAAAATCGAAAAAAATTATTTTCAAGAATGGGATCATCCTGAATACACAATCGTTGATGCCCTGAACTAAATTTGATCTATCTGAGTTTTTTTTACTTGTGTATTTTGACATGCAAAAAACACGCATCTTAAAGAAATTGTATCCTTTTTTTAAACGAAAAACGAGTTCTAGGCTCTTTTACTCTACAATAATTTTGATGAGTTTACCCAGAATAAGTACGTTCATACAATTTTAGGGTTCAACCTTCTCATTTTTTCCTTGAATGATTCTAATAAATTTAAAAAATAAACTCCTAGATTAATAAGCCTTTGATTTTGTACTTTTAGTCTGATTATCAAAATCATTAATCGGCTATTTTTCAATTCATTATATTTGAAATTGAATTCAACTTTTCTAAAACGACTCACCATTCATTATCTCAACCGTAATTCATGAAATCGTATATAAAATCATTGATAGACAAGGCATTAGGCACATTTACAGAACTCACAGAATACCCAGAATATATCATCGAGCAACCCAAAGATGCCAGTCACGGTGACTTATCTACCAATGTGGCGATGTTGTTATCTCGAATGCTTAAAAAAAATCCAAGGCAAATAGCACAAGATTTTTGTACACGATTTGAAATCAATGCCGATTACATCTCCAAGGTTGAAATTGCAGGACCAGGTTTTATTAATTTCAAATTAACAAACGCTTGGGTTCAAGATCAACTTTCAAAAATCACTTCTCAAGGTTCAACTTTTGGTAAAACCAAAACATTTGATGGAAAAAAAGTATTAGTTGAATTCGTAAGTGCAAATCCAACTGGACCTTTAACGGTAGGTCATGGTAGAAATGCAGTTTTAGGTGATACAATTTCACGTTTGTATGAATGGAATGGAGCTCAGGTTACAAGAGAGTATTATTTCAATAATGCGGGTCGCCAAATGCGTGTTTTGGGAGAAAGTGTTAAAGGCAGATATGGTCAATTAATTGGAAAAGATGCAACCATTCCAGATGGTGGATATGAAGGCGAATACATAATTAACATTGCTCGAGAAGTAAACAATGATCACGCAGATTCCGTTTGGGAAAATGATTATGTGATTTTTAAAGATTACGCTGAAAAAATTATTTTCAAAGATATTCAAGGAACCATGAATCGCCTCAACATTTTCATGGATACGTTTTTTAACGAGAATTCATTATATGAAAATGGGTCTATTGATTCGACCTTAGAAAGACTTCGTGAAAAAGGTTTAGTGTATGATACGGATGGCGCTGTTTGGTTCAAAACTACAAATTTTGGTAAAGAAAAAGACACTGTTTTAGTAAAAAGCACCGGTGAACCAACTTATCGTTTGCCCGATATTGCTTATCACGTAAAAAAATTAGAACGTGGTTTCGATATTTGTGTGGATGTTTTTGGCGCCGATCACATTGCAACCTATCCCGATGTACTTTCAGGTGTTGAATCGTTAGGCTTCGATTCCAAACAAATTGATGTGTTAGTTTATCAATTCGTAACGATTGTGAAAGATGGAAAACCTTTCAAAATGAGTACTCGAAAAGCAAATTTTGTTACGCTCGATGAACTTATGGACGAAGTTGGCGAAGATGTAACTCGTTTCTTCTTTTTAATGAGAGCCCCAGGAACTCACCTCGAATTTGATATTGATGCGGCAAAAGAAGCATCGGAAAAAAATCCTGTCTTTTATTTGCAATATGCTCACGCTAGAATCCAAAGTATTTTAAGAAAAGTTGCAGAATCTGAAGAACTAGAAGGAACAGCTAATTTAAGATTGCTAGAACACGATTCAGAAATCAACTTAATTAAAGAATTACTGAATTTCCCCGACATTATTACATTAACCTGTAAAACCAAAGAGCCTCAAAAATTAATCACTTATTTGGAAGCTGTTGCAGCACAATTCACCCGCTTTTATCATGATTGTAGAGTAATCGGAGTCGAAAAAGATTTAGCTGCTTCAAGAAAAGAATTACTTGAAGCAACAGCTCAAGTAATGAAGAACGGCTTAGGAGTTTTAGGAATTTCCGCTCCGGAACAAATGTAACGCGACCAATGGCAAAGTTTTAAACTTTGCCATTGGTAACTTTGTCAAAGTCAGAAACTTTGACAAAGTTACTTATTCGAAAAATGGTTTAAAATTCTCCACAAAAATGGGTAGAAGATATTGAGTGGTTACAATACATAAAGTTAATAAAAGAGAATAAGACAAATAGAAGTGCTTTTGTTTTGCAGTAAAATAACTCACTAAAGAACCTATCAAAATGAGACTGAAAATAGGGATTAAGCCGATTCCAATAC